>JASHOG010000072.1 GCA_030041225.1 Vulcanimicrobiota bacterium | reverse complement strand
ACAACGGCGGCTTGGGAACGCGCGCCGCACTCTGGTACGCGGCGATTGCGATGCACCGTTCGCATAAGCTGCTCGGCGTCGGCCCCGGAAACTACGAGCTGCGCGTCTCGGCGTTCGCGTCCGGCGTTCGCACGCACCCGAACAACTACTACCTCCAGGCGCTTTCCGAGCAGGGCGTCATCGGTCTGCTCGCATTTCTGCTCCTCATCGGCGCCACGATCTACGCGTTGTACGCCCGCCCGAATGCTCTGCGCACCGGCGTGCTCGCCGTCGTCATCGCGTTCTCATTCCACCAAATCGTCGACGGCCTGCTCATCTACCCCAAGGTCGGCGACGCGTATTGGTCGGTGATCGGGATTGCCAGCTTGTAGGGTGCCGTACCGCTCCTATCCCGTCGTTCAGCTCGCTTCGTGATCAGAGTCTCGTGGCGGCAATGAACACCCGTGGCCTCGTCAGCTCTTTCTCGCTCTCGATAATGAGCATGTCTGCGATATCGCCCGACTCGGCGCGTAGCTGATCGGCATGCGCGCGTACCGCCGCGGAAAAAGCTGACGCCCGGTCACGCCACCCTGCAATTTCCTCGTGCACCTCAACGCGAAAGCCTCCTTCCCGAAAGTACGGACCGTAGTCGCCAACGTGCCACTTCTCGAGAGGATCATCCGTTGGGGGCTCCTTCGGCTCAAAGGTTGTAAGCGCAACAGTCCCACCGGGTCGCAAAAGGCGATGCATTTCAGCTACTACAGCGACGGGATCCGCCAGCAAAACCGCATCGACGCTCATCACGCCGGCAAACGACCCCTCGGGGAGGCCGGTTTGCGTCATGTCCGCGGCCACGAACCTGGCTCGCTCACCGAGCTCGCGCCGGGTCGCGAGGAGCTGCGCCTGCTTCACCGCGTGCGCAGAGATGTCGACGCCGATAACTGCGGCCCCGGTCCGCTCGGCGACCCAGATCGCGGCGCCGCCTAGCCCGCACCCCAGGTCGACAAACTCATCGCCCGCGCGCAAACGCAGCTGAGTTGCGATCTTCTCGAGTTCACTACCTCTGACAGCGCTAAATGGAAGCACCCAGTCCGGCATGCTGTCCTCCCTCGAGTATTCCTGAACTGTAGCGCGGTAAGATGCGCTGTCCAGCGCGCTGTAGATCGAGTCGAAGACGCGGGCAATCTCACTCATCGGCGACTCCCCATGTACTCGTCATTTTCGCCGCGGGGGCCGCCAAAGGGAGTGTGGCGAGGCCGACGAGGATCCAGTACATATTGCCCACCTTCGGATACATGAGCAATCCGTCCAGAAGCTGGTGGAAGGCGAACGCAATGACGACGGCGAGCACGCCGATGCAGAGCGCCTCGCTCCTGCCGTAGAGCACGAGGACCGTCGTTCCGATAAGGAGCAGGAACGCGAGTAGGCCGAGGACGCCGTCTTCCGCCAGTGCCTGCAAGTAGTAGTTGTTCGGGTGCGTTCGCACACCGGGAACGAGCTGAGAGATCTCGAGCTCGTAGTTCCCGGGGCCGACGCCGAGCAGCTGATGCGCCCGCCACATTGCGAGCGCGCCGTGCCAGAGCGCGTCCCTCGTTCCCAGCCCACCGTTGTACGGGTCCGTGATGCGCTCGGGGAAGAGCCGCGACATCGTGCCCTCTGTATCCGGTATTCTCATTGCGTCCACCATTACCGCGGTCGCGACCGTCAACCAAAGCGCTGCAACCGCGCCGAGGATGATCGCGGGCCGCGGTAACTGGAAGAGCAGCACGAGCGCGCAGGCCAAGATGCACGCGGCGAGCCCCGCGCGCGAGAACGTGAGCACGAGCGCGATACCACCGATCGCAAACGCGGCGAGCTCCTCCGCGCGAACTCGGCTGCGCAAAACGAGCGCCAGCAAGAGCGGCAACGTGAGCCCCAAGAACGCACCGAGTTGATTTGGCCCCTCGAGCACTCCGGCGACTCGGCGCACGGTGTGCCCGTCGAGACGGAGGCTCTCCGGCGATCCATAGACGAGCTGCGCGAGCGCGAGCGCAGCGACGACGATCGTCACGTACGCAAGCACGCTGCGCAAGAGCTTCGGATCGGGATCGACGCGATAGGCGAATGCCGCGATGACGAACGCTGGGAAGTAGGCGGCGGTGTACATCGTTGCACTGAGCGCGGCACCGCGATAGGCGGCGTGGGACGCCGAGAGGAGCATCACGAGCACGAGCACGGCGAAGGCGATCGTCATCGCGACCATGCGGCGATCGAGGAGCGGCCGCAGCGACAGGCGCTGCCAGAGGAACGCCGCGGCCACGCAGAGCATCGTCACGCCGGCGAACCCGAACGGTGCCGTGACGAGCAGCATCACCCATCCGAGCGCAGCGCGTCGCAAGCTCAGTACCAGCGTGACGAGTCCGGTGAGCACCACGATGAGGTACCACACGACGACCTGTGCACTCACGCTCTTCACGATCGGAACGCCGTCGCTGTAGCGCTGCCCGGTGACGGTGTCTTCGACGACGACGCTTTGCAATAGGATGGAGAGCGTCCGGCGATCGCTATTCATTCCGCGTTGCGCGGGGACGAAATGCGTGCTCGGCGTCAAGCGTAGCATCACGCGGCGATCCTTCGCGGCAACCGTCGGAATACCGAACGCTGCTTGATAGACGCCCTCGTGAAAGCAACATGCCGCGGGAACGGCGCGGCCGTCGAGCGACGCCGCAATCGCTGTGCCCGAGGGAACGGTCGCAAAGGACGGGATGAGGAACGTGACGACGACCGTGTTGGCGCCGGCGGGAACCGGAAGCTCCAGCACCGCGCTCTTGCCTACCCAGCAACACCACCCCGCATCGGCCTGATAGAGCCCGGAGATGACGTCGCGCCTCGAGACGCCGTCGGGATAGATGGGCGCCGGCGCACCGGTCGCCCAGCCCGCTTGTGTGCTGAGCAACAGAAAGCAGAGGAGCGCGTACGCCGGGCGTGGCACGCTACCGGTGTTTCGCCACGGCTTCTCGGGTCCTCGCGAAGACCGCTTTGCGCCGCTTCAGAAGCGGTGTCTTACGCCGGTCCCTCGACTCTGTTCGCTTCGCTCACTCCGCTCGGGATGACAACGGCTTCGCTGACTCCGTTCGGGATGACAGCGGCTTCGCTCGCTCCGTTCGGGATGACAGCGGCTTCGCTCACTCCGTTCGGGATGACAACGGGGGTCGGCTTCCCGTTCGAGAGCGCCTCCCATTGGACGTCGAAGATTTTCGTCTGACGCGCGGCGACGAGGCGGCTCGTGCGATGCAAGCCCTCGATCGTACCGGCGTCGCTCCACCAACCGTCCACCACGTCGTAGTACAGCGCGTCTTCTCTGATGTACGCGTTGTTGACGTCGGTGATCTCGAGCTCGCCGCGCGGTGAGGGCTCGAGTTGCTTGATGTAGTCGAACACTCTGCGGTCGTACATGTAGACGCCGATAACCGCGTAGTTGCTTCGCGGGATCGCAGGCTTCTCGACGATACGCAGGATTCGATCTCCCGACAGCTCGGCAACGCCGAAGCGTTCGGGATCGTGAACCTGTTTCAAGAGCACGCGTGCGCCCGACCGCTGCTCGTCGAAGGCGCGTACGTAGGGCGTGATGTCATCCTGCAAGATGTTGTCGCCGAGCATGACGACGATGCGATCGCCGTCGGCGAAATGCTCGCACAACCCGAGCGCCTCTGCAATGCCGCCCTCGCCTTCCTGGTAGGTGTAGGCGATGTCATCGAGGCCGAACTGCCGGCCGTTGCCGAGCAGGCGCAGGAAGTCACCCGCCGAGTTCCCGCCGGTGACGATCATGATGTCCCGGATGCCCGCCCTGCAAAGGGTTTCGATGGGGAAGTAGATCATCGGCCGATCGTAGACCGGCAAAAGGTGCTTGTTCGCGATCTTGGTGAGCGGGCGTAAACGCGTGCCGAGGCCGCCCGCGAGAATGACACCTTTCATTCGAAGAAAAACCTCGACTTTTCTAAGCGATACGCGTTATTCGGGAGACAGGCATACCGAGCGGCCATAAGCCGCTAGGAAGGCAGTGCCAACCGTTCGCCGCCTATTCTAGCCCAAAAGGGCCCGCTTCCTTCCGGTCACCCTACAAAATGGGGGCCAACCACCCTCACCCCGTAGTGCCCTAGACCCAGCCGGCGTCTGCGGCTATTGTAGAGCCGTGGACGTCGAACGGCTACCGCTCGAGGGCAGCCTCTTGATTCGCCCCAAGATCTTCGAGGATACGCGGGGCTCCTTCATGGAGCTCTACTCGAGGCCGCGCTACCACGCCCTCGGGGTCGCGGGCGAGTTCACACAGGGGAACCTCTCCCGCTCCCGACGCGGTGTACTCCGTGGTTTACACGGCTCGCCGGGGATGGCGAAGCTCGTTCAAGTGCTCGCCGGCGAGGCGTACGACGTCATCGTCGACGCGCGCCGAGAGAGCTCGACCTACCTTCAGTGGTACGGTACGACGCTCAGCGCGGCGCACGTCGCACAACTGTATGTACCGAGCGGATTCTTGCACGGTTTTCTCGCGCTCTCCGACGATGTCGTCTTTCTCTACATGCAGACGGCGACGTACGATCCGCGACAAGAGTTTGGCGTTGCTTGGAATGATCCCGACATTGCGATCGCCTGGCCGCTCGATGGCCGGGAGCCGATTCTCAGCGAAAAAGACGCGCGCAATCCGCGTTTGTCGCGTATCGTCAACACCGTGTAAATTGCTTGTAAGCACTCGTTTTATGCGCGCGTACATGGACGATTATTGTATGCGTGAAGCGCAGTCTGTTCCTCGCATCACTCGGATCGACGGCGGCACTCGTCGCATGCGGTGGCGGCGGCGGTGGCGGGTCATCACTCGTGCCTTCGGCACAAAGCACGATCTCGCCG
The DNA here is from genome assembly GCA_030041225.1 of Vulcanimicrobiota bacterium. GTDB lineage: Bacteria > Vulcanimicrobiota > Vulcanimicrobiia > Vulcanimicrobiales > Vulcanimicrobiaceae > Tyrphobacter. Next base: position 2,925 of record JASHOG010000072.1, on the reverse strand, counting down.
ACGTCGCAGACGCCGGCATTTCACCAGTTAGGCGTCAATCTCACGTACGAAGTGTACGATAACGCTAATCTGAGTCTCGTCACTGCAGCCGATGTCACATTTGCCCGCATGCCGGTGGCCTGGAACGACATCGAAACGACCGAGGGCGTGTACGATTGGTCGTACTACGACAGCGTCATTCCCCCGCTGCAAGCCGCCGGCGTCAAGTTTCTCCTGATCAGCGCTGTCACAAATCCGCTCTACTTCTCCGATGCGCCCACGACAAGCGAACAGCTGGCGATATGCGCGGCATTCCACCAAACGATGGCGGCGCGGTATCCCGGTTGTTGGTGGGAGATCGGCAACGAGCCCGACGAAGCGTACTTTTGGCCCCCGGAACCGAGTGCGAGCGCGTACGCTGCATACCTCGCCGCGCTCGCTCCGGCGGTCGCGCCGAACGCCGCCGAGGTCATCTCCGCCGGTTTGTCCGGAATCGACCTCTCGTTTTACGAAGGATTTCTGTTGAGTCTTCCACCGTCGGTGACGATGGTCGGGCTTCACCCGTACGGGCAGACCGCTCAATCGCTGCCCGGGAACATCGCACAGCTGCGCAAGCTCACGAGCCTGCCGTTCATCGCTACCGAATACGGCATCGACTCGTCTGCGACGTCCGATGCAACGCAGGCGCAGGACCTGACCTCCTTGGCAATCGCATGCGGCAATCTTCAGATTCCGTTCATATGGTACTGCTTGACGGATGGAACGCCGCAACCTGACGGCAGCACCGGCGACTTCGGCCTTTACACGTCCAGTCTCGCGGCGAAACCCGCCCTAGCCGCCGCCCAGGCGTTCGCAGCAGGCCTGGGCTAGCGAGCCCTACCTTACATCGAGAGGACGGTGGACCCGGTGCCCGCGAAGAGGCAGGCCAGCTTGCTTACAGAACGCTGGCTCGTTACGGGAGCACTCGGGTTCATCGGCTCCCACTTCGCGCGGCTGGTGCTCGCGGAGCGTCCAAGCGTCGAGCTGGTCAACCTCGATGCGGTTTCGTATTGCGGCAACCTTGCGAACCTCCGTGACGTCGAGGGCTGCGGGCGATATCAGTTCGTACGAGGCGACATCGCCAAGGCCGCCGATGTGCGCAAGGCGATTGGTGACGGCGTCGATGTGATCGTGAACTTTGCCGCCGAGACACACGTTGACCGCTCGCTCCTCGACGCTGCGCCGTTTCGCCATACGAACGTCCTCGGCGTGAAAGTGCTCCTCGAGGCGGCACGCTCGGTAGGTGTCCGGCGCTTCGTGCAGGTCTCGACCGACGAGGTTTACGGAGAAGCCCCGGATGGCGAATTCTTCACCGAAGACGCCCCTCTTAATCCTCGTAATCCGTACAGCCGCAGCAAGGCCGAAGGCGAGCAACTCGCTCAGCTCTACGGCTCGAAGCACGACCTCCCCGTCGTTATCACGCGCGGGAGCAACACGTACGGGCCGTACCAGTATCCGGAGAAGCTCATCCCGCTCTTCGTGACCAATCTCATCGAGAACCGGCCCGTGCCGGTGTACGGCGACGGCTTGCAGGTCCGCGACTGGCTGCACGCCGAGGATCACGCTCGCGGCGTCCTGCACGTTCTCGAGCACGGCGAGCAAGGCGACGTTTACAATCTCAGCGGTAATAACTACCGCACGAACTTGGAGATCACGCGCAAGCTCGTCGCGGCCTGCGGGCGATCGATGCGCGAGCACGTGCAGCATGTCACCGATCGCATAAACCACGACCGCAGGTACGCGATGAGCGCAGCGAAGGCGCACGAGCTCGGCTGGGAGCCGCGCGTGCCGTTCGACGACGGGCTTCTGGAGACCGTCCAATGGTACAAAACCAACGAAGCGTGGTGGCGTCCGCTGAAGCGCATCGTAACGCACGAAGAGACCGCCTGACCAACCTGCTTTGAAGACGCTCCTCATCGGCGGATACGGCCAGCTCGGCACGGCGATCCGGCGATGCTGGAGCGACGGCGAGATCATCGCTCCGGCTCGGAGCGATCTGGACATCGAAAATCACGAGAGCATCGATTCGGCGCTGCGCGCGGCGAACGCCGAGCTCGTCGTGAACTGCGCCTCTTTTCACGACGTCGACCGCTGCGAGCGGGAGCCCGAGCGAGCCTTTGCGGCCAACGCCTACGCCGTCTTCGATCTCGCGCGCATGTGTTCACGCTACAACGCCGCGTTCGTTACCTTCAGCACCGACTACGTGTTCGACGGCGCGCTGCGTCGCCCGTATCGCGAGGAAGATGCGCCCAACCCCCTCTGCGCGTACGCCGCATCGAAGCTCGCAGGCGAGGCGCTCGCGCTCTCCGCGAATGCGCGCACCTACGTGGTGCGAACGTGCGGGCTCTATGGGCGCGCAGAGCGGGCATCGAAGGCATCGTTCATCGATCGTATCCTTGAAAGCGCGCGGCGCGGTGAGGAGATCGTGATCGAGGATGGGATCGTCGCCTCGCCGACGTTCGTCGGCCACCTCGCCGCAGCGCTGCAGCCGCTGCTCGCGAGCGGTCAGTACGGGCTCTACCATGCGGTCAACCGAGAGCCGGTCTCGTGGCTCGAGTTCGCCGCGGAGGCGATGCGGCAGAGCGGTATCCCGGCGGCACCACGTCCGGGCCCGCCTCGCGCGCACATCGCGCCGCGCCCGTCGTATTCGGCGCTCGAAAGCGCGAGACTCAGCACGCTCGGCGTCACGCTACCGGAGTGGCGCGAGGGCATTCGCGCCTACCTTGCGCTGTGAGTGCAGGAAGCGTTACGGTAACCGTCGATGAGGCATAGGATGCGAGGCGGCTTCATGATCGCTGCCGTTGCGGCGGTTATCTGTTTCACGTGCGCTCAGGCTGACGCCCTGACGACGATACGACTTCATGCCGATCGCATCGAGTTTTACTATGACCGCTTCGTCGTGCAGGC
>JASHOG010000071.1 GCA_030041225.1 Vulcanimicrobiota bacterium | reverse complement strand
CCTTAGGAGGTCGGCTCGGCAGCCCGTGAAACCCCGCCTATGGTGCTCGGTTTCAAGCGTTCACGCATGCACGCAACGACAAAAGGCGTCGTTCTTCCCCTCTCCCGCACCGCTTTCGCGCGCGAGCTCGATCCCTATTCTCGCGCGGTAACGACCGCCGCCGAGCGTGTGAGTCCCGCCGTCGTCGCGATCGAAGTCGGAGCCGGGCACCGCGTCGCAAACGGCAGCGGCTTCGTCTTCACGCACGACGGTTTCGTTCTCACGAACAGCCACGTCGTTCATGGTGCCGATCGCATCAGCGTCTCGTTGCTCGACGGCCGCGAGTACGAGGCGCAGCGAGTCGGCGAGGATCCGCACACCGATCTTGCAGTGCTGCGCATCGACGCACGTGATCTTGCCGCTGCGCAACTCGGCGACTCCTCGACGCTGCGTCCGGGGCAGCTCGTCGTTGCGGTCGGGAATCCATACGGTCTCGCGACGAGCGTTACCGCGGGCGTCGTGAGCGCGCTCGGACGGTCGCTGCGCTCGCAATCGGGGCGGCTCATCGACAACATCATACAAACGGATGCGGCACTCAATCCGGGAAACTCCGGCGGGCCGCTCGTCACCGCCTTCGGCGACGTCATCGGCGTCAACACCGCGATCCTTCCCGGTCAAGGCCTCTGTTTTGCAATCGCCATCAACACTGCAACGTTCGTTGCCGGCCTGCTCATTCGCGACGGGCGCGTGCGACGCGGATACCTCGGTATCGCGGGCGCCGACGTTGCGCTCTCTCCCGCGGTGATGAAGCGTTTCCGGTTGAACGATCCGCGCGCTGTGCTCGTCGCCTCGGTCGAGCCCAACAGCCCGGCCGACAACGCTCGTCTCGCCGAAGGTGACGTCATCGTCAGTCTCGACCGCACGCGGCTCTTCGGCGTCGACGAGCTGCACAAAGCGCTCACGTCGATCGATATCGGCCGCACCTATACGCTTGAGGTTCTGCGCAAGAAGGAGCGCCTGAACGTCACCGTCCGTCTCGTAGAATCGCCGAACTAGTGGCCTCATGCGACGGCTGATACCGATCCTCGGTATCACGTTCGTCGACATCATCGGGTTCAGCATGCTGATCCCGATGCTGCCGTACTTCGTGACGCACTTCGGTGCGAAGCCCTTCGTCGTCGGCCTGCTCTTCGCGACGTTCTCGCTCTGCCAACTGCTCTCTGCGCCGCTCTGGGGAAACATCTCCGATCATATCGGGCGCAAGTTCGTGCTCGTCACGAGTCAAATCGGCGCGACGATCGGCTGGACGATGCTCGCCTTTTCGCCGAACATCGTGTGGGTCTTCGCGGCGCGCATCGTTGAAGGTGTCTCAGGCGGAAACATCGGCATCACGCAGGCATACGTCGCCGATCTCGTTGCGCCGAAAGAGCGCGCTCGCGCCTTCGCTATGATTGGTGCGACCTTCGGCGCCGGCATGGTCTTCGGCCCGGCCATCGGCGGCGTGCTCTTCCTCAAGTACGGCTTCAAGACGCCGTTCCTCACCGCGGCGGGCCTGCAGGTCCTCACGCTCCTCCTAACGCTCGCCTTCGTGCCCGAGTCGCGGCGCCGCGGCCAGCACGACATCGTCGGCCTCCGCAAAGCGTTGCTCTCCTTTCGCAAGGTTGTCATCGCCCGCGCCTTACTGCAGCGTCTCGCGCTTTCGCTCGGCCTATATGGTTGGTACGCGGTGATCGCGCTCTACCTTCAGCGTCAGCTCGCGTTCACATTGACGCGAACGGATTTCTTCTTCGCTGCGTTCGCGACGGTGAGCGTCGTGATGAACGCCGGCGCCGTCGGCGGCGTCTCGAGGCGAACAGGCGACCGGCGAATGTCGAATATCGGGCTCGCGAGCCTTTTCCTCTCCTTTGTCGCGCTCGCGTTCGTCCACAGCATTGCGCTCATGGCGGGGGTCATGGTGCTCTTCGCTTTCGGCTCCGCGCTCTCGCAAAACGGCATCACCGCGATCATCAGCAACGCGGTGGATGATCGCGAGCAGGGCACCGTCCTCAGCGTCGGATCGTCGCTCGATTCGCTCTCAGGAATCGTCGCGCCGCCGATCTCTACGGGTCTGCTCGGCGCGGCAGGCGCCGCTGCAGCCGGGGCGGAGCCGGCACTCTGCGTTCTCGCGTGCCTGGTCATGGGGCTCGCAGTAACGTACCGCGAGCGACGCGATGCATCGACCGCCTAAGCAGCGCCGCGTTTGCGTCGCGACTTCGTTTCCTTCTCGCCGCGCTCTTTGAGACTGCGCTCGAGCACGTCCATGAGGTTGACCACCTTCCCCCGCGCCGGCACGACCTTCTTTATCTTCGGCAGCTCTCTGCCGGAGACGCGCGCGTTGATGATCGCGAGGAGCTCCTCCCGATAACGGTTCGGAAACTTCTTCGGCTCGAACTCGTCCACGGTCATTGAATCGACGAGCATCTTCGCCATGCGCATCTCGTTCGCCGGAACCTTCTCGCGCTCAGGGAGGTCGAGGGACGACTCGTCGACGACTTCGTTGGACCAACGCATGAGATCGAGGACGAGCGCATGCCCCGACGGCTTGAGCGCCGCGAGATACTCCTTCGTGCGAATGACGATGCGCGCGATCGCGACGCGGCCGGAATCCTCGAGCACCTCGCGCAACAGTGCATAGGCGTGGCGTCCCGCCTTCGTCGGCTCGAGGTAGTAGGGTTGCTCGAAGTACATCGAGTCGATTTGATCGAGCGAGACGAACTCGAGGATGTCGATCGTGTTCGTCACCTTTGGATCGATGCGCTCGAAGTCGGCGTCGGTGAGCACGACGTACTCGCCTTTTTCGTACTCGTAGCCCTTGACGATCTCGTCCCACGGGACGACCTTGCCGTCGATGCTGCAGGTGCGCTCGAACTTGATGCGCCCTTCATCTTTCTTGTGCAACATGTGGAACGAAAGGTCGTGGCTTCGTACCGCGATCGCAAGTTTGACGGGGATCGTCACCAAGCCGAAGGAGATCGTGCCGGACCAAATCGCGCGTGCCATCAGGAAACCTTTACCTCCAAAGGGTGCGGGCGCGCTCCAAAACCGTGGCGAGCCTCGCCTCCTTCCAGCTACGCCCGCTCCAGCGGTCCCCCTCCTGCTCGAGCGCCTTGGGAACGGTGCGGATCGTATATTTCCCAAACACCTCCGCCGGAACCGGCGCGCGCGAGCGCTTGAAGGCTTCGATCTCGCTCCAATCGAGCGGCCACGAGACCGGAGCTCCGTCGCGCGGCCGAACCGAGAAGGGCGAGACGAGCGTCTTCCCGTGGCCGACCTGCACGTAGTCGATGTAGACGGCGCTCTGCAAGCGCTTTGCAATCATGCGTTCGAGCGTCACGAGATCGCCGCACGTATGTGCGACGCGACGCGCCACGAGCTCGGCGAAAATCTTCGCCTGCTCGTACGAGTGCCCCCGCGCCAGCGGAACGACGACGTGTAATCCCGTGCCGCCGGTCGTCTTCACGAGCGGCGACAGCCCCGTTTCACTGAGCGCGTCGCGTATCTCGAGCGTGACCGTCGCGAGCGTCTTGAGCGTGCATCGCTCCGCGGGATCGAGATCGAAGAGCACGAAATCCGGTTCGTCGAGCGATCCGACCCGCGACGTCCAGATGTGCAGTACGATCGCGGCGAGGTTCGCGAGGTAGACGAGTGTCGGCGCGTCGTTACAGACGACGTACGTGATCTTCGCGCGTCGTCCGCCGGGGTTCGAGAGCGTCACACGGTGCACCCATTCCGGCAGTCCCTGTGGAACGTTCTTCTCGAAGAACGACCCTGCCGCAATACCGTTGGGAAAACGTTCGAGTGTCAATGGACGCCGCTCGAGATGCGGTAGGATCGCCTCGCGCACGCGATAGTAGTAGTCGATGAGGTCGCGTTTCGTGTAACCGTCGCGCGGCCAGAGCACCTTGTCGAGATTCGAGAGGGAGAGCGTGCGGTTCTCGACGCGCGCCTGCGCGCGTTTCTCTGCCGCTCCCGAGCGTTTCACGCGGGGATCTCGCGCACGACGTCTCGCGCTGCTTTGTCCGCGCGCAAGCCCAAGAAGCTTGCTTGACGCACGAGCCCGTCGCGCGTCCATTCGGCAAATCGCACCTGCGCGACGAGCTTCGGCTCGACGTAGTGCGCCCCGCGAAGCACGTCACCTTGCGCGAAGGGCGACGTCTTCCGCGCGAGCTCTTTGAGCGCCGCGTGCAGCTCCCCGAGCCGCTCCTCGCTGAAGCCGGTGCCGACGTTGCCCGCATAGATGAGCTTCCCGCCGTCGTACGCACCGAGCAGCAGCGAGCCGAAGCCGGCGCGCGTGCCTTGCGGATCGGTCCAGCCGCCGATGACGAGCTCCTGTTCGAGGTGCGCCTTGATCTTCAGCCACGCTTTGCTGCGCCTCTCCTCGTACGTAGAGTCGCGCCGCTTCGCGACGACGCCCTCGAGTCCACGCTTGCGCGCGAGCGCGAAGAACTCTTTGCCCTTTCCGACGATGTGCTTCGAATAGAGCACGAGATCGTCGTCGCGGATGAGTCCCTCGAGTAACGCTTTGCGCGTCTCGAGCGGCTCGTGCCGCAGATCGCGGCCGTCGGCGTAGATGACGTCGAAGACGACGTAGACGATCGGCGCCTTCGTCTTCGCCGCGTCTTGCAGTTTCTGGAAGCTCGAGCGGCCCCGACTATCGAGGCAGCAGAGCTCGCCGTCTACTTCGATCGGAATCGAAGCGAACGCCTGTGCCAATCCCGCTGCCTGAGGAAATCGCTTGAGAAGATCGAGGCCATTGCGCGAGCGCAAGGTCATTGTTCCCTTTTCGTCAATCGTGCAGATTGCGCGATAGCCGTCCCATTTGATCTCGAAGAGCCAATCGTCGTCGTCGAACGGTTCGCGTACGAGCGTCGAGAGCATGACGCCCTTGAGTCTAGGCATCGGATCGCGGCGCGTCTTCGCAAGCGGCGCCGCCGCATAACGTGAAGCCCTGCGCGACTGCCACGTGCGCGACGTCGGGTCCCGCCCGATCTCGTCGAGCGTCTTCCCGCTCTTCACCGAACGCGAGTGGCGCGTGATGTCCCAGCTCGTCTTCGCATACTCGTCACGATCCTTGAAGAGCAGCCACGGCTCGCCGCTCTCTCCCTCCCGCGGCTTGATGCGCACCAGCGTGAAGAGCCCTTTGAGCTTCTCTCCGTGCAAGATGAACTTTATCTTGCCTTTCTCGATCTCTTTCGCGGGGCTCGTCCCTTCGAAGAGCTCGTACGTGCCGCGGTCCCACACGATAACGCTGCCGGCACCGTATTGCCCGTGCGGAATGTTCCCTTCGAAATTGCGGTAATCGAGCGGATGGTCCTCGACGCGCATCGCGAGGCGCCGCTCTCCCGGAACGAGCGTCGGCCCCTTCGGGACCGCCCATGAGGCGAGCGCGCCTGCGGCCTCGAGACGGAAGTCCCAATGCAGGCGCGACGCATGGTGCATCTGCACGACGAAGCGCGGCTTCTCCGACGGACGCTCGCGCTTTCCACGCGGTTCCGGCGTGCTGCCGAAGTCGCGTTTTTTATGGTACGCGTCGAGCGTGGACTTACGCCGTACGGCCACGACCTCTCACCAGGTTGATGATCAGCAAGATAATCGCGACGACCAATAGGATGTGAATGCTCCACCCGATAAGGTGGAATAAGAGCCACCCGAGCAGCCACAAAACGAAGAAGACAACCATGAGCGTCCAAAGCAACTGAGCCATATCCCCTCCTTCACGCATTATGCCCGACTTCCGCTTCTCGCCTAAACCGAACCGCGCGCGCGAGATCCCATGGCGCCCGTGGTCGAGCGAGGCATTCGCGCAGGCAGAGCGCGAGCGCAAGCCGATTCTCCTCGCGATCTCCGCGGTCTGGTGTCACTGGTGCCACGTCATGGACGAAACGACCTACTCCGATCCCGAGGTCATAACATCGGTCCGCGAGCGCTACGTCCCCGTTCGGGTCGACAACGACGAGCGCCCCGACGTCAATGCGCGCTACAACATGGGCGGGTGGCCGACGACCGCATTCCTTGCCCCCGACGGGACGACGCTGACCGGCGCCACCTACCTTCCGCCCGAACAAATGCGCACCGTGCTCGACGAGGTGGCACGCTGGTACGAGGAGCACCGTGAGGAGGTCGCGCGTCGTGCAGCTGAGATGCGCGAGATGCGGCATACTGGGGCGGCTTCGGCGACCGCCTCGTTGCGCTCAGAGAGCGTCGAAGCGTTTGCCAAGTCGGTCGCGCAAAACTTTGACGAAGAGTACGCAGGCTTTGGCGATGCGCCGAAGTTTCCGCAGCCTGAGCTGCTGGAGTTTTTGCTACTCGAGTCGGAGATGAGCGGCAACGAGCGTTACCTCAGCATGGTCGTTCGGACGCTGCTTGCGATGGCCCGCGGCGGAATGTACGATCACGTCGAGGGCGGATTCTTTCGGTACTCGACGACGCGCGACTGGTCGATCCCGCACTTCGAGAAGATGGCCGAGGATCACGCGGGGCTCGTGCGCGTGCTCGCGCTGCTCCTGGCTCGGACGCGCCACGACGAGCTGCGCGCGACGCTGCGCTCCGCGCTTGGCTACCTGATGACGGTCCTACGCGATCGCGCATCCGGCTTCTTCGCGGGAAGCCAGGACGCCGATGAGGAGTACTATGCGCTTCCTCTCGAGGAGCGCCGCGAGCGCAAGGCTCCGTACGTCGATCGCACGGTCTATGCCGATCGCAATGCGGCGCTCGCGGGTGCACTCGTTCTCGCCGGAGCGGTCCTCGACGACGATGCGATCGTCTCGGCTGCGACGAGGACGCTCGACGCAATTCGGACGCAGTTACGTGATCCCGACGGCTTGCTCTATCACGTGCGGCGTCCAGGGGAGGCCCCGAGCGTTCGCGGGCTTCTCGCCGACCAATCGTCGTATCTGCGCGCACTGCTGGACGCGCACGACGTCACGCACGACGCGCACTTCCTCGACGACGCTATGATGCTCTTCGCCGCGATCGAGCAGCGGTTCTCTGCCGAGGGCGACGGCTTCTACGATCACGCGGGGATCGAAGAGAGGCTTGGGCGTCTCGCGCTGGCCGATCGCCCGATCACGGAGAATGCACTCATAGCAGAGTCGCTGATTCGGCTCTCAGCCGTGCGCGGCGAAGAACGCTATCGTGCAGCGGCGCAGAGAATTCTTCTTCTCTACGCGAATACGTTCGCACATGCAGGGGCTTTTGCCGCAGCCTATGCGCGCGCGCTTCGTCGATTTCTTTCGCCGTCACTCGTTTGAGATAGCCGTCGCCTGCGTGCTGCTCCTTGGGACGGCACTGCGGTTCTACGACCTCTCCGGGGTTCCGACCGAGCTCATTCCGGATGAGATCGATCTCTACAACTCGGCACGAAGCATCGTCACGACCGGGCACGACATCGACGGCACTATCAAGCCCTTTCTCGCCGGCAGCTTTACGCGCAATCCACCGATGTACGCGCCTTTCGGGTACGTCTCGAGTCTCGTCTTTGGGAAGAGCCCTTTCGGCCTTCGGTTTCCCGCGGCAGCGTTCGGCGTCATCACGATCGTCCTCATCTACGGCATCGCACTCGAGCTTACCAGGAGGCGTGACATCGCGCTCATCGCTGCGTTGGTTCAAGCGACGCAGCCGATCTTCGTGCACTTCTCGCGCGTTGCGTGGGAGCCGGCCTCGGAGTTGCCGTTTCTACTCGGCGGGCTCTACGTGCTGCTGCGCGCGACTCGCCGAGACTACCCGCTCAAAGAGATCGCACTCGGCGCAATTTTGCTCGGGCTGACCTCGTACACGTACATGGCGGGGTGGTTCTACGCGCTGCTCCTGGGCGGTGGCTTGATGCTCTTTTCCGCGTGGCGCTCACGCTCTGCCCGCGCTTGGCGTGAAAGTCTCCTCGCGCTTGCCATCTGGTGCGTCGTCTCTGCTCCGGCGCTCTGGATGCTGCTGGGTGACCCGCTCACGCATGGAAAGATCGATCGCGTCGCGACCTTCGCGAACGGCATCTCCTTGCAGTCGATCGGCGTCTTCTTTTCGAACTACTTCGAGCACTTTCGCTGGTCGTATCTCGTGACGACCGGCGATCCGCAACCCGGCCGAACGTGGCGATACCTCGTCGGATTCGGCGCCGTCTTCTGGTGGGTCGCCGTCCTTACGGCAATCGGCCTCGTCGTCACACCGCGCTACGTCAGAGAGCGCGCCGCACACTATTGGCTTTGGCTCTGGTTTCTCGCCTACCCGCTCGGCGGCGCGCTCACCAACGAAGCGATCCCGAATGCCCCGCGAACGCTCGCCGGCGCTCCCGCCTTCTCCATTCTTGCCGCCCTTGGATTCGCCGCGCTGCTCGACGGTGCGCGCGCGCTTGCGCCGCAGCGCCTCAAGCGCGCTGCAGAACGTGGCCTTTACGCTCTCTTCATCGCAAACGCCGCACTCTCAGTCGCCCTCTTCGCGTCCTTCTACTTTACGCAGTACGTGCACGTTTATTCGAACGCCTGGAGCTCGGGGTCGAGTGCGCTCTTTGCCGCGATTCGCGCGCGCTCTGCCGGATACGCACGCCTCTGTTTCTCGGTCTATCCCGCGTGGTTCGCAACCGACGTCTACTTCAGATTCTACCTCTCCGGCGTTGCGCTCCAGCAGATCGAGAACGCCACCGATCCCCGCTGCTATCTCCGTGGTACGCTCATCGCGAGCGACTGGGACGACCCGATCGACCGGCCAGGCTTTACCGAGCTCACGACGATCAAAGATGTCGACGGCAACCCGTACGCGGTATTGTATGGAAGGGAGTAGGCGCAACCAACTCAGATCCGACGCTCGGCCCGGTCGTACGCGACGTCGTGTGGTGCGACCGAAAGCACCCGAACACTGCGCTGTGCTTGGTTCACTGTGAAAACGAGGCGCCAACTTGCGGCGCCGAATTTCAAGCTGGCTGCGCGGGCATGCTTTAGTTTGCCCCTTTTTGCCGGAAACTGCAGTGGATTCGCCTTCAAGGTCTCAATCAGGTCTCGAAGGGTTGGTCGAAACCGAAGGTCATCAAGGCCGTAGCCCCGGAGCTCGCGTGCGGCGCTAGTAGCGAACTGAACTTCCCAAGGCTTAGGGGCTACACGGTCGACGCGCGCCGCATGAGTGCGTTTAGGCACGGACCGTTATCTCGATCGCCTCGGGGGCTACACCGAGGGAGGCGGCGAGCCGCCGCTTCGCTTCGGCTATGGACAGCGCCCCCGTCTGCACGCCTTGGCCGCGCTCTCCCTTTTCTGTCACCTTCGTATCCGCGAGGTCCGCGCTTTCAGCAAGCAGTTCAGGATCCGGAGCCTCGAGGGTCGCGGCATCTCCTGCAGCGGCTCGGCCAATGCTCTTTAAGGAAACCTGCCACTCAATCCGACTCGGCGCGCCTCGCCTTCCCATTATGAACCGACCGCAACCGAGCCGCTCTAGTTCGCGGGCGAGTTCAATGGCCTTCCGCCGGTCGACGCTCGCCTTCTGCGCCAATCGGTCGATAGAAGTTTGAGTAGCATCATTTTGGCGGCCAGCGGCCCATTGAAATAGGGCCCTAGCGCCGGGATTCTCCTCATACAATTCCTTTAAAGCCTCGCTAGTGCCCGTATCTAGAGGTAGCTCAGCCATATTTTGATTAATACCATATCATATACCATATACTGCATCTATTGTCAAGTTTTAACAGCATTCTATTGAACAGCTGCCTGGACAATTCCCCCCGCGCGTGCTAGCCTAGGAAAGAGATGGCACTTCGAGAACCGACCGTTAGCCCCAACAGAGCGCTACGGGTCAACCTAGTCATCCAACGAGCAAAGAAGGGCTTGTCCCAAGCCACTCTTGCTCGGCGAACAGGCGTGTCACGCGCAATTATCTCGGAACTTGAGCAGGGCCGGGGTGATGTCAGACTCACAACGCTGGACCGGCTCGCGAAGGGGCTCGGCATCAGCCTTGGCGGGTTGCTCGAACCGTGGTCTCCACACGCGCCGACGGATGCAGAGCTAGCTCGGCGCGCTCGCGAGGACGACTTCATCAACGCGGATGCACTCCTCGCGGCGCTCGAAGAGACGAACGAGTTTCCTCGGTACAGTCGGCGCGGCCGGCGACCCACGAAGCCGCGCGGCTCGACGCGCAAGGGGCTAACTGGACGCTAAGCCAGGCGCACAACTAGCGGAGGCTTCGCTAGTTTCCGGTCCTGAAGAATGTGTCCCAATACCAGACCCCCCATGCGCCAACCAGCGCGCTGTACATGCAAAGCGCGATACCCCATTTCGGGAAGTGCTCCCGCACGCCGAGCGCCATGAGCACGAGAAGGAACGGCACAAAATCAAGCGCGTGGCGCATGCCGAACTGAAACCAACCGTTCAAGTAGTAACAGAGGCTCGGTGCCACGACGAGCACGATCGTGATCCAGAGCGCGATGACGAGCCGCCGCGGCTCGCGCGCGAGAAAGGCTAAGATCATCGCCGGGCTCGCAAATGGGAGGGCGATGCCGTGAGGATCGACTTTGAAGATCGGCCACTGCGCTTGCTGCCGCCACTCCGAAAGTACCGGGCTTTGTAGAAAGAACGAGTAGATCTCGTACGGGACGTAGCTGAGCCTGAACGGTGAGCCCGTCGGCTGTCCCCACACGTCCTGGTGGTAGAAGAGCGTGTAGCCGATGTCGAGCACGGTCCCCCAGCGCGCCTCGTTGTAGAGCACCCAGAGCAGCGCAACGGGCACGAGAACCGCAAGCGATGAGTATACGGCGGTCCTTCGACGATCCTTCGGGGTTTGGCTCAGGATGACATAGAGGTAGAACGGAAGCGCGAAGACGAGCGTGAAGCGCGACTCGAAAGCGCATGCTGCTAGAAGCATGACGAGCCACGGGCGGCGCTTCCCGGTGAGCTCGAGCAACGCGAGCAGGGTCGCGCAGACGGCCGCGGTGTGCGCGATGAACCACACGTCGCCGAGCATCGAGCACCACCAAAGGTCCGTTCCAGCGAACAAGAAGAGCACGAGCAGCGCCGTCGTCCACGTCGAGCATCCCAGTCGCGTGCAGAGTGTCCACGCGACGCCGATCGAGACGACGCAGAGAAAGATCGCGAGCGCCGTCTGATTCGCGGCCAGACCCCATATCGCGACGAGCGGCATCATCAAGAACGCCGGAAATGGCCCTTCGATGATCGTCGGCCTGCCATGGTACACGACGGCGTCGACGGTGTTTGGGCCCGGCCAGCTCTCGATCGTCACGCGGCCATGCAAGAATGCATCGGCGAGATAGACGTCGTTGTTGTAACTCGTCGAACGGCCATGCGCTGCAATCAGCAGAAGCACAAGGCTTGCAGCACAGGCGTACACCCACGCGGGGATTCGTGCAGCGACCCGCTTCACGTCGGGCGCAAGACGAACGACCAAAACCAGCACCCCCAGAGTCCGGCAAGCATCGAGTAGGCGATGAGGGCCATGCCCCAACGCGTTAGCTTCTCCCGTACGGCGAGCATCATCAAGGCAAGCAAGAACGGCTCGAAGTCGAGCGCATGGCGCATGCCGAACTGATCGAAACCGTTGACGTAGTACAAAAGGTTCGGGATCGCCACGACGACGGTTGCTATCCAGAGCATCTCGACGAGCCGCGACGGCCGTCGCGCGAAGAACGCGAGCACGAGCGCAGGACTCGTCCAGGTGAGCGCGGTCCCGTCGGGGCTGGGAAAAAGCCACGGTGGTTGGCCGCCCCATACCGGCAACTCAAGAAAGAACGAGCGCAGTTCGTAGCCGAGATACCGCAGTTGGAAGGGCGAGCCGATTGGACTTCCCGCCGGGTCCTGATGATACCAGGTGACGTAACCGATATCATTCCACGTTCCCCATCGTGCTTCGTTGTAGAGCACCCAGAGCACCGCAACGGGAACGAGCACCGCGAGCGACTGATATAGCGCTATCCGGCCACTCACCGCATTCGGGACGGAGTTTACCCTGAGCGCGCCGAGTGCAGTCGAAGGGCTCAGGATGACAAAGAGGTATATCGGCACTACGAGCACGAGCGTGAAGCGTGATTCGAAGGCACACGCGGCCCAGAGCATCACGAGCCATGCCCGTCGCTTTCCAACGAGCTCGACGAGGGCGAGCAGTGTGAAGCAGACGGCGCAAACGTGTGCGATAAACCACACGTCGCCGAGCATGCCACACCAGAGCAGATCGGTTCCCAACAACAGGAAGCCGCAGATCCATGCGTTTGCCGCGGCGCGCAAACCAAGCCGCTCGCCGAGTTCCCACGCGGCGCCGGTCGCAACACCCGTCAACACGACCGCGATCGGTGTCTGCACGTTCTGGAAGAGGTGGACGAACGGTATGAGCAGGAGCGCCGGGAAGGGCGCCTCGATCACGTAGTAGAGCCCGTTGTACTGCAGGGCGTCGATGAACGATCCCGGGAAGTGAATCCAGGCGTGACCTTCGAGCAACGCCTGCGCAAGGAGGACGTAGTTATCGTACGGCGTCGCGCGCCCGCGCCAAAACACGCACGTGAGCGCGAGCCCGATCATTCCCGCTATGACGCAGCGCGGAACACGCCTCATCGATGCACGAGTTTTGCGAGCACCGAGCCCTTGCCCGGCGCGACGAGCCGGTAGCCGGGAACCGAGCCCGCGGACGAGCCGACGACAAAGACCGCGTGCCGCTGCGTCCACAGAGGCACGCGCTGCGCGACGTCGCCGAGCCACGCGGCAACGACGATTCTCGCGCCGAGAGAGTGCTCGACGTATGCCGCGTACGCAAGCGGCGGCGCGTCGAGCCAGCTCGCAATCAGCACCGCATCGCGTGGCGTGCCGCGTTGCACTTGCGAGATCATTGCACGCGCATCCTCGTCGTTTGCAAGCGCAAAGATCCAGCGATTCTCTCCTACGAGGAAGAGCGCGACGGCGCCGAGTACGAGCGGCGTCACGACGCGGCTTCTAGGAAGCACCCTCACGAAGAGTGCGCCCGCATCCCCGACGAGAATTGCCGCAACGACGAACGACGGGAGAAAGTAGCGCGAAGGCTCCGACTCCGGGGGAAACTCCAGAGCAAACGTGATGCAGGGCGCGCCGAAGAGCACCAGCGCGGCGGCGCGCCTTGCGTCACGGGTCCATGCGGCGAATATGCCGGCCGCCGCCGCCACGACGCCGAGCGGCGTCATTTCGTTTATCGCCTCTCGCGCGTACCGCACGAACCCCAAGTGGTACCCCGGTGCTGCGTGCAGCGCGCTACGAATGAAGTCGCCGCCAAGCGTCAGCTGCACGAATCCGGCGAGCGTCGAGGGATGGTCGTAATCCCAAAATGGGCCGCCGACGGGCAACCCGAGCGCGCGTGTCGGGTCGAGCGCGTGTGCCGTGACGTAGGCGCTGCGCAACGGCAGGTAGACGTACCAGATCGCCACGCTGAGCGCCGCACTACCTCCGGCCGAGAGCGCATCGCGCATTCTCACCGTCGCCGGACGCACGATGAGCAAGAAGATCAACGCAGGTACTGCGAGCAGAAGCACGGGATGCACGGCCAGGCCGGTCCCCCATGCGACCGCAGTGGCGAAGAGATCGCGCCGCTCTCCGTGCCGGTACCATCGCAGCGCAAAGAAGATCACTGCTGCGAGCGCACAGCTCGCGAGCGCGTGAACCTCGGCGTACGTCCCGCGCGTCCAGGCAATCGAGCCGAAGGCGAAGAGCCAGGCGCAGGAGGCGGCGATCCACGGAGCGCCATGCTCCTCATCCACGGTCCGCGCTATGAACCATGCTCCCGCACTCATCGCCAGCGCGCTCATAAGACTCATGCGAAACGCAACCGAGCCGAACGGCACGAGATGCGAAAAGGCGAAGCCGAGCAGGACGTACGCCGGGAATGCCGTCGGATGCGCGATGCCGAGAATCCACGGGACCGTATCCATCTCACCGGTATCCCAGAACCATGCATCCCTGTGCGCACTCGCTGCATAGATGCACAAGGGGAGAAGCCACGACAAGAGCAACGCGAGCCGGCTTTGAGAGAGCGCCGGCGCTCGTATCACAAGAAGGTCGACTTCGGGAGCGCCGGTGGAAAGCGATACTCGCTAAAGAGAATGCGCTCGCGTGCGACGCCGCCCGTGACCACCGCGCTCACCGTTGCCGCAAGCGCTACCCAATAGCCGCCCTCCGGGCCAAACTCGATGCTGCCGCTCCCGCTCGCGAGCGCGCCGCTCGTGTGAAAGTCGATGCGCCGCGGCAGAAAGTGTTGACCGTCGATCGTGATGCGATCGACGGTGAAACCGCCGTTACGGTAGAGCGGTGTTGCCTCATAGATGTAATCGAGGTGATCTCCGTCGGCTACCGTGTTGAGGAAGAGCAGCTCGTATTCCCCGAGACGCGGCGCCAGCGCCGCGACGGCGTATGGGTCGGGCCTCCGTGTGATGCGCACGCTCTTTCGGCGCAGCGGCGTGCCGTCGACTTCCAACGTCTCGTCGCGAACGTCAATACCACGGCGATAGACGCGGTGATGTTGATCGATATTCGTCGGCCCGGCTTGCGAAACGCTGTAGTCGAAGATCATCGCTTTCGGCGCTACGAGACTCGCGAGTGCGCTCGCGTAGTGCTGGAGTACGACCTGCGAGTCGAGCGGCGACGCGACGAGCAGCACCGCAAGGATCGTCGCGCTCACGAGAGCACCGCCTCGCGCATCGCTTCCACCGCCGCGGCGGCTCCGCTCGTGTTACGTCCGCCGCCTTGCGCTTGCGCGGCCTGCCCGCCGCCCTTCCCGCCGACGATCGGCGACGCGAGTTTCACGAGGTTCCCCGCATGCACACCGAGCTTCACCTGATCGTCGCTTGCGGAAACAAAAAGGCTCACACTGCCGTTGTCGACGCCGGCGAGCGCGATAACGCCGCTTGGAAGGCGAGCTCGGATCGCTTGACTCAAATGGCGCAACGCCTCCGCGTTGCCTTCCTGCACCACGGCGCCGACGAAGACGCGCCCCCCGGCACGTTGCGCATCCTGGACGTAGCTCTGCGCGTCTGCGGCTGCGAGGCGCGCACGTAGTTGCCCGACCGCGCCCTGCAGATCACGCACATCGCTTTGCAGCTTCGCAATCCTCTCCCCGAGCTCGTCGGGCGTCGTCGAGAGCGAGGACGCGAGATCGCCGACGAGCTCCTGCTGCTTGCTGACGAACGATTCAGCCGCCGCAGAAACGCACGACTCGATGCGCCGGATGCCGCTACCGATTGAAAACTCATTGAGGATGAGAAACATGCCGAGCTCGCCCGTCGAATGCGAGTGTGTTCCGCCGCAGAACTCGACCGACGGGCCTGCCTGCACGACACGTACACGCTCGCCGTACTTTTCGCCGTGCATCCAGATCGCGCCCGTCTTCCTCGCCTCCTCGAGCGGAAGCTCGCGCGTAACGAGCGGCGAGTCGTCACGGATCATCTCGTTGACGCGCTGCGTCACCGCGCGCCGCTGCTCCCGCGTTAGGGACCCTGCGGTCCAATGGAAGTCGAAGCGCATTCGATCGATGCCGACCCACGAGCCCGCCTGTGCGACGTCTTCGCCGAGCACGTCTTTGAGCGCGCGTTGTAACAGGTGGGCGGATGTGTGGTGGCGGCGAATCTCGCGTCGCCACCAATCGTGGACCTGCGTACGCACGCGGTCACCGATGCGAAACTCGCCGGATATGACGGCACCGTAATGAGCGACGGCGTCGCCGAGATACTGTGCATCCTGGACGTCGAAGGCGCCTTCGTCCTGGAGCACCGTCCCACGATCGCCGATTTGCCCGCCACGCTCGGCGTAAAACGACGTGCGATCGAGAACGATCGCTCCGCGTTCACCGGCGTGCAAACTATCCACCGACGCGTCATCGCGCAACAACGCGACGATCTCACCCTCGCTCTCCAGGCCTTCGTAACCGGTGAACGTCGTCGTGACCGCGGGCAGCTCGGCGAGCGTCACGACCGTACGCTTACGCTGCGCATCTGCGCGCGCGCGTGCGCGCTGCCGCTCCATCTCCTGCGCAAAGCCCGCTTCGTCAATCGCGACGCCGCGCTCGCCGGCAATCTCGCGCGTCAACTCCATCGGAAAACCATACGTGTCGTGAAGTGTGAAGACGTCGGCGCCCTCGAGCTTTTGTCCGCGCGATGCACGACCGAGCAGTTCCTCGAGCATCGCCATGCCGCGCTCGAGTGTCCGCTCAAAACTCGCCTCCTCCTTGGCGAGCACGCGCGCGATACGCTCCTGATGAGCCCGCAACTCCGGATATCCGGGCGCCAGCGACGCGACCACCGCCGGAACCAGCCCGGCGAGGAAGCCGCTCGGATAGCCGAGCAGTCTCCCGTTACGCACCGCGCGCCGAATGAGAAAACGCAGCACGTACCCGCGATCGGTGTTCGAGGGAAAGACCCCATCGTTGACGAGGAACGTCACGGCGCGCGAATGATCCGCGATGATGTTCTTGCGCACGTGGTCGCCGGCGGCTCCCGCGAGGCGATCCATGGCGGCAATGAGGTCGGTGAACAAGTCGGTCTCGTACATCGAGAGCTTGCCGTTACAGATCGCGAGCATGCGCTCGAGACCGGCGCCGGTGTCGATTGCCTTGCGCGGCAGCTCCGACATGTGACCGTCGGCACCGCGATTATACTGCTGGAACACGACGTTCCAAAACTCAACGAAGCGTCCGCCCTTGTTGGGCGCATCGTCCTGCGGACCGGTTGCGTTCTCCGGGCCGCTGTCGTAGAAGAGTTCGGTCGAAGGGCCGCATGGTCCGGTCGAACCCATCGTCCAGAAATTCTCTTCGTCCCAGCGCGAGATGCGCGCAGCCTCGAGGCCGGCGTCCTCGCGCCAGATGCGCTCGGCCTCATCGTCGCCGGTATGAACGGTGACGTAGATCTTGCGCGGGTCGAGTCCAAGCCATTGTTTCGAGGTAGCGAACTCCCAAGCGTATTCGATCGCCTCGCGCTTGTAGTAGTCGCCGAAACTGAAGTTGCCGAGCATCTCGAGGAGTGTTCCGTGGCGTCCCGAGCGACCGACGTTCTCGATGTCGCTCTTCGCGCCGGCGACGCGCAGGCAGCGCTGCACGGTGACGACGCGCGGCGCCGGCGCCGCACGCTCGCCGAGAAACACCGGGACGAATTGCTCCATCCCTGCGATCGTGAAGAGCGTCGTCGACATTGCGTCTGGGATGAGCGTCGCCGGCGGAACGTGCAGATGCCCCTTCGAAACGAAAAAATCGACGAACGCCTGTCGTAGCTCCTGACTTCTCATCGGCGCAAAGGACTTCGCGGCCGGGGCGCGCTTACTCTTTTAGCACCGCCCGGAGCTTGTCGAGTGCCTTCGCCTGGAGGCGCGAGACGTGCATCTGCGAGACGTTCAGGCGCTGCGCGATCTCAGTCTGCGAGACCGACTCGAAGAAGCGTAGATAGATGATGACCCGCTCGCGCCCGGAGAGCACGGAGAAGGCACGCTCCAGATTCGCGCGATCTTCGAGAAGCTCGATCCCGGAGTCGATTGTGCCGACCGTGTCGGCGAGCGTCTGCGAGCGGCGATCGCCGTCGCCGGAGAGCTCGGAATCGAGAGAGAGCAGGTTGTAGGCTTGCCCGAGCTCCTGCGCTTCGAGAATCTCTTCCTCACCGGCGTCGAGGTGTACGGAGAGCTCGGCGACCGTCGGACTGCGTCCGAGCTTGACTGCAAGCTTCTCGCTCGCGCGATTCACAGCAAGGTTCAGCTCCTGGAGGCGGCGCGGTACTTTGACGGCCCAACCTTTGTCACGAAAGTACCGCTTGATTTCGCCGACGATCGTCGGCGTCGCATAGGTCGTGAACTCGACGCCGCGCTCGAGCTCGAAACGATCGATCGCCTTGAGCAATCCGACCGTCCCCACTTGCACGAGATCGTCGATTGGTTCTCCGCGGTTTGCGAACTTCAGCGCGAGAAAACGCACGAGGTTGAGGTGCGTGACGACGAGATCGTTGCGGAGCTTGTCGTACGATGGATTCGGCTCAAGCGGATGTTGGTCGCGGCCGCGACGCACCTTCTCGAACCGCGCAAAGAGGCGCCGGGTTCGCTCCCGAGAGGACCGAACGTCACGGCCACGCTCGCTCACGGCTACGCCGAGCGTCGTTTGAACATCACGAGATCGGATCCGCCTTGCGGACGCGCCTCGTAATCGACCCTGTCCATGAGCGCACGTATGAGGAACACGCCAAGGCCACCGAGGGAGCTCTCGTCGGCAGTTTCGAGGTTGACGGTCTCTGCTGGTACCGGGCCGCCAAAGTTGCGCACGTGGATGCGCAGCCCATCGGGAAGGCTCTCGCTGAGCAGTTCGACGTACTCGCCTCCACGGCCGATCGCGTGCACGCACGCCTCGGCAACGGCGAGCTTGACGTCTTCGATCTCTTCGATCGAGAACTGCATGCGAGAAGCGATCGCCGAAACCGCGAGCCGCGCGATGGAAACCCATTCGGCCTTCGCCGGAATGCGCAGCTCAACGACGTCTCCGGACACTTGCGGCGCCGGCGCGTTCACACGAGCGCCTTCATCGCAGCGTCCTCGCTGTCGAAGATGCCGAAGATCATCACGAGCCCCGTGATGTCGAAGATTTTCTTGATCTGCGGGTTCGTACACACGAGGTTGACCGAGCCGCCATGCTCGCGGACGCGCTTCAGCCCGCCGATGAGCACGCCGAGGCCCGTCGAGTCGATGTACCGCACTTTCTCCAGGTTGATGACGAGATTGTACACGCCGCGGTCGATCAGGTTGCTGACCGCGTCCTTGAGCTTCGGAGACGTGTACACGTCGATCTCGCCCGAAAGGTCGACGATCGAACAGTCGCCTTTGCCTTCCCTTACTGTCACCTTGATGTCCAACGGTTCGCTCCTATTCCTCGGCTCCGGTATGTAACTCGTCGCTGACGCCGAAATCACCGCGTGCGTTATCGACGACGGTACGGCCGCGTTCGTACAGGTCGTTCGCGTTGGCTTGCCATTGCGCCGCCGCGTCGGCGACTTTGTCGCGTACGTCGGCGACCTTTCCGCGAAGATCCTCGGTCGCATCCCTCGCAAAGTTACTCGCCTCTTTTGCCTTGCCGACGAGCAGGTCGCGCGCGTCCTCTCGCGTCAGCGCTATCGCAATCGCGGCGCCGATCGCACCGCCGATAACAAACCCGCTGAAGAAACCGCTACCGCGGCGTTCATTTGCCATGATGTATCAACTCCTCGGAGCCATCCCTTGGACTCTTCCCCGTGACCAACCGCCGCAAACCGGCGCTGACGCCGGTGAGGGTCGCGCCGATGTTCACGATTGCCGGCGAGAGCGCTTCCCGTACGAGGGACGTCGTACCCGAGACCGAGTGAGCGACGGACTCGAGCGCGCCGACCGCGCCACCGAGCTTCGCGAGCGTCTCATCAGCCGTCGCCGAGATCGATTCGACGTGCTCGAGCGCTTCGCCGACGGGCTTCCCGACGTCTCGAATCTGCCGGTCGACCTCGTCGAGCGTCGTGCGCAGGCGTGTAAACAGCTTTGCGAGCGCCAGCATCGCGACGAAGAATCCGACGCCGACGAGAAGCGCGCCGGCACCGACGCCGACATCGAGCACACTGGGCCAATCCATATTAAGTCCGGCGCAATTCGGAGATCGCGCTGGGCATGACCTGCAGGACCCGATCGATCTCCTCCTGCGTCGTCGACGGACCGAGCGAGAAACGGATCGCTTCACGGGGGTCGCCTGTCCCGAGCGCCGCGACGACGTGGCTGGACTCGGCGACGCCGGAGGTGCAGGCACTCCCCGGCGACGCCGCGATGCCTTCCAGATCGAGCCGGACGGCGAGCGCCTCGGCGGTCACCCCTGCGAAGGAGAGGTTGGAGAGACCGGGCAGACGCGGCCTGCCGCCGTTGAGACGGACTGACGGGATGCTCGCCGGGATCCCCGACTCCAGGCGGTCGCGTAGGGCGGCGACTCGAGCCGCATTTCGCTCGAGCTGGGCTTGCGCGACCTCGAGGGCTGCCGCGCTACCGACCGCTCCGGCGACGTCCTCGGTGCCTGCCCGCTTTCCGAACTCCTGTCCGCCGCCGCGCAGAATCGGCGCCATCGGCGTTCCCTCCCGAAGGTAGAGCACGCCGACGCCCTTCGGACCGCCGAACTTGTGAGCAGCCAACACCATGGCGTCGACCTCGAGTGCCGCGACCTCGAGCGGCAGCCAGCTACCGGCTGCAATCGCATCAGTGTGAAAAGCGATACCGCGACTGTGTGCGATACCGGCGAGTCTAGCGATCGGCTGAATCGTTCCGATCTCGTTGTTGGCGTACATGACGCACGCCAACGCCGTCTCGTCGCGTAGAGCTGCAGCGAACCGCTCCGGGTCAACGAATCCTCGCTCGTCGACGCCGAGGAGCGTGATCTCGTAACCCTCCTCCCTTAGCAGATCGAGCGATCGTAGGATCGCATGATGTTCGATCGCGCTTGCCACAATGTGGCGGCCTGCTTGCGCACGAGCCATGCCGATGAGTGCAAGTGCGTCGGCCTCCGAGCCGCCCCCAAAGAAGAGGACCTCTTTTCGCTTGGCACCGAGCACTCGCGCAATCCGCTCCCGCGCCTCCTCGAGTGCCGCCTTCGCGCGTCGTCCCTCGCGATGGAGCGAGCTTGCATTGTACGTGGGCCCCTCGAGGTACGGAAGCATCGCCGCGAGTGCCTCCGGGTGCAATGGCGATGTCGCGGCATAGTCGAGGTAAATGCGCGTTTGGGTCACAGGCCTTTCCAAGGGGGCCAGGTTACGATGCGTTCGTGCGAAGCTCCATTGCACACTCCGAGAAGTAGCAACGGGAACCGGCGGTCCGAGCCAATCACTCGGACCGCCATCTTTTTCCGGGAGCGTTTCGCAGCTCGAGCGGCACCGGTTCGTTGCGCGTCTGTGTGACGTTGCTCATCGCATTTTCATATATGTCTCCTACCTCTCTGCTCTTTGCAGCACGCGAGAGGTAGAGCGTGGCATGCGCAAGCGGGAAGAAGCCTTCCGGCATGCCGACGAAATGAACGGCTTGTTGCGCCGCGACCGCAAGCGGGAGCGCGCTCGAGTCGGCCAGACCAACGTCCTCTGACGCAAAAATGACGAGCCGGCGAGCGATGAAGAGCGGGTCTTCGCCGCCGTCAATCATCCGCGCAAGCCAGTACACGGCGCCCTCCGCGTCGCTCGCGCGCATCGATTTGATGAACGCCGAGATCGTATCGTAGTGCGCGTCGCCGCTCTTGTCGTACACGGCGGCACGGCGTTGCATTGCGTCAAGTATCGTCGCGCGATCGACGTGACGGTCGCCGTGCTTGCTGTGCGCAGTCATCGCGGCGAGCTCGAGCGCGTTCAGAGCGGCTCTCGCGTCGCCGTTTGCGAGATCGACGAGCGTTATGCGAGCATCGTCGTCGAGGCGAACGTTGAGCGCTCCGAGGCCTCGCTCTCGATCGCCGAGCGCCCGATCGACGATCGCACCGACCTCTTCGTCGGAGAGCGCGGTCAGGACGAACACGCGCGCACGGGAGAGGAGGGCTGAGTTCACTTCGAACAGCGGGTTTTCGGTCGTTGCGCCGATGAGCGTGATCGTTCCGTCCTCGACGTACGGCAAGATCGCATCCTGCTGTGCCTTGTTGAAGCGATGGATCTCGTCGATGAAGAGCAGCGTACGTTTCCCAAGACGCCCGCGTGCCTGCGCCTCCGTAACGATCCGCCGCAGGTCCGCAACACCGGCGCTGACCGCGGAGAGACGAGAGAAGTGCGCGCCGGTTGCATGCGCGATGATGTCGGCGAGCGTCGTCTTTCCGGTGCCGGGCGGACCCCAGAGAATCATCGACGGCACGACGTCGCTTTCGATCGCGCGGCGCAGCGGCCGACCCGCTCCGACGAGCTTCTCCTGTCCGAGGAAGTCCTCGAGTCGCTGCGGGCGCATCCTCGCGGCAAGCGGTGCTGCAGAGCTACCGGATTCGAAGAGCGTCAAAGCGGAGCTGGTGTCTGGTGCGATAGTCCCGGAATGCGGATCGGTTTCGGGGTCGCGATGTGCGGCTGCACGCTGCTGGGGAACTGCATTGTTACGTTGCCCTCCGCATGAGCCTGGCCCGTCACCGTGTTGTAGGCAATGTGATCGGCAACGACGTTGCGCTCCCCTTGCGCGACGCGCGCGTTGCCGGAAAGGTACAGCATGTGGCTCGCGTCGTTGAGCATCCCGCGATCGGCGTCAACCGTCGTGTTCTGCTGCACGTAGTGGACGTGACCCGTCGCCGTATAGACGCGCGCTTTTCCGTCGATGCGCACTTGATCGGCGGTAAGCGTCGCCGGACCGCGCGGCTTTTGGACGCTACCGCTTGCCATCCCCGCGAAGTTCCCCGTTTGATCGTGCATCGTCACGTTGCCGTAGAGCGTGACGATCTGCGTCTTGTAGTTTCCGTTTGCGCGGTCGGCCTCGACGTCGCCGCCCTGACGCGTCATCGTCAAGCTGTTCGGCACGCTGAAATCGCCCGTCTTATCATTAAAATCGAGTGAGCTCGTGTGAAGCGTCCAAACGCCGAAGGCGTACGAGGCCGTGTACGACCTCGGCAAGGGCGAAGGCGACGGGGATGGGGAAGGCGTTGCCGCGGCGGCGAGGATGAGGATCGCGACTGCCTGCAACGCGGCGAGCGGGCGCATCATGATTCTATCTTCGGCGCCGTGCCCGCGCGCTCCATCGGGCCGAACCCCGCGGTGAGCCGATCCAACGAGACGGCCCCTTCGTGCAGGAGACGAGGATGCTCTCCGGTGAGGTCGACGATCGAGGGTTCAACGTGGCCCGTTTCGCCGCGCTCGAGCAGCAAATCGACGCGCGGTAAACCGTCGAGATCGGCGCCCGTGTACGTTGTGAGCGAGCCGATGAGCGGCCCGCAGCGCTCGAGCAGCGTTCGCGCCAGCGGATCGGCGGGAACGCGGAACCCTGCGCGGTCGTCGAACGGTGAGTCTGTACCAAGCAAGAATGCCGGTTTGCGCAAGAGCAGGGTCAACGGGCCGGGTAAGAGCCGCTTCGCGGCGAGCATCACGAGCGGATTCTCCGGCGCATACTCGAGCAGTTCGGTAGCACTCGCTATGCAGAGCGCAAGCCGTTGCACGCGCCGATCGGCGATATCGTACACCTGTGCCGCGGCGGCGCGTCGCGCGGGGTCGCACGCAAAGACATAGCCGGTCTCATCGGGATAGAGCAGCGTGCCGCCGGAGAAGACGACGCTCGCTGCGTACTCGACGACGTCTTCCGCTCGTTCCAATCGAACGTCGACGATCTGCAACGAGCGCGTCTACACGTGCACCCGCATGCCGGTGCCGAGCGCAACGCATGAGAGTGGATCGTCAGCAACGATTGCCGGAACGCCGGTGATCTCGGAGAGCAGCTTGTCCAGGCCGCGCAGCAACGCGCCGCCGCCGGTGAGGATGACGCCGCGATCGATGATGTCTGAAGCGAGTTCCGGGGGTGTCTTCTCGAGCACCGACTTGACGGCTTCGACGATCGCGCCCACCGGCTCGGAGAGCGCCTCGCGTACTTCCTCGCTCGTGATCTTGACCGTCTTCGGCAGACCATTGATGAGATCGCGCCCGCGGATCTCCATTGCAAGCTCCTGTTCGAGCTTGTACGCCGAGCCGATCTTGATCTTGATCTCCTCCGCGGTTCGCTCTCCGATCATCAGATTGTAGACTCTGCGGATGTACCGAACGATTGCATCGTCCATCTTGTTCCCCGCGACGCGAAGCGATTGCGAGACGACGATGCCTCCGAGCGAGATGACGGCGACGTCGGTCGTGCCGCCGCCGATGTCGACGACCATGCTGCCGGAGGGGCCGTCGATCGGAAGGCCGGCACCGATCGCTGCGGCCATCGGCTCCTCGACGATCTCAACGCTGCGCGCGCCCGCCAACTTCGCCGCGTCCTTTACCGCGCGTTCCTCGACGCTCGTGATCTCGGCGGGCACACAGATGACGACATGCGGTTTAGGCTTGACGAACGAAGACCACCACGTGCGGTCTTTTGTCACCTTCTTGATGAAGTAGGCGAGCATCGCTTCCGTCACTTCGAAGTCGGCGATGACGCCGTCGCGCAGCGGGCGTATCGCTTGAATGTGCGCGGGCGTCTTGCCGAGCATCTGCCGCGCCTCCTCGCCGATCGCGAGAACGCGCCCAGTATTCATGTCGCGTGCAACCACTGACGGCTCGCGCAAAACGATGCCCTTCCCGCGAACGTGCACGAGCACGTTGGCAGTGCCCAGATCTATTCCGATATCCAATGGAGCTCCGTACTCTTCCTAACCGGTGGCCGTGACCTGAGGATATTCGCTCGTCTCGAAAATCGATTGCGGTTCGACGAACTGCGTAACACCGCTCGTGCGCTGCACTTGCCCTCCGAGCTCGGAGAGGATCTCCGAGAGACCCTCATAACCGCGATCGACGTACTCCAAGCCGATGATCTCGGTCTCACCCGCCGCACCGAGCCCGGCGATTACGAGCCCTGCGCCCGCGCGAATGTCCGGCGCTTCGACGGGCGCGCCCGAGAGCCGCGCGACCCCCTTGATCACCGCGGCGTTGCTCTCCATCGCCACTTTGACCTCGGCGCCCATGCGAGCGAGCTCGTTCACGTACGAGAAGCGGGCGTTGAAGATCGACTCTTCGACGACGCTCGTCCCCGGTGCCGTGCAGAGAAACGCCACCGCCTGTGGCTGCAGATCGGTCGCGAAGCCTGGATAGGGTGCCGTGATGATGCTCGTTCCACCCTTGATCGAATCCGCGCGCAGGCGCACCCAATCATCGCCGCTCGTGATCTCGGCGCCGCACTCGACGAGCCGCTCGACCTCCGCGCTCAAATGCTCCGGTCGCGTCGCCGTGACGGTGACGTCGCCGCGCGTTACCGCGCCGGCGAAGAGCAGCGTGCCGGCGACGATACGATCGGGAATGATCTCGTACTCGACGCCGTGCAGCTCGCGCACGCCCTCGACGACGATGGTGTCGGTGCCGGCACCCGAAACCTTCGCGCCCATTGCCACGAGAAAGTTCGCGAGATCGACGACTTCCGGCTCCATTGCGACGTTTGAAAGCGTCGTCGTTCCATCGGCGAGCACCGCGCTCAACATCGCATTCTTCGTCGCGCCGACGCTCGGCATACGAAACTCGACCGCCGCGCCGCGCAGTTTCTTTCGTCGACAATGAGCGATCAAGTATCCATGCGCGTTGCGAACCTCACAGCCGAGTGCGATGAAGGCTTGCTCGTGCATGTCGGTCGCGCGCGTACCGAGGACGCACCCGCCGGGAAGCGGCACCTCCGCACGCCGGAAGCGTCCGAGCAGCGGGCCGACGATGTCGAAGGAAGCCGCCAGCTTGCGAACGAGCGTGTAGGGTGCGCGAAACGACGTAACGTTGCTCGCGTCGATGGTGATCGTGTGCTCGCCCTCGTAGCGGATGCGTGCACCGAGCGCCTCGAGCAGCGACCACATCACCGAAACGTCGGTAATGCGCGGCACACGGTGGAGCGTCACCGGCGTCTTCGCGAGGAGCGAGGCGGCCATGATCGGCAACGCGGCGTTTTTCGCGCCGTGCGTCGGAACCGATCCCTCCAGACGCGCACCGCCGCGAATGCGCAGCGTCGTCTCCAAACGGTCGAGCATGTTCGTCGTCAGTTACGCCCCGCCGTGACGGTAAGCCTACTGGGGAACCTAGTGGCCGGTCAGGCGAAGTTTCGCCTGCGCGTACTCCTCGGCCGGGCGGTCACCGGCGGCGGCGGCCGCTGCGAGCTCCTCACGCGCCTTCGTGACGTCGATATCCTCGAAGCGTACGGCCTCGTCGACGAGCACCGTCACACGGTCGGGAAGCGCCTGCACGAAGCCGCTGCCGGTTGCGAGCTCGAGTCGCTCGCTTGCACTCCCTTGCGCAACGTTCGCGCGCAGCACCCCCGGGCGCAACGCGGCGAGGAGCGACGCATGGCGCGCCAGGATGCCCTCCTCTCCCTCGGTCGTAACGACGATGACGAGCTCCGCCTCGCCGTCGAAGACGACTCCGGCGGGCGTGATGAGCTTGAACGGAATGGTTGCCGGCATCGACGCTAAATGGAAGCGCCCAGTTTTTCGGCGTTCTCCTTCACGTCGTCGATCCCGCCGGCGTAGAAGAATGCGCCCTCGGGAAGATGATCGACCTTCCCGTCGAGCACTTCTTTGAACGAGGCGACGGTGTCGGCGAGCTTCACGTACTTTCCTGGGCGGCTCGTGAACTGCTCGGCGACGTAAAACGGCTGAGAGAAGAAACGTTGGATGCGCCGCGCACGTGCGACCGCGACCTTGTCTTCTTCAGAGAGCTCCTCGATGCCGAGAATTGCGATGATGTCTTGAAGGTCTTTGTAGCGCTGCAACGTCTCCTGAACGGCGCGCGCAACGCGGTAGTGCTCGTCTCCGATGATCTGCGGATCGAGAATACGCGAGCTCGATGCGAGCGGATCGACGGCAGGATAGATGCCGAGCTCCGAGATCGGGCGTGAGAGTGCGGTCGTTGCGTCGAGGTGCGAGAACGTCGTCGCGACCGCAGGGTCGGTGTAGTCGTCGGCGGGAACATAGACGGCTTGCACCGAGGTGATCGAGCCTTTGCGGGTTGACGTGATGCGCTCTTCGATTGCGCCCATGTCGGTCGCGAGCGTCGGCTGATAGCCGACGGCCGACGGCATACGCCCCATGAGCGCCGACACCTCAGATCCCGCCTGCATATAACGGAAAATGTTGTCCATGAAGAGCAACACGTCTGCGCCGAGCTCGTCGCGGAAGTACTCGGCCATCGTGACGCCGGTCTGCGCAACACGAAAGCGTACACCCGGCGGTTCGTCCATCTGACCGAAGACGAGCGTCGTCTGCGCGATGAC
>JASHOG010000070.1 GCA_030041225.1 Vulcanimicrobiota bacterium | reverse complement strand
TTCGGCGCGATGAGGATCAGCGCGACGTCCCGCTCCTTCTTCTTATAGAGCTCGGCGTCTTCGAACTCGCGCTTCGCGCGTTCGAATGCATCGACGTTCCGCTCGGGCACGATCCGAACGACGACGCGCCCCGTCGTACCGGTCTCGGCCGCGCGGATCGCACGCTCTATGCGTGCGTGCGCGAGACGCGTCATGGCGTGAAGTTGACTTGGGGAACGTTCTGCGCCGCTTGCGACGCCTGGAAATACGGCTTATCGGCAAACTGCGATCCGAAGAGCCCGGCAATGAAGACGGTCGGTGCCGTGCTGCGGCGAGTGTTGAACGCCTGCGCCAGTTCGTTGTAGCGGCGCCGCTCGACCGCGATGCGGTTCTCCGTTCCTTCGAGTTGCGCTTGAAGCGTCAGGAAGTCTTCGTTCGCCTGGAGCTGCGGGTAGTTCTCAGTGACGGCAAGCAGGTGCGTGAGCGCGGAGCCGAGGGTGTCCTGCGCACGTTGATACTGGGCGAACGCTTGCGGATTGCGCAGTGCGTTCTGCACGACCTGCGGCGAGATCTGCCCTACTTGTGCGCGCGCCTGTGCAACCGCGATATAGGTCGACTTCTCGAAGTTCGCCGCCCCCTTCACGGTTGCCACGAGGTTCGGAATGAGATCTGCGCGCCTTTGGTAGGCCGTTTGAACCTGTCCCCACTGCGCCTGCACGCCCTGGTCGAGTGAAACGAGTGAGTTGTAGGTTCCGAACACCCAGAGAACGATCAGGACGATGACACCCAGAAAGATCCAGAGCGCGTAGGAAGGGCGGCGCTGTTGCATATGACTGAGAGAATGTCAAGAGCGCGTAAAGATTCCCTTCTCGGCTTCGGTTGCCTGGCGCTTTCTGGGAAAGCGTTCCGCTAGGATGAACGGACAGGTGGAAGACTCGGTTGCCCTAGCGCGGGAGCTACTCGAGGCTCGCAGTGCTCTCGCCTTCGTACAGTCCGTCGCCCCGATCGCGACGTTCAGCTTTAGTTATGGCTCGCAAGTTGCGCAGGTTACGCCTTCGCTTCGCGCGCTCTGGGCCATTCCCCCGGAGATCACCGAGATCCATTTCGCCGATATCATGTCGCGGATCGACCCGTCGGAGCGAGCGTACGTGCTCCAGACGCGCAACGAGGCCGTGAAGACGCGGCTTCCGTACCACGTCGAGTACAGCATCACACGCTACGATGGGCAGGTACGCCGCGTGCGCGTGGATGCGCAGTTCTTCTACGACCGCGGCGGTAACCCGACGCACAACGTGGGCGCCGTCGTCGATGTCACCGATCAGATGCACGCGCAGACCACGATCGAGCACCTTCTCGGGCATGACAAGCTCACCGGTTTACTCGATCGCGATCGCTTCATCGAGCGCGTGCGCACCGCAGCGCAGCAGGGGCGCGAACAGCGCTTCGTCGTCCTCATCTTCGACCTCGTCGGGTTCGGCGAAATCAACGAGCGCTTCGGCATGTCCGCCGGAGACGCGTTGCTGAGTACGGTAGCGGAACGCTTACGGGCTATTGAGGGCCCGGGCGAATGCTTCGCCCGCATCGGCGGCGATGAGTTCGCGGGCCTGCTTCGCGCGGAGCGTAGCGACGCCGACGCGGTCGTCGCCCGCGTCCAGAACGCGTTAGGCGCGCCGCTGAAACTGGAAGGGATGCCGCTTCGCCCCGAGGCGACGTTCGGCATGAGCCTGTTCCCATTCGACGCCACCGACGAATCGCTCGTCGTCAAGGCGTCGCTCGCGATGGCGCAGTTGAAGAGCCGCGGTGCGCGCGGAACGCAGCGTTACCAACCGGAGATGGAGCGCATGCACGCGGAGCGCCGTCATTTGCAGATGAGCCTGCACAGCGCACTCGACCGCGACGAGTTCGAGCTCTACTATCAGCCCATCGTCGACGGCAAGAGCCTCGCGATGGTCGGAGCAGAGGCGTTGATCCGTTGGAATCACCCATCGCTGGGGATCATTCCACCGGGCGCGTTCCTACCCGCAGCCGAGGATGCGCTCTTACTCCAAGCGATCGACGAATGGGTACTGCGGCACGTCACGCAAGAGGCCGCGGCGTTTCACAAGAGGCGCAACGGGTTGCGCGTTGCCTTCAATCTCACCGCGCACTCGTTGCTCTCGCCGAAGTTCGGCAATGTGATCAGAGACGTGCTCGGCGAGAGCGGCACGCCGCGTGACGTTCTCGTCGCGGAGATCACCGAACAAGCGCTGCTCGCCGACCACGTCCATGCGCTCGCATCGCTCACGGCGCTGCGCGACGCCGGCGTCAGCATCGCGCTCGACGACTTCGGCACCGGGTATAACACGCTGAGCTACTTGCGCATGTATCCGATCGAGACGATCAAGATCGATCGCTCCTTCATCTCCGATCTCGAGCGCTATCCGTACAGCCGTTCCGTTTGCTCGGGAATCCTCGCGCTTGCCTCCGAACTTGGGCTCCACGTCGTCGCCGAGGGCGTCGAAACGGAAGGCCAGCAAGAGTTTCTCAGGAGCCTCGGCTGCGAGTTGCTCCAGGGTTATCTCTACGGACGCCCGATGCCGCGCGCCGACTTTCTGCAGCTTCTCGGTAACCGCCGGCACCAAGCCAGCCGCGCCTCATAGCCGCGTCCAGAACAATCCTCAGCCGGCTGCACAGGACTCTTTCGTCACGCTGAAACGCAGCCTGTTGCCTTTGAGCACCAGCGTCATACGTTCACCGTGAGCGCTGACGCTGAGCGTCACGAGCAAAACTCCGCGACCATCGCAAGGCGCCCCTCGGTAAGGCCGTATTGACTGAGAAAGCCTTCGACGCTCGTGTCGCGGACGCGAACGCAGCGGCACAGTTCCGCGGAAACCCATGAGCCCACGTAGCAGCCGTGCCCTTCTTGGATCGAAACGAGCTGCGGGGTTGAGGCGATAAGAACCAAGGCACGCTGTGCAAGCGTTGCGCCGCCGGCGCTCGTCGCCGTGGAAAATGCAGCAGCGACCACAAGCGACGCAAGGACGAAAACGTGTCTCACTGTGGTTGTCCGCGACCCAGGAGGGCGCTGTTGAGACGAACGAGCTCCTGCATGAGCGAGCGATCCGCCATCGGCGCTGTGATCGAGAAAAGAAAAAGGTCGGGTACCGCGAGAGCGTTCCCGTACAGCCGCTGTGCCTCACTCCAATCTTCGACAACGATGCCATAGCTCGGGTAAATACCGCCGGAACCCGAAGCCGATCCTCGAACATGCGGCGGGTCGATGAACTGCGCGCTTGACTCCGTGGGATGCGTGACGAACTCGTCGGGGTACGGCGCCGTTCGTAAACCGTGCACCGCGGAGGCCGTTCTGGGATCCGACGCAGCAAGCCGCGCGACAGCCCGCAGATTTGCGAACAGGGGCGCGCCAGTCTCTAAAACCTGTGTGTAATGCGATCCGTACTCGTATCCCGCTTGAAACGCCGCCACGGCCGCGATACCTCCACTCCTGCCGACAACCCAGTTTTGTGGTAGCGCGCTTGTCGCCGGGACGAGCCAGACCTCGGCGCCCTCTGTTCCGCTATGACCGGCGCAACGCCAACCACGAGGCCCGAAAGCTCCCAGCCATCCGGAAGGGCCGATGCCGAACTCACCAATCGTATAGTACGAGATCCGTGACGACCAGTAGCGGGAGGCGTCGACACGAATAAAACGCGGAGCGGAGACCGCCTTTGGACCGAGCATCGTCATGAGCGGGCACGGAACGAC
>JASHOG010000069.1 GCA_030041225.1 Vulcanimicrobiota bacterium | reverse complement strand
CCAAAGGCCCCGCGCTCCGCTCCTAGGGAATTGCGGCCGTCCGAACAAACGGCATGATGGCATTGCCGGAAGCGCAACCGGAGCAGGCCGCAACGCTGGAGTCGTTCGGCTACAAGCAGGAGCTCAAGCGTTCATTGACGCTTGCGAGCCTGCTCGTCTATGGGCTCGTCATCATCGTGCCGATTGCGCCGGTCGCGGTCTTCGGCATCCTCTTCAACGCAAGCCACGGGATGGTGCCGCTCGTGTACGCGATCGGTCTGGTCGCGATGCTGTTCACGGCGCTCAGCTACATGGCGATGATTCGGGAGTTCCCAATTGCGGGTTCGGTCTACACGTACGCAACGCGCAGCCTCGGCTCGACGATAGGCTTCTTCGCGGGCTGGGCGATCCTCCTCGACTACCTGTTGATTCCGACGCTCACGTACGTTGTGTGCGCGATTGCCGCGCAAGCGGCGCTCCCCGCGGTGCCGCAGTTCGTGTGGGTGATTGTACTCTTGGCGATCTCGACGATCGTCAACTACTACGGCATCGAGGCGACGGCACGAATGAACGTGACGCTGCTCGTGTTCCAACTTGTCATCCTCGCGCTCTTTGTGGCTCTTGCGCTCATCGCGCTCATGCATCACGTCGGCGGCGCGCACCTCGCGCTGACGCCGCTCTACAATCCTGCAGAGGTGTCGCCGAAGCTCGTCTTCGGCGCGCTATCCTTAGCCGTTATCAGCTTTCTCGGCTTTGACGCCATCTCGACACTTTCGGAAGAGTCTCGCCATGGCGCTCGTACCGTCGCGAAGGCGACGGTGCTCTCTTTATGCATCTCGGCTTTGCTTTTCATGGTGCAGGCGTATCTCGCGTCGCTCTTTGCGCTCGGGCGAACCGCGTTCGCGCCGGGTGACCAGACCAACGCGGCGTTCTACAACATCGCCGCGATGGTCGGCGGGTATCGGATGGAGTTCTTGCTCGCCGTGCCGGGGGTGCTGCTCTCGGGACTCGCATCCGCCCTCACCGCACAGGCCGCCACGGCGAGGCTACTCTACGGCATGGCGCGCGACGGCACGCTTCCGCGCCTTCTCGCGCACGTGAACGAGCGGCGGAAAATCCCTGAACGGGCGATCTTCTTGACGGCGGCCATAACTCTCGTGCTCGGTGTACTCCTCGTGGGCAAGCTCGAGCTGCTGACGTCGCTCGTGAGCTTCGGCGCCTTGATCGGATTCCTACTCCTCCATCTCTCCGTGATCGTCTATTTCAACCGGCGGGGAGCAAGCTCGCAGTGGCTACGCCATCTCGTCGCGCCTGCGGTCGGCTTCTTGATCATCGGCTACGTGCTCTGGAATGCGCAAACCAACGCGAAGATCGTCGGTGTCTCCTGGCTTGCCGTAGGGCTCGTGGTGTTTCTGTTGTTACGTCACATGGGTCGCTCGGTCGCGCTGCCGGTCGACTCGCAGTCGTAGCTTCACGTCCAGATATGAACCACCGCGTACGTGCGCGGCGAGGTAATGCTACTGCCGTTGCCGTTACCGCATGTGACCGTGTACCGCGGCGTTGCGGGCAGCGGTGAGGAGCACACCATCGAGAAGCTGCCGCAAGCGAATGGGTATCCAGGAAGAGCCGTGCCCGTGATCATCGTGCAGTATCGTGCATTGGAGAGTTCCATTGCCCATGCGCCGTTGCCGTGATCGCCATTGGCCGGCAGGCTTGTCACGGTGAGGTAGACGCCGCGGCTGCTCACGGCATTGGTCGGGCACCCAACGAGGCTCGCGCGGATCCGGAAGCACGGATCGTAAATGGTATTCCCCGCATTGCACCGGAAGGCATCGGGTCGGTTCGATGCGATCGACGTCGTCCAACAGGAGCCGCCCTGCGTTGGCCCTACGAGCCCCGTCGGATGATACGTCGCGATAACGGTCTTCGACTCAGTTGCGCCGCAGACGGCGGCGACGCCAAGCGCCGCGACAGCGGCGATTGCGGAGAAGAAAAGCGAACGAGAGAAGATCATGATGCTTCAATACCTCGAAAAGTGATTCGCCGCTTGTTTGTTCCTACCCCCGCCTGCCGGACGTAGGAACCCTCGCAACGGCCGGTGTAGCCCCGTTCCTATTCGGATTGCCGTCGTAGCTTAGTGGTAAAGCACTGCTTTGGTAAAGCAGAGAGCGCGGGTTCAATCCCCGCCGACGGCTCCATTTTTATCTGAGGAGATCGCAATGGAGGTTAAACCCACATATCTCGGCACGATGATATCGCTCGCAACGGTCGCGTTCGGACTGATCGCCGCCGGCGCGTGGAACAAGTTCATCGCCGATCTGATCGGAATCTTTCTCAAGCAGGGTCATGGCGTGATCGCGGAGTTCATCTATGCGCTCGTAGTTACGATACTAGCGATCGTCGTCGTGCAGAATCTCGGAAAGCTCGCCGAGCGCGAGGAGCTACACGGCCCGAAGACCTAAGCGACTTGCGGTGCTCGTGACGCAGCCGGGCCGAGAATCCGCTCGAGCTCGGGCGCCTCGATCGTCTCCTCGCGTAGCAGTGCCTCCGCAAGTGCATCCAGGCGCGAGCGTGCACTCGTGAGAAGCGTGTGCACTTGCTCGTGCGCGTCGTCGAGAAGCCGCTCCACGTCGCGGTCGATGCGAGCCGCGGTAGCTTCGCTGTAGTCCCGGCCCTGCGACATCTCGTAGCCGAGGAACGGCTGATGCTCGTCGGTGCGAAAGGCGAGCAGCCCGATCTCTCCCATTCCCCAACGAGCGACCATGCGCCGTGCCAGCGCCGTTGCTTCCAAAAGATCGTTCTCGGCACCGGTTGAGATCTCGCCGAGCGCGATCTCCTCGGCGGTGCGTCCGCCGAGCAACACCGCGAGGCGCGCGACAAGGTAGTCGCGGCTCAGGTTGTGGCGCTCCTCTGCAGGAATCTGCTCGGTCTGACCGAGTGCGCGTCCACGAGGAACGATCGTGACTTTCTGCACGACGTCGGCGACGGGCGTGAGCCACGCGGCGAGCGTGTGACCCGACTCGTGGTAGGCAACCACTCTTCGTTCTTGAGGATCGATCAAACGTGGATGCGCGGCGCCAAGACGAATCTTGTCGAGCGCCTCCCAGAAGTCCGGTTGCGTCACTGCCGTTTGATTCTTGCGCGCCGCGACGAGAGCGGCCTCGTTGCAGAGGTTTGCGAGCTCCGCGCCGCTCAGCCCAATTGTCGAGGCGGCCACAGCCGCGAGATCGATGTCCGGGGCGAGTGCGATGCTCCGCGTGTGAATGCGCAGGATTGCCTCTCGCCCGGGTCTGTCCGGAAGATCGACGACCACCTGACGATCGAAGCGCCCGGGGCGCAGCAGGGCCGGATCGAGCACGTCGGGCCGGTTCGTCGCTGCGAGGATGATGATGTCATAGCGCGGATCGAATCCGTCGAGCTCGGCGAGCAGCTGATTCAGCGTCTGCTCGCGCTCGTCGTTCACCGTACCGACACCGGCGCCGCGCCGTCTGCCCACGGCATCGAGCTCGTCGATGAAGACGATTGCAGGCGCGATCTCCTTTGCTTGGCGGAACAGATCGCGTACGCGGCTCGCGCCGACACCGACGAACATCTCGACGAACTCGGATGCGTTCAGGCTGAGAAAAGGGACGCCCGCTTCGCCGGCAACGGCGCGTGCGAGCAGCGTCTTCCCGGTTCCAGGAGCGCCGACGAGCAGGACACCGCGCGGAATCCGTGCACCGATCTCGCGATACTTTGCCGGCTGGCGAAGGAAATCGACCTCCTCTTGCAGCTCGGACTTCGCCGCATCTGCGCCGGCGACGTCGTTGAACGTTACCGGTTGTAGCTGCGGCACGTAGCGCTTTGCGCGAATCCGGCCGAAGCTGCTCATGACTCCCGATTGATTGCGCCCGAGGGAGGAGAGGAGCCAAACGAAGAGCCCGAGGAAGAGCAGCATCGGGATCCAGGTTGCGAGCACCTGTACGAACCACGGCGTAGTCGTGCTGGCGATCTCGGTGACGACGTGATGCTGCTCGAGCAACGGCAGGAGACGCGGATCACCCTGTGTCGTCGGGAACGTCGTTCGGAATGCGGAGGCTTTCGGCGGCGCCGTCGCGGGCGCTGACGGTTGCTGCGAAATCGCGTTGACGCGCGTGATCACCGCCGCGGGCTCGGCATAGGGTTTAACAAACGCGCCGGTGATCTGCTCGTCGTTGATGCTTACCGCGGCAACGTTACCCGCGCGCACTTGCGCGAGAAAGACGGAATAAGGAATCGCCTCCTGCGGATTCGCGTGGGGCGCAAAGATAAGGTAGTTCCAAAAGAGGAGCGCGCCCAGAAGAGCCCACCAAAGAAAGCCCCAGGCTCCTTGGTTGCGCGGACGCTTCTGCCCCGGTTGCTCCTGTGCCACAATCTAACGCTTCGGCCTAGAGATCGAGATGTCCCAGGCGCAGCGCGTTCGCGATGACGCAGACGGAGCTGCACGACATCGCCGCTGCCGCAATCATCGGCGAGAGAAGAACTCCACAGAAGGGGTAGAGCACACCCGCCGCGATGGGGATGCCGAGCGCATTGTAAACGAAGGCGAAGAAGAGGTTCTGTCGCACGTTGCGCATCGTTGCCGTGCTCAAGCGACGCGCGCGCACGATTCCCGTGAGATCACCTTTGACGAGCGTCACCGCGGCGCTCTCGATCGCAACATCGGTGCCGCTTCCCATCGCGATGCCGACATCGGCGCGCGCAAGCGCGGGTGCATCGTTGATGCCGTCTCCCGCCATGGCGACGACATGACCTTGGCGCTGCTCCTCCTCGACGATCGCCGCCTTTCCGGCGGGCAGTAAGCCGGCTCGAACATCGCCGATGCCCGCGTGGCGCGCGACGGCGCGCGCACGCTCCTCGCGATCGCCCGTCACCATGACGACGCGTAGCCCGAGCGCGCGCAACGCGTGCATCGTGCCTGCCGCAGATTCCTTGACCGTATCCTGGCCCGTCGTGAGCGTGCCGGTTTTGTCGATCAGCAGCGTATCGGCGCGACAGAGGATCTCCAGCGCCTGCGCGTCCTTGAAGAGGATGCCCGCCGATGCTCCCTTGCCGCTCGCAACGGCGATCGACATCGGCGTCGCGAGGCCGAGCACGCACGGGCAAGCAATGATGAGCACGGCGACGGCGGCTTCGATAGCGTGCGAAAGACGCGGGTACGGCCCGAGGATCATCCAACCGAAGAACGTGACGACTGCGATGCCGATGACGGCCGGGACGAAGTACCCGGCGACGCTGTCGGCGAGCCGCTGAACCGGCGCGCGGCTCCGCGCCGCTTGCGCCACCATCTGCGTGATCTGCGAGAGCAGCGTCTCCGAGCCGACGCGCTCGACGGTCATCACAAACGAACCGGCGCCATTGAGCGTGCCACCGATCACGTGGTCGGCTTTCCGCTTTTCGACCGGCATCGCCTCGCCCGTAACCATCGACTCATCGACGCTCGTGCTTCCCTCGCAGACGCTTCCATCGACCGGGATACGCTCTCCGCGATGCACGCGCAGTCGATCTCCCACTCGGATCTCGTCGAGAAGGATGCTGCGCTCGCTGCCGTCGGCTGCGATTCGCAGCGCCGTTTTCGGCGTAAGCCCTAGTAGGGCGCGAATCTGCGCGCTCGTACGAGTACGCGCGCGCAGCTCGAGAACCTGACCGAGCAGCACGAGCGTCACGATCGCAGCGGCCGAGTCGAAGTAAGACGCGGCGCCGAGCCAGAGCGCAGCGAGACTGTAGAGATATGCGACGCCGATGCCCAGGGCGATGAGGGTGAACATGTTCACGCTGCGCGAGAGCAGTGAGCCCCATGCGCGCGCGAAGAGCGGAACGGCACACCAGACGACGACGGGTGTCGTCAAGAGCGCCTCGAGCCACGGGATCGGGCGGCCGCTCATCGCGAGGGAGACGACCGGCGCAGAGAGCGCGAACGCGATCCAGAAGCGGATCGTCATGACGCGTAGCTCGTCACCTTCATCGGCGGCCCGGCGCAGGTCGAGCGGCTCGAGCGCCATCCCGCACGAAGGGCACGCTCCCGGCGACGCAGAGCGCACACCGGGATGCATGGGGCACGTCCAAGGCGTCATTCGAAGCGGGTGTTGCGGCCGCGCAGGTACTGCTTGGGAACGAACGACTCGCCGCCGAGCGCATCGGCGGCGTCCCACGTCCAACGTGGATTGCGCAGAAAGCCACGCGCGAGCGAGACCATATCCGCATCGCCGCTCGCGAGAATGGCCTCCGCCTGTTGCGGGCGAGTGATCGCGCCGACGGCGATCGTCGTCATCCCGGTTTCGCGCCTGATGCGCGCGGAGAAAGGCACTTGGTAACCGGGGCGCGCGTCGATCTTTTGAAGGGGTGAAAGCCCACCACTCGAGACATCGATGAAGTCGCAGTTGCGTCGCTTCAGCTCGGCCGCGAAGACGACGGCATCGTCGATGCTCCAACCGCCCTCGACCCAGTCCGTCGCTGAGATGCGCACGCCCAGAGGTTTACGCTCGGGCCACGCGGCGCGCGCGCGCTCGAAGAGCTCGAGCGGAAAGCGCATGCGATTCTCGAGCGATCCCCCGTACCGGTCGCCGCGGCGATTCGAAAGCGGAGAGAGAAACTCGTGGGCAAGGTAGCCGTGCGCGAAGTGCAGCTCGACGACATCGAGATCGAGTCGCTCCGCTCGGTGAACCGCAGCGACGAAGTCGTTGCGAACCCTCTCCAAGCCCACTTCGTCGAGCTCGCCGGGGACGTGCCAGCCGGTGTCATACGCGAGGGCAGACGGCGCGACGATCGGATAGGCCTGCTCACCGCTCGCGGGGCCACCGCCCTCCCACGGCGGCAGCGTCGAGGCCTTACGCCCAGCGTGCGCAAGCTGCACGCCGATCTTGCTGCGCGTCCACTCTCGAAGGAAACGCACGACACGTTCCATGCCGTTCTCGTTGTCGTCGCTGTAGAGGCCGAGGTCGCGATAGGTGATGCG
>JASHOG010000068.1 GCA_030041225.1 Vulcanimicrobiota bacterium | reverse complement strand
TGATTCGCCGAGCTCGCGGGAAACCTTGCTACGCTTGCCAGGGCGGCGGAGCGACGCTGTGGATAAACGTATTCACGAGGCGCTCGATCCCGTCGCGGGCCTCCGCATCGAAACGCGCGAGCCGCGCGCTGTCGATGTCGAAGACGCCGTACGGCGCGTTCGGCGGGAGCGGCACGACAAGCTCTGAACGCGCAGCGGCGTCGCAGATAATGTGATCGGGGAAGGCATTGACGTCGTCAACCACGAGCGTTTCGCCGCGCGTGAAGGCTGCTCCACAGACGCCGCGCCCCTTCGGCAGGCGCGTACAGGCCGGACGACCCTGAAAGGGGCCAAGAACGAGCTCGCCTCCTCCGTCGGCATAGTAAAATCCGGCCCAGCTTACGTCGGGAATCTGCTGGTACATGAAGGCGGCGAAGTTCGCAGCGTTTGCCAAGTGGTTTCTCTCGCCGGAAAGCAACTCTCGGAGTTGCTTTCCGAGGAGCTCGTAATCCATCGGGTCGCAACTTCGCAGGGCGCCGGTACCTCGCCTGGAGACGGAGCGCACTCGAGAAGGGCTCCGAAGGACATAAAAAAAAGAGAGCGAGCGTACGCTAGGCTCATGAAGGGGGTTCATATGCTCGCAGGCAGATTTTTCTATGCGATCGCCGGCGCGATCGCTGCGATCGTCACCATAACGACGGGGCCGGCAGCCGCCGCCTCTCAGCAAAGCGCTGCGACCTCGGCGCTCGTAAGCTACCAGCGCTCGCACTATCACAACACCGACGTCGAGCAGCCGTCGTGTTACATCCTTCAGTCGTGGGCGCAGTGCTCATTCGGTACGGGACACGGGATGGCGGAAGTCAACGCGTGGTTGCATCTGAAAAACGGCGCGTGGGCCTTCGTCGGCCAAGGCGGCGGGGTTACGAACGCACAGCAGCTCGAGAAGTGGTATGGCATTCCTGCCTCGATTGCCAAGGAGTTCCAAGCCAAGCAATAAGCGCGCAGGGAAGCGCGATCGTCACTCGTGGATTGAAACCATCCACTGCACACCGAACTTATCGGTGAGCATGCCGAAGCGCCCGCCCCAGAAAGCGGTTTCGAGCGGCTGTCCGATCTTGCCGCCTTCGGAGAGCGCTTTGAAGACGCGTTCTCCTTCGGTCGCGTCGCTCGTCGCGAGCGAGAGTGCGATGTCGTCGTTGCCGTCAGGGCCGGGACCGGGCTGACCGTCAGAGGCCATGAACCTCACGTCGCCGGCGACGAACGTGGCGTGCATGACGCCTTGACGCTGATCGGCGGGAACCTGTTGCTCGATCGGTGAGCCCGCGATGCGGCTCATGTGGACGATCTCGCCGCGCAGCGCCTTGACGTAGAAGTTCAGCGCCTCTTCGCAGCGACCGTGAAAGAAGAGGTACGGTTCGAACTGCATGCGCACTCTCTGCTCCATCTCGAGATGCCCCCCCTGCGACACAGCGGAGCCGGCAGGTCTCGCAAGGCTCGAAGAAGATAACCTGTGGTCGTGCGACCCCGACGAATCTCGCTGGGAACTGCCGTGCTGTTGTTTCTGGCGGCGTTGGGGGCAGGCGCGCCGGCCGTCGCGCGCGGGCTCGATTATGCCGACTTGCGCAAGATCGTCACCGTAAGTGAACCGGCAATCTCCCCCGACGGCTCGAGGATCGTCTATGTTCGCTCGCGCGTCGACTGGGAGCATGACCTGCGCGACACCGAGCTCGTCCTCATCGACCTCCGCTCGGGATCCTCGCGCATCCTGACGCGCGACCGGACGGGAGTATCGGATCCGCAGTGGTCTCCGGACGGCTCGGCGATCTCCTATATCGCTTCGCCGGAACGAATGAAGGCGCAGCTGTACGTCATGCGCATGGACGGCGGCGACTCCCTGCGGTTGACGAGCGCGGCCAATGGCGTCAGTGCCTTTGCATGGCGGGGTGACAGCCGCGCTCTCGTCTACGTCGCGCAGAACGTCAATCCGCGCGAGCGCGACGTCGAGAGACACCACGACTTCGTCGTCGTCGACGACGAAGAGAACTACCTCACGCAAACGACTCCTCAGCCATCGCACCTTTGGCTGATCAACGCCGACGGTACGGCGAACACGCGCCTCACCGACGGAGCGTGGAGCGTGCAGCCTGGAGTACAGCCGGCATTCTCGCCCGACGGAACGAGAATCTATTACGATCGCGTGCCCGATGCGATCTTCGCGCACCTGGTCGACCAGACGACGTACGTGCACGACATCGCAGCGAAAACCGACACGCCGCTCTTTCCCGGTGTGAGCACGGACCCGCAGCTCTCACGCGACGGCCGCGCGATCGCAGTCGCGGTGCCGCGTCATGAATACGTCTATCTCACGATGGACATCTCCGTACGCTCGAGCGCGGATGGGCGCGAGCTCTGGAACAGCCGGATACTCGACCGCAACGTCCACGCCTTCTGGTGGTTGCCGAACGACTCGGGGCTCCTTGTCGAGACCGCCGACGGCATCCGCAGCGTTGCGTGGATCGTCGAACCCAATCGCCCGGCACGCCGGCTCGATCTGGGAGCGGTTGACATCGTCAGCGCGTCGATAGCGAACGACGGCGGCATAGCGTTTGTCGGGGAGCGTTCCGATCACTATCCCGAGATCTACTATCTTGCGCCGAACGCGACGGCCCCTCGTCGTATGACCGACGACAACGCGTGGGCTGAGTCGTACGATCTTGGGAAGGCGGAGGCGTTCACGTGGCCGACCGACTTGGGCGTGAATGCGGTTGGCGTCCTCATCTATCCCGTTGGATACATTTCTGGAAAACGCTATCCGCTCGTGCTCGATATTCACGGCGGCCCCGTCGGTACGTCGACGTGGGATCTTGCCGGTCTCGAGGAGGGCGGGCTCGACCAGCTGCTCGCGGCGCGCGGCTACTTCGTCTTTCGTCCGAACTATCGTGGTAGCGACAATCAGGGCGACGCGTTCTTGCAGGCGATCGTCGGCGATATGGCGAGCGGTCCGGGACGCGACAATCTCGCTGCGGTCACCGCACTGCGAGCGACCGGAATGATCGACCCCTCGCGAATCTTCGTCTCAGGCTGGTCCGGCGGCGGACTGCAGACGTCATGGCTCATCGGGCACGCGAGCTTCTGGCGGGCGGCGGTAAGCGGCGCCGCGGTGAACGATCAGTATCAACAAGCTGTTCTCTCCGATATCAACCTGCCGTTCAATCAGGCGTTTTTCAATGGCGTGCTTCCGTTTACGGCCCAGGGCCGCGCCGCATATGCGGCGGAGTCGCCGATCACCTACGTGAGCGCGATGCGCACGCCACTGCTCATTCTGAGCGACACGCGCGATCAGCGCGTTCCGGTGCCGCAGGCGTACGAGCTGTATCACGCGCTCAAGGACCGCGGCGTCCCCGTGCGTTTCACCGTCTTCCCTCGCGCCGGTCACTTCCCGACCGATCCCGTCGGTCAGGAACTCGTCTTGCGTGCGTGGGTCGGTTGGATCGAGCAATGGTCACAATAGCGCGCAGCGCAGCGGTGCTCCTCATTGCGCTGGCGCTGCTTGGAAGCTCTGGGCGCTCGGCGGCTCCGAGAACGCTGCAGGTAACCGACCTGCGCAAGCTCGTCAGCGTCTCCGATCCGGCCATTTCACCAAATGGGCGTGAGGTCGCGGTCCTCATCGGTCGCACGGACATCGACAAAGACCGCACGATCGTCGACGTGGCGCTCGTCGACGTTAGAACGCGGCACCTGCGCGTTCTCGTGCACGACGGAAACGTGAGCGAGGTGGCGTGGTCGCCGGACGGATTGACGCTCGGCTACATCGCAACGCCGAAGTACGGTCCGGACAAGGCTCATCAGCTCTTCCTGCTCTCAATGCTCGGCGGCGAGCCGGTGCAGCTCACGCACGAGAAGGAAGGCGTCGATGATATAGCCTGGCGTCCCGATGGCCGGGCAATCGCCTATGCGGCCGTGCCTCCGCCGCCCAACGCCGCAGCGATCGCGCACGGAGAGAATGCTTTCGACGTAACGGAGGAGGCCTGGACGGCGCAGTCACCGGCAGACGCCGATCGGCTCTACGAGAT
Source organism: Vulcanimicrobiota bacterium (assembly GCA_030041225.1). GTDB lineage: Bacteria > Vulcanimicrobiota > Vulcanimicrobiia > Vulcanimicrobiales > Vulcanimicrobiaceae > Tyrphobacter. The sequence goes on along the minus strand of JASHOG010000068.1, from coordinate 1,142 downwards.
CGACGCGCGCGACGGAAGCACGCCACTCGAAATCGGCGGCGACTCCTTGCACGTCGGCGGTGGTTTTACGTACGCGGCGGACGGCAAAAGCATCTTCGTCACGCGGATGACGCCGGGCGCGCAGCCGAATCAGTTCCTCGCTCGTGAGATCGTCCGCGTCGACGTGCGCAGCGGCCGCGTGAGCGCGATTGCAAGGCTTTCACGAACTCAGTCGGACCCGATACGTTCACGCGACGGGAAACACCTTGCTTTTGCCTTCACGAACCCGGGCGGTGCGATGCAGATGGAAGTGGCACGTGCAAATGCCGACGGCACGCGGGCGCGTTGGGAAAGCCGGCGACTCGATCGGAATATCGAGGAGGCCGCGTTCATGCCGAATGATGCGCTCGTCGTCATGGCAAATAGCGAAACGCAGCGCCGTCTCTTCATGCTGGACGCACATCGCATTCGCGTGCTTTCTCTCGGCAGATTAAGCGTCACGGGTTCGTTCGACGTTGCGCGTACCGGGACGATCGTCTTCGCGGCTTCCTCTCCGGCAGATCCGTCGGACCTCTACGTCCTCGAGCCGAACGCTCGCACACCGGTTCGACTGACCGATGAGAATCGCTGGATCGAGTCGTTTGCAATTGGCAAAGAGGCAACGATCACATGGCGTACTCGCGACGGCATGCTCGCTGACGGCGTTCTCGTGTACCCGGCGGGCTGGCATCGGGGACTACGCGTACCGCTCGTCCTCCTCATTCACGGAGGGCCGACTTCAGCGTCGCTGCTGAGTTTCTCGGCGCTCGCCGACGTGTTTGCAGCCCATGGGTGGATCGTCTTCGAGCCGAACTATCGTGGAAGCGATAACCTCGGTCTCGCGTTTGCACGCACGACCGTCCCACACATTACGAGCGTACCGGGAGACGACATAGAGGATGGGCTTGCAACAGTGCTGCGTCTCGGTATTGTGGATCCTGCGCGTATCGGCGTTTCAGGATGGTCGGAGGGCGGCCTCATGACGTCGTGGCTCATCACCCACGACACGCGCTGGAAGGCTGCCGTCGCGGGTGCAGCGGTCAACGACTGGGTCGGCTATGCGGCGATGACCGATGCAAAGGACTTCACGCCGCTCTTCATCGGTCCGAGCCCGTGGACGAATC
>JASHOG010000067.1 GCA_030041225.1 Vulcanimicrobiota bacterium | reverse complement strand
CCGAGAAGCCATAGCGCTCAACGAGATCCAAGCCGAGGTTGTGCGTCGCGAGGTCCACATCGCGCACAGTACAAACGCGCTGCACTGTGCCGACGACTTCGCGGACCTCGTCGAGCTTGAGTCGGAATTTGCGCAGAGCGACGCATGCAAACTCGTTGAGGACTTGCACGTTGGTGACGCCTCCTGCCGCAAGGAGCTACTCGCGCGGCGTCGGTTCTCTCTCGATCTCGAACGTGTGTGCGCCGAGGACGTGCGCCTCGATAGAGTCGCCTTCTTTAAGGCCCAAGGCTTCGACAACAGCGCGGGGCAAGCGCTCCCACGCCGACGGCTAGGGGAGGGAAGAAAATCTCCAGCGGATACTGACCTACGATGACGCGCAAGGGACGGTCCGGCCGGCGGCCGGTGGTGTACGTGCTCGAGTGCGCGGACGGCAAGCTCTACACCGGTGCTTCAGTCGATCTCGAGAAACGGATGCGCGCGCATGAAGAGGGTACGGCGGCGCGGTTTACGCGCGCTCGTCGCCCCGTGCGACTGCTCGCATGGTGGTATCCGAAGACCTACGCAGTTGCTCTCTCACAAGAGGCGCGGTTCAAAGCACTCGATCGGGGGAAGAAGCTCGCCGTTCTCGGCGGCGATCGGGCGTTTGGACTTCCCGTGCATAGGGTGCGCGCTAGAGCGCGTCGTGGAAAATAATGCCGAGCGTGTAGCGCGTACCGCGTGTCACCGATGAGACGCCATGCTTGAAGTAGACCTTGTACACGCCGCGCTCGTTCCGGCGCGGAGCGGCATGGGAGGGCAAGACGAGCAGATCGCCTTGCTGCGGTGAAAGCACGTGCGCGCGCACCTGCGCGCGCGGCCGCCGCTCGGTCAGCACGACCTCGCCGCCTTCGAACTCCTCGTCCGGCGCGCTGAGGTAGATCGTCGCTTGGAACGGAAATGCAACCGGCCCGTAGAGATCCTGGTGCAGGCAGTTGTAATCGCCGGCTTCGTAGCGCAGGAGAAGGGCGGTGGGCTTCGTCTGATTCGCGGCAAAGCACTCGTCGAGAAAGGCTTGGTGGGCAAGCGGGAAACGGCGCTCACTGCCCATCTCGCTCATCCACTCGTTTGCAATCGGCGCAAGCTGCGCGTAGAGCGTCTCGCGAAGCTCGCGAATCGTCAGCGGCACCGGATCGGCGAAATACTGGTACTCGCCGTGACCAAATGCGTGCTTCTCCATGACGACGCGGCTGCGGAAGAGCGACGCGTCGTCGTACATCGCTCGAATGGCGCGCGCATGCTCTGCGCTGAGATAGCCGCCGACGAGGCAGAAGCTGCGCTCGCGTAGTTCGGTTGCAAGCTCAGCTGCGTGCCGCACTTCGTTCCCGATCGATCAGAGCGCGCTTGCGTTCGAGTCCCCAGCGGTAGCAGCCGAGATGGCCCGATTCGCGAATCACACGGTGGCAGGGAATGAGGAGCGCGACGGGATTGGATGCGCAGGCGTGCCCCACCGCACGCGCCGCTTTCGGCTTGCCGATTGCCCGCGCCACTTCGCCGTACGATTGCACGTCGCCGTACGGAATCGTCTGTAGGTAGCGCCACACGCGCATCTGAAAAGCCGTCGCGCGGATGTCGAGCGGAAGATCGGGATGCGGCAGCTCGCCGGCGAGGTGTCGCGCGATCGCCTCGACCCACGTTGCGAACTCCGGGTGATGCGGCTCACGCATCGGTGCGATCTCGGCATTTGCGTACTCATCACGTAGGCGCTCGATCAATTCGTCCTCGGAATCGCCGAACTGGACGAAGCAGACGCCACGATCGGTCGCGCCGATCATCATGAGCCCGAGCGGCGTTTCGAGCGACGCATAGGAGATCGCAACGCCTTCGCCGGCGCGGCGGTACTGAGCGGGGGTCATTCCGAGGCGCGTTCCGGCGCGTTCGTAGACACGGCTCGACGAGCCGAAGCCCGCGTCGTAGGTCGCCGATGCGACGCCGTCGCCGCGCTTCAGTCCCTTCTTGAAGCGGCGTAGCCGCGCGGCTTCACGATAGGCGCCCGGCGTCACGCCGATCTCGGCTTTGAAAGCTCGTGCGAAGTGCGCGCGCGTCATCTTCGATCGACGCGCGAGGTCGTCGAGGCGGAGCGGTTCATCGGCATGCGACTCGATGTAACGGCAGATGGCGGAGAAGCGTTCCTGTTGATTCATGGCTGTAGCGTAATCTGTGGTGACGTCGCTCGGCTATCCGAATCGTGCGCTCGCGCGAAGGAGGCTTGTGCACGGCGCGGGAACGGCGGGGCAGTGCACGTCGCGTATAATCGGCTGCTTTTGCTCGTTGCGGGCCTCGGCGGTCTGCTGTACGGCATCGATGTCGGCATCATCCAGGGTGCGCTGCCGTATCTCACGGCGACCTCGGGCTTCAGCCCCGCGCGCCTCTCCTTCGTCGTTGCAGCGGTCCTCCTCGGCAGCGTCATCTCCGTGCTCTTCGCCGGAGCGCTCTCCGATTGGCTCGGGCGCAGAAGCCTGATGATTCTCACCGCGCTCATGTTCTGCGTCAGCGTCCCGATGATTGCGCTCTCGCACGGCTTCGGGATGCTCGTCGGTGGGCGACTGTTGCAGGGGATGAGCGGCGGTCTCACCGGCGTCGTCGTTCCTTTATACTTGGCCGAGTGCCTCGCGTCGGAAGATCGCGGCAAGGGGACGGGCATGTTCCAGTGGCTGCTCACCTTCGGTTTCGTGCTTTCGAGTCTCATCACGCTGTACTTCAGTCACGCGCTGGCGCAGATCGTCCAACACGGCACGGCCGCGCAGATTTTCGCCTTCGAGGACCACGCCTGGCGAGACACCTTCTGGCTCTCGCTTCCCATCGGTCTCCTGTTTCTCGCCGGCGGCTTCATCATCGCGGAGTCGCCGCGTTGGCTCTTTCGGCGCGGCCGGCCCGACGCGGCGCTCGCAGCGCTACTGCGTTCGCGCAGCCGCGAGCAGGCGGAGCTCGAGATGCGCGAGATGGAGAAGGCTGCCGTCGCGGAGCGCGCGCAGACGCGAAGCGCACGAGCGAAAGAGTCGTTGCTGAAGCGCAAGTACGTGGTCCCATTCCTCCTGGCGTGCGTCATCCTCACCTGCAACCAGCTCACCGGCATCAACTCGATCATCCCGTACAACACGACGATTCTCTTACAGGCGGGGCTGAACGATTTCCAAGCCCATGCGGGGAGCTTTTTCTTCAGCATCGTGAACTTTGCGATGACGCTCGTGGCGGTGCTGCTCGTCGATCGCGTTGGGCGCAAGATTCTCCTGAGCGTGGGCAGCGCCGGCATCGTTCTGTCGCTACTCGGAACCGGCGCGCTCTTTCAGCGAACCGAAGCGCGCCACGTCGATGTCACCGCCGCCGTGCAGCGCATGGTGAGGCCGGATCAGACCCTGACACTGCAGTTCGGTCCGAGCGCGGCGCGCACACTGCTCGGCGGTGCCGGGAAAGCAGGGACGCCGCAGTCGCTCGTCATCAGCTACGCGTACGGCGCGTTCAACTCCGTCACGAACGCCGTTCGTTCGGATGAAGTGAGCGCTCCGATTCGCATCGTACGCAACGTTCCTGCAAATCGTATCGAGGCGCTGCTCGCCGGCTCGAGCAGCCCATTCGGCGATCTTGCTGCGGCACAGGCTGCGCCGTTACGCATTGTGAGCGCCTATGTAACTCCCGTACCGAGCGCTGCGAACGGATGGCTCGTCGCCACGACGCTCTACCTCTTCATGGCCTTCTTTGCGGTGGGACCGGGCGTCGTCGTCTGGCTTGCGCTCTCCGAGCTCATGCCGACGCGTATCCGTTCGAACGGTATGTCGATTGCGCTCTTCCTCAATCAGGGAACCTCGACGACGATTGCGGCACTCTTTCTTCCTGCCGTCGGCAAGCATGGTTATGCACCGATGTTCCTCGCGTTTGCCGCCTTCACGGTGGTCTATTTCGTGACGGCGACGTTCTGGCTGCCTGAGACAAAGGGCAAGACGCTCGAGGAGATCGAGGAGCGGTTTGGCTCGCTTGCCCCCTCTTTTCCACAGATTTCACAAGACGGAAGTCGCTGATTGTGGATAGAACGGCGGCGGCATGAAGCTCCTATGGCGCCCTCTTCTGGTCGCGCTTGCTCTGGCAGCGGCGGCCTGCTCCCATTCATCGCAGTCAACCGCCTCGCCGTCGGCGCACGGGGTGAAGCATATCGGCGTCTCGATTCAGAACCGCGAGGCGCAGTTTTACGAAGATATGGAGGCCGGCATGCGCAGGGAGGCGGCAAAGTATCATTACTCGCTGGACGTCGTCGATGCAAATCGCGACAACAGCGTGCAGCAGAGCCAAGTCGAGGACTTCATCTCGGAGCACGTCGACGCCATCGTGCTGACGCCGTACGATTCGCAGGCAATCGGGAGCGCGATTGCCGAAGCGAATCAGGCGAAGATCCCCGTCTTCACCGCCGACATCGCTTCCACGAGCAAGCTCGGCGTCGTCGTCGCGCACGTCGCGAGCGACAACGTGCAGGGCGGGTCCGAAGCGGGGAAGCTCATGTGCGCGGCGGTCAAGAACGGGCCGGTCGCGATCATCGACGAGCCGGAGGTAACGAGCGTGCAGGACCGCGTGCGCGGATTTCGCATGGCGATCTCGCAGCTCTGCCCAAGCGTGACGATCGTTGCCGACGTCGACGGCGGAGGACAACGCGATCAAGCCGAGTCGGACATGAGCGACATCCTGCAATCGCATCGTAACCTCAAGGGCGTCTTCGGCATCAACGACGATTCCGCGCTCGGTGCGCTCACCGCCGTCAAAGCTGCCGGACTCGTCGGAAGAATCGCGATCGTCGGATACGATGCGACGCCCGAAGCCCGCGCGGCGATCGCCGCGGGTGAGATGTACGGCGATGCGGTGCAATATCCCGAGCAAATCGGTAAGGAGACGATCGACGCGATCCACGAATACTTCAACGGCGGGCATCCGCCGAGGATCGTGAAGGTGAACGTCGGAAGCTACACAGGGGCATCTCTGAAGAAGTCGCTGCACCCAGCGCAACGAGCGTTTTCGCCGCAGATTGAGGAGCGAGGAGGGAGCATACTCTCGGCAGTCTGTGACCGACGCAGCGACGATGAGATGCGGCGAAAACGCCGTTGCCCTTCGGGTTTGCGCCCTGAAGGCTCGTTTGCGGCGTCGCCCGCTCGGTCACAGACTTTTGCGAGTATGCTCCCTCGCCGGCTCCTAGCACCCGAACCTTCAGGGCGTCAAACGATGGGTACATGGACTTCTTCAGAGATGCCCTTGGCGAACGCCGGGAAAACACCATAATCGCAAGCGCACCGTTGCTCGAGATGCGCGGAGTCGCGAAGGCGTTTCCGGGCGTTCAGGCACTCTCCGGCGTTTCGTTCTCGCTCGAGCGCGGCGAGATTCTCGCACTCGTCGGCGAAAACGGCGCCGGAAAATCAACGCTGATGAAAATTCTGGCCGGTGGACTCGCGGCCGATGCGGGCGAGATCTTCGTTGACGGTCACAGAGCCAAGATCGACGCGCCGCGCACGGCGGAGCGCCTGGGCATCGGGATGATCTACCAAGAGTTCAACCTCGTGCCGCAACTGAGCGCGGTCGAGAATCTCGTCCTCGGCAACGAGCCGACGCGGCGCGGCCTCCTCGATACGGCGTCCGCGCGCGAGCGAGCGCAACGCATCTTCGAGGAGCTCGGTATCGAGATGCCGCTCGACCTTCCGGTTTCGCAGCTCTCGGTTGGCCGGCAGCAGCTCGTCGAGATCGCAAAGGCTCTTTCGAAGCAGGCACGCATCATCGTGATGGACGAGCCGACCGCCTCGCTCACTGAGAACGAAATCGAGCGCCTCTTCGCGATCGTTCGGCGGCTAAAAGCGGCGGGCAACGGGGTCATCTACATCTCGCACCGCCTGGAGGAGCTCCCGCGCATCGCCGATCGCGTGACGATTCTGCGTGACGGTCGCATCATCGAGACGCGTCCGCGAGAGAGCTTTCCGCGCGACGAGATCGTGAGCGCGATGGTGGGGCGCCGGCTCGAGGCGCAGTATCCCGCGCTTCCGGAGGTCGCGGAGAATGCGCCGGTCGTGCTCGAGGTCCGGGGGCTCGTACGCCCGCCGGCGGTCAACGGTGTGAGCCTACAGGTGCGTGCTGGGGAGATCATCGGTTTCGCCGGGCTCGTCGGCGCAGGACGGACGGAGATTCTCCGTGCAATCGCGGGTGCGGACGTGCCGCGCACCGGCGAGATTCTCGTCGACGCGAAGAGCGTGCGGGTGCGTTCGCCGATCGACGCGATCCGCGAGGGCATCGTTTTTATCACCGAGGATCGCAAGGCGCAAGGACTTGTGCTCGGAATGGGCGTCCGTGAGAACGTCACGCTTGCGCACCTCGCACGGTTCGAGAGCCGCGCCCGCATGCTCGATCGCGCACGCGAGACGGAGGAGACTCAGCGCATGATTCGCGAGCTCGCGATTCGAACGCCGAGTACCGAGCAACTCGCGCGCAATCTCTCCGGTGGAACGCAGCAGAAGGTCGTGCTCGCGAAATGGCTGCTGGGGACGGCGCGCATCCTGCTCTTCGACGAGCCGACACGCGGCATCGACGTCGGCGCGAAGGCGGAGATTCACTCGCTCATGGTCCGCCTCGCAGCCGACGGAGCGGCGATCGTGATGGTTTCGAGCGAGCTGCCGGAGGTACTCGGCATGTCGCACCGCATCTACGCTGTTCGCGGCGGGCGCCTCGTTCGCGAGTTTACGCGAGAGGAGGCGACGCCCGACGGTGTGATGCTCGCCGCCGCCGGAGCGGCGGCGTGACTGAGGCGAGAAGGAGCGCGCGCGCGTACTGGCTGCGCGTCCTCGCCGCTGCCGTGCTCTTCATCGCGTTCATCGTCGTCATCGACGTCGCTGCGCACGGCGCGTTCTTGCGCCCGAGCAATATCGTCACGGTGCTGCGACAGATCACGTATAACTTCATCCTGGCGATCGGCGAAACGTTCGTCATCATCACCGCGGGAATCGACCTCTCGATCGGATCGCTCGTTTCGCTCTGCGGCGTCGTCATGGCAATCGTCGCCAATAGCCTGCACCTTCCCGCCGTTGCGCTGATCGCGGTGACGTTGCTCGCGGGCCTCGCGGTCGGCGCGGCTGCCGGCTACGCGAACGCGCTTCCGGTCGTCAAGCTCAATCTGCCCCCGTTCATCACGACGCTCGCGATGATGCAGATCGCGCTCGGATTCTCGTACATCGCATCGGCAGGGCGGCCGGTGCCGCTCAACGTGAGCGTCTTCGAAAACACGGGCTACGGCCTCTTCCTCGGGGGCCTCACGAACGCGCTCCATCTTCCCGGCATCCCGATTCCCGTCATCTGGATGCTCGTCGCCGGCGTCTTCTTCTCGGTCCTGCTCACGCGAACGCGCTTCGGGCGCTACGTCCTTGCGATCGGAGGGAACGAGGAGGCCTCGCGTCTTGCCGGCATCGACGTTGCGAAGATGAAGACGCTCGTCTATGTCATCAGCGGCGTCTGCGCCGCAGTCGTCGGCTTCCTCTACATGGCGCTCTTCTCGTCAGGGTCACCGCAGACCGGCACCGGCAACGAGATGCTCGGCGCGATCGCCGCCGTCGTCGTCGGCGGGACGAGCCTCATGGGTGGGCGCGGTACGATCGTCGGCACCTTCTTCGGCGCGCTGCTCATCGGATCGCTCAACAACGCGATGAACCTGCTGAACATCAACTCCTACCTGCAGATGGTCGTGCTCGGCGCGGTGATTTTGCTTGCCGTCGCGCTCGACCAGCTTCGTCGACGTTTCTTTAGTGCCTAAGCGCTTCTTAGAACGGGAAGTTGGCTTGCGTGAGGCCGACGTTCGTATGGACGTCGTAGAAGGTTTGATCGAGAACGACCGTGTCGCCGGCGTAGAGCAACTGACGAACCGGGAAGTGCGTGCTCTTGCTCAAGTACAAGATCTGCCGCGTGACGCCCTTATTCGCACTCGGAGTATCGACGATCAGCTCTAAGCGGTCGGTGGGCTCTCCACCGACGGTGCCGCCGTCGCTCTGCGTCAGCGTGCCGGGCACGTTCGCGTAGGTGTCGACGACGTCTTGCATGAGCCCATCCGGAATCGTGTAGCCGCGAAGTGACGTCGCGCGCGAATCGTGCAGGTCGACTTTCAAGTGGACGAACGAAAGCATTCCGCCTTGATGCCCGCTCACCTGATCGCCGCCGGCCCAGACGCCGCCTGAGCCTTGACCGTCGCCGGCTTCGATGTACGTCTTCGCGAAGTGCGGCTTCATGAACGAGTAGTCGTAGATGCGGTCTTGCACTTGTGTCCCCATGATCTCGTGGGAGTGCAACTTGTACGTGTAGTCGTTGACCGACGCGAATGCGGCGCGAAACGCGTCGATCGCGGGAGCGCTATTCGCTGCTCGCGCGAGTGCCGTGGCGAGGGCGAGGGCGACGGCGAGGACGGCGACCGCTGCAAAACGTTGACGAAACATTCATTGCTCCTGTTTCCCGGAGAGACTCTCGGTCGTTGCTCCGTGGTCCTGCGTGAGGAGTCTGCCGTGCTTCCCCTCGACGCCGATCAGGACGTCGCACTTCGCATCGGCGGCGATCTCTTCGATCGTTCGGCTTAACGGCGCTCCGACGTACTTCCCCTCCCGGTTATCGCCCACGACCAGCAGGTTCGCCCGCTCGCGCTTGGCGATGTCGAGCACGGCTTGTTTGGTCGAGCGCGCCTTGACGATCTCCGTTCGGATGGAGATGCCGGTGTTTTTTGCAATCGTCTCCGCTGCGCCGAGAGCGTCGAGCGCGGTACGCTCCTCGAGCGGCATCTCCGCGTCGGGTGGGAGCGTATACGGCATCTCGATCACGTAGATCGCAAGCAAATCCGAACGTTCCCCGCGTGCGAGTTTTGCCGCCAAAGCCATCATGTGGCCGGAGGCGATCTCGGACGTGAAGACGACGATGATGGAGCCGACCATTCGCTCGAGCTCCGTCTCGGCCTCTTTTGCTCGCCGCTCGACGAAGGAGGCCGGCGGGTGGAGCATCCACCAGAACGTGGCGACGATCGTGGCGGCGAGAAAGAGGGCGGCGATCGCACCGGTGAGCGTCGCATGAACTTCCGGCTGTGGCATCATGCGCCCTTATGAAGGCGCCGGACGAGCGCGATGCGATGAACACCGAGCGCGATGAGCGCGAAGCCGAGCACGAGCCCCGGCAGGATCAGAAGCCTGTAGTGGGGTGCTTCGAGCGCAAGGCGCGCCGTTATGACGCCTCCCGCGAGAATGAAGCCGACCGGTAGGATGACACCGCGAAAGAGCAACATCACTGCGAGGGACCTTCCCGCGCTGCGGCTTCGTCGGCTGCTTTCAGATTGGCCTCATATTCGTCGAGGAGCTCGAGATCGCCCGAAGTACGCAGGATCTCGCGCTGATGCTGACGCCAGTCGTGCTTCTGCGAACGGAGATACGGCAGACGACGATGGCGCCGGTAGATGATGTAGAGGATGACGCCGAGCAGCAGCCACGACGGCCCGGCGATGCGCCCGATCGGGTGCGTCATGAGCGTGAAGAGGAGAATCGAGAAGATTCCAATGAAGCCGAAGACGCCGAGGACGGGAATCGAGGTCTTTCGGCCGCGGAAGCGCACCGGCACGTTCAGCGGAATCTTGAACTTGCGCGGACTGAAGGGGTCGGTCAGGCGCAATGCGATGAGCGCGATGAAGACGAACGAGTAGCTCGTCGCAGCGCCGAACGCGTAGAGATCGGCGAGGAAATCGAGGCCTCGCTCACCGTGGAAGAGGCGCCCATAGACCGAGAGCGCCGCGGGGTCGAGGGAGGGCAACGCGGCGAAGACGAGCGTCAGGACAGCGAGGCCGCAGAACGCGATGACCGAAACCGACGGCGTGCGAAAGCGTGGATGCACACGCTGGAAGAGCGACGGCAGCAAGTCCGTGCGACTCATCGAGTAGGCGATGCGCGAGCTCCCGAAGACACCGGAGTTCGACGAGATGAGCAGCAGAATCGCTCCGAGGATGGGTACGTAGAAGGCTGCAATCGCTCCCCAATAGGGCACTTGCGCGGCGAGCAGCGCGACGGCTTTTCCTTGGTTGTCGGAGTTGAAGGGAAAGATCTGCCAGAACTGCAGCGGGTGCCCGTGCGCGCCGAGTATTGGATGCCACGGTTGCATGCCGAGCGCCAAGTTCGAGTAGGCGAGCGCGAAGATGAGGATCGTAAGAATGAGCGAGACCGACGTGCGCGGGATGATCGAGGCGGGGCGGTAGGTCTCCTGAGCCGCCTGCGAGATCGACTCGAGGCCCACGAAGGAGACGATCGCGAGCGACGTGCCGAGCATCAAGTGGTATGGGCTTGGCCAGCTGACGCTCATGTTATGCAGCAAGAGGTCCGGCCGGAACGCGAAGAGGAAACCGAAGCAGAGGATGCAGGTCTCACTGAGGACGTCGAGTGCTGAAACCACGCCGTTGAATGCCGTGGATTCGCGGACGCCCGCAACGTTGAGCAGACAGAGCGCAACGATGAGCGAGAGCACGACGAGGAAGTGCACCCATGGGTGAGCCGATCCGAGAAAAACCGGCACGAGCTGGCTCAGGTAATCGGTGCAGCTCCACGCAAAGAGCGTGATGTCGATCGTGAAGTCGAGCAGCACGGCCCAGCCGGCGATGAAGCCGAAGAGATCGCCGAGTCCGCGGAGCACGAAGTACGGGCCGCCGCCGGCAAAGGGGTAGGCGGCAGCGAGCTCGGTGTACGCGAGGCCGATGCACACATAGACGATCCCCGCGAAGAGAAACGCGACATTCGTGGCGCCGGCGGCGTACGCGAGGACGAGTCCGAGGCCGACGAAGATGTCGGCGCCGACGTCGGAGTAGCCCCACGAGAACGACCCCCAGGGCGTCACCGCGCGCCGCAGCTCCGGGCTGCGCCGCTGTGTCGCGACTGCTTCCGTTGCCATCGTGCCTCTTAGAACGCGTCCCGGTGAAGCGCGGCCCGCTCACCGTCGAGCGCGACGACGTCGAAGCGGAACCGAGCTTTTGGAGCGAGGATTTGCGCGTAATCTGCGGCGAGCGTCCGCAGTCTCCTACGCTTGCGTGCGTCGACGGCGGAGAGCGCCGTGCCGAACCGCTTTTGATCGCGGCGCTTCACCTCGACGAAGACGAGCGTCGGCCCGTCGAGACAGACGAGATCGATCTCTCCTCCCGGAACGCGTAGGTTGCGCTCGAGAACGCGATAGCCGCGCGCCCGCAGAAAAGCTTCTGCCAGCGACTCGCCCTCGCGCCCTTTCTCGCTGCTAGTCAACGATGGCCTCCCCGAAGAGCTCGAGCATCGTGGCTTGCACCCGTGCCCAGTTTGCGCGGTGGTGCACGCAGGGGCCATAGCGCTCGAGCGCCGCGATGTGTTGCGGCGTCGAATACCCCTTATGCGCGGCGAAGCCATAACGCGGATCCTCACGATCGAGCTCCGCGAGGAGCGTGTCGCGATGTACTTTGGCTACGATAGAGGCAGCGGCAACGACCGCGCAACGCTCGTCGCCTTTGATGAGCGGCTCCTGCGGGCCCCGAAACGATCGAATGCGCATGGCGTCCGTGAAGAGATACTCCGGTACACATGATAGTGCCGCAATCGCGCGCTCCATGGCCAGGATCGTCGCATAGTAGATGTTGAGGCGATCGATCTCAGCCACGCTCGCGGAACCGACTGCCCAACCGTCGGCACACTCCTTTATGCGCGCGGCGAGGCGCTCGCGCACGTGCGGCTGCACTTGCTTCGAGTCGTTGAGGCCCACGAAGAGCAGCGGCTTTGACGTCACGACGCAGGCCGCGATGACGGGGCCGGCAAGCGGCCCTCTCCCGACCTCGTCGATGCCGCCGACGAGCAGATAACCGCGCTCGCGCACGGCGTTCTCCAAACGGTGCAGGCGATGGAGCCTGCGCCGCTCGCGCTCGTATCTCGTCTTTGCCTTACGCTGCTTCTGGGTCATCCGGTGACTCGAGCGAAACGCGTCCGAACGTTCCCTCATCGAACGCCCGGAGGTAGGACTGCGCCGCGTTGTGCATATCGACCTTGCCTCCGCGGCGTATGAAGCGCGTCGCAGCAAAGGCTTCGAGTGCGGGAACGCGCCGAAGACCGCGCTTTGCCGCCCACTGCGCGAGGGTGCGCGCCACTTCCTCCGCGTCGTAGCGCTCGCTCGGCACGGCGCCGACGGCCGCGAGCTTCCACTGTGCTGCCTTCGTCGCGATCTTCGGCACGAGTACTCCGGGGGTGTCCATGAGTTCGACGCTCGGCGATAGACGAAACCACTGCATGTTGCGCGTCACACCCGCGCGGCGCTCAGTCTTTGCCGCGGCACGCCGCAGCAGACCGTTGATGATCGAGGACTTCCCGGCGTTGGGAATGCCGACGACCATGACGCGATGGCCGCTCGCCCCCTCCGGTGCGAGCAGGTGCGCGATGCGGGAGGCACCGCGCGGCCCGCGCGCATCGATTGCGACCGCAGGGATGCCGCGGCAGGTGAAGGTTTCGATCCATCTGTGCGTCACCGCGGGATCGGCCAGATCGCTACGGGTGAGCGCCACGACGCGCCGCCTGCGCGCCGCGACTTTTTGGAGCTCGGGATTCGCGCCGCTTCGAACGGCGCGCGCATCGATCGCTTCGATGATAACGTCAACGAGGCGCAGCGCGTCGCCGATGCGTCGCATGGCGCGCGCCATGTGCCCGGGATACCATTGAATCACAGAATTTGGGGAGGCCAAATTCCTGCAACGGCTCTTCCGATGACCGAGCCCTCCGGGATGGGGCCGAAGGCGCGCGAGTCTTCGCTGTCGGCGCGGTTGTCACCAAGCACGTACAGCGAGCGCGGCGGGACGACAACCATGGCAAAGCTGCGCTTGTCCTGGAAGCGCACGTACGGCTCCGGGAGCACCCTGCCGTTCACGTACACGACGCCCGTGCGAATTTCAACGCGATCGCCCGGCAGGCCGATAACACGCTTGATGTAGGTGCTCGGTCCATCCGACGACGCGTCGCTGCGCCGGAAGGCGACGATGTCGCCGCGAGCCGGCGATCCCAGGCGGTACGCGAGGGTATCGATGAGCACGTACTCGCCTGAGAAAATTTGCGGGGCCATCGAGCGCCCCGAGACTTGCGGCGTGCGCACGAAGAAGGCGGCGATGAGTACACCCAGGAGCGTTACCTCGAGGATTGCACCGAGCAACCGGCGCCCATTCAGCAGCCGCGTCATCGGTGAACGAGTTTCTCACCCGTGCAGGATGCGTACCTGCGAAGGCGGCCAAAAGATGAGAAAAGCGCGACCCGTGAATCCGGCCGCCTGTCCTTTGCGCTGCCCCGACGCAAAGCGGCCTCCGTCCTGCGCGAAGCCCCAGATGCGTGAATCCTCGGAATCATTGCGATTGTCTCCGAGCATGATGTAACAGTGCGGCGGAATCCGGTTCGGCGCGGTCCACATCGAGCGCGGCGGGACATTTGCCTGCATCGGATCGAGAGGCTCCCATCCGGCGCCCTCATCGACGTAGATGCCGTAGTTGCGCACGACGAGATTGAAGTCGGGGTTTGGTTCGTCGGCGGTGTACGGCTCTCGCAAGCGCGTGCCGTCTCGGTAGACTACCCCATGGTCGATGCGAAGAGTATCGCCGGGCAGTCCGATGACGCGCTTGATGAAATCATCCGGCGATGGAATCGGCGGTGGAAAAACGACGATATCGCCCTCGTGCGGCCGATGAAAGCGATATTCGAACTTGTCAACGAGCAGAACGTCGCCAACCTCGAGCGTCGGCACCATAGAAGCCGATGGAATGTAGTACGTGCGCGCGACGAACGTAATCAGCAGCCACGCTGCGAGCCCCGCGATGATGAACGGGTCGAGGTACTCGCGCGCGACGGTGAGCGTACGCCCGCGCGATTGCGTAACCAGACGCGGCACCATCAAAACGAGGCGCGCGACGACTATGGCTCCAACGAGAACGAGCAGCTCGTACGGTGTCATGTTCTCTAGGGAAGGATTCTCAGCTCGGCGGGTGGCCAGATCACCATGATGGCACGGCCGATGAAGCGCGCCTGTGCGCGCCGCGCGAGTGGACCGGCAACGAAGGAGCCGTCAAACTGAGCAAATCCCCACAGGTGTGAGTCATCTGAATAGTTGCGATTGTCGCCGAGAACGAGGTAAAAGCCTGCCGGCACCCGGTTCGGCGCCTGCCACATACGCTTCGGCGGGATGTCGGCAATCGCGGGATCGAGCGCGTTGCCGTTGACGTAGATGTCGTAGTGAGCGATTGAGAGATCGTAGGCGGTAGGCTCGTTGATGTACGGCTCGTGCACGGGGGCGCCGTCACGGTAGAGCACGCCGTCGGCGATTCGAATCGTGTCACCCGGAACGCCGATGACGCGCTTGATGAACGGCTGCGCGGAGGGCCGAGGCGGCGTGAAGACCACGAGCTCACCGAGGCGAGGCCGAGCAAAGCGGTAGGCCACGACGTCGACGAGGAGCGTGTCCTCGACGCGCAGCGTCGGAATCATCGAGGTGGATGGAACGGAGAAGGGGCGTACGACGAAGGTCGCCAGCAGCAGCGCGAGGAGTGCGAGCGCCGCTACCGATTGGACGACGGAGCGCGCTAGCGCTTCTCCTGAATGCGCGCCGCTTTGCCGACGCGTTCGCTCAAGTAGTAAAGGCGGCTGCGGCGAACGACGCCGCGCTTGCTCACCTCGATGCGCTCGACACGTGGACTATGCAGCGGAAAAGTCTTCTCGACGCCGACACCGTGCGCGACACGGCGCACCGTGATCGACTCCGCGCTTCCGCTGCCCTTACGCACGATGACGACGCCCTCGAACATCTGCACGCGCTCCTTCCCGCCCTCGATCACCTTCGAATAGACCTTGACGGTGTCGCCGGTGCGAAACTCCGGCAGCTGCTCCTTGCACTGCTCGCGACTGAGAATATCGATGACGTTCATGGCACTGCCCTTGAAGAAAAAAGAAGCCCTGGAAAGGGGCGCGACCACGGCATGATAGCATGCTCGCCCGCGCCTTTCAACCGCGATGGTCAGCGGCGCTTACCTTGCCGGCGAGCAGCCGTTCGGCGCCGCGACTCCTCCCTCCGCCAAGCCGCAATCGCCGCATGGTCGCCGGAGAGAAGGACCTCGGGGACCGAAACGCCGCGAAAGACGGCGGGACGCGTGTAGCACGGGTAGTCGAGCTCGCCGTTCGCGAACGACTCGGCTTCCAGCGATTCCCGGTCGACGACGCCCTCGACGAGCCGTACCGTCGCATCCATGAAGGCGAGCGCGGGGATCTCGCCGCCGGTGACAACGAAATCGCCGAGTGAGAACTCCTCGATTGGGAAGAGCGCACCGAGCCGCTCGTCGATGCCTTCGTAGTGGCCGCAGATGATGATGACCCGGTCGAGAGCAGCGAGACGGCGCGCGTCGTTCTGCGTGAAGAGGCTCCCGGCGGGGCTCGGAACCACAATTGCCCGGCGCTCTGTGCCCGCCGACGCGAGAATTGCATCGACCGCGCGAGCAATCGGCGGGAGGCGCAGCACCATTCCGGCTCCTCCTCCAAAGGGCTCGTCATCGGCGCGCTCGTTGCCTTCGACGGCGTCGAGGACGTGGTGGTAGTTGACGCTAACGAGCCCCGCTTCAACCGCCCGGCCTATGACTGAGAGCCCGACGAACGGCGCGAAGACTTCGGGGAAGAGCGTGACGACGTCGAGGATGAACGGAGGGCGCCCGCTCACTTCTTTGCCGGTTCGGCGGTCGTAATCTCCTGTAAGTACTCGAAGAGCTGCGGCAGCGAGATCCTCTCGAGGCCCGTCTGCGTTTTTATCGTCGCATCGTCCTCACCCTCATCGCGGAGGTAGCAGCGCGTTTCGATGCCCGGCTGATCTTCGCTCACGAATGACACGGCGAAGCCGCGCCCCGGAAGCTCGTCGTAGATGCGCATCGTTTGCGGATTGACGATCTCGATCGAGTGCGTGGGATTGTGCGCGTCAAAAACGAGAATGCGCAGATGCTCGTAGTTCGTGATCTCAATCGATCCGACGACGAACACGTTCTTTGCCGAGAGGAACTCGTGGCCGTGTTTGCTGCGCGTCGAGACCTCGTAAAAGACGCGGTGGGCAACGAAGCGATGGAGAATTTTGCGCAAGGTCGCCAAGGAGGCGAGCGTTTCGGTACGGTTGCCCCGCGTATAGATGATCTTCACGGGTCGGACCCCCTCCCTTGCACGGGTCCGCAGGTGGGCCCTGCCGAACGGGAAGCTCCGTGTTCTCGGTCCCCGACGTCCTCGTCATCTCCGTCCTAGCGCTTCTGCTCTTCGGGCCCGAGCGGCTGCCGAAGGTGATGCGCCAGGCCGGGCGCATCATGCGCGACGTACAGAACACCTCTCAGGCGTTCATTGCCGAAATGGAACGAGCCGCAGACGTGGAGGAGCCCCCTAAGGGCTAAAAATTGAAGTTCTGTTTCAGCTCGTTGATGCGCTGCTGCACGAGCGTGCGCACCTGCTGATTGATCCGCTCTTTTTGCTCGTCAGGAAGACGACGGTAGATGAGATAGCCTGCGGCCGAGACGATGCCGCCGAGCAAGCCGAAGAGAAGCGCCTTGCCGACTTCGCGGCCATCAGCGTCGACGTGCTCGTAGCTCGCGGA
>JASHOG010000006.1 GCA_030041225.1 Vulcanimicrobiota bacterium | reverse complement strand
CCGATTTGACGCCCGTCGCGCAGGTCGTACAAACCGAAACAGGCGGAGTTCTTCAGCGAAAGCTCCGTCACGGCGCGTGGGCGCTCCGAGGCCCAGTAGCTGATCTCCATGAGGTGCTGCACGACGTCGAGGTCGAGCCGCGCCTTGTCGTCGCTCACGAGAAAGCCGTCCCGCTCCAAATGCATGCCGCCCCCTTCGACGATCAAGCCTTCCTCGCCTCAGGCCTTGCCGCCTGCGTCAAATGGCGGTATAATAGTACGCAAATGGCGGAGGCTACGAAGGTCGCGGCATTGCTCGGAGGGCAGCGGGTGCTCAGGCAGCGCGTTCGTGCCGAAGAAGATCTCGGCTCCATCATCCGCGAGGGCCTCCCGTCACAAGCGGTGCGCGAGCTCGCCCTTCGCACGAAAACAAGCGTGAGCTTTCTCATCGATGCAGCCGGCCTGAACCGGCGAACGCTCGAGCGCCGGCTCTCGAGCAAGCAGAGGCTCAAGAAGGAAGAATCGGATCGCGTCGTTCGCCTTGCGCGCATCGTCGCGCACGCAATCGACACGCTCGGCGACGAGAACGCCTTGCGTTGGCTTCAGGAGCCACAGCCGGTGCTGAGAGGAAGGCGCCCCATCGAACTGCTCGACACCGAGGCGGACTCGCGACGCGTCGAGGAGATCCTCGGGCGCATCGACCACGGGGTCTTCAGCTAATTCGTCTCGTGTACCGCGTCTATCGCAAAGCCTTCGCCGACGAGGCATTCAGCGGAGCCGGCGCACGCGCGTTCGGCGGCCGCTGGAACTCCAAAGGCACGGCAATCATCTACACAGCCTCGGCGCTCTCTCTCTCCCTCTTGGAGATCGTCGCCACAACCAACCGGCGCGATCTGCCGAGCGACTACGTCTACGCGACGGTGACGATCCCCGACGGGGTCGTGGTCGAAACGCTCAACCACAAGACACTACCGCAGCGTTGGTATGCTACGCCTGCTCCGCGCTCGCTGCAAGAGATCGGCGACACCTGGATACGCAAAGGCTCCTGCGTCGCGCTTGCGGTTCCGAGCGCGATCGTGCGCATCGAGGAAAACGTGCTGCTCAATCCTTCGCACCGCGACTTTGCGCGTTTGAAGATGAGCCGCGCCGAGCCGTTGCCGCTCGACACGCGTCTATCGTGAGCTGACCCTCAGTGCTCGGGCGAGCGACCCGCGGCGCGCGCGAGCTCGACCATCTCTCTCATCCGCGGGTGCGTTCCGGGAATCGAGGGCACCCAAGATTCGAAGCGCGGCACCGGCTCGCCGACGCGAAAGAGGAAGTACCAGGCGTTCATCTCGCCCATGAACGCGAAGCGTTTCTTCACATCTTTCGCGAGCGCGGCGTAGCTCGGAAAACTCCGTAGATACTGTACGAAGCCGCGCTCCCGGTCGATCTCGAGCAGCGTGCGGGCGTTGCGGATCGTCGCTTGCACCTTACGCGGTGAGCGCAGAATGCCCGGTGTTGCAAGCACTCGCTCCACCTCGGCCTCACCATACCGTGCGACGCGCTCTGCATCGAAACCGGCGAAAGCCGTGCGATACGCCTCCCAGTGCTCCGCGATCTGCTTCCACGTGACGCCCGCTTGAAAAACGGCGCGCGTCATCACCTCCAAGTAATCCGCGAGGGTACGCGGCGTTATGACGTCCGGGATCGTCGGCGTCAAGGAGCGTTGCGCGCGGCGTCGAGGGCGAGCGCGGCCATCATCGCAACGCCCGTCGGTAGCGCCGACTCGTCGATGTCGAAGAGGCTCGAGTGGTGCGGGTGTGCGCTGCCCGGTCCGCCGCGCACGCCGAGTGTGTAGAAGCACGCGGGAACGCGCTGCGCAAAGAAGGAGAAGTCCTCCGCGCCCATGAGGCGCTGCACCTCGAAGACGCGCTCTTCTCCGGCGATGCGCTGCGCGAGCGATCGCGCGTACGCCGTCTGGTCGGGGTCGTTCTCGGTCACCGGATAGCGCCAGAGGTATTCGAAGTTGTACTTCGCTCCGGCGGCGTCGCAACAGCCGCGCAGCACGCGCTCGATGCGCTCGGGCATCGTGGAGCGCAGCTCGGGCGTAAACGTGCGCACGGTTCCGAGCATGCGGCACGTGCGCGGGATGACGTTGTGAATCGTGCCGCCGTGAATCGCGCCGATCGTGACGACCGCGGGCTCGAGCGGATCGATCGTGCGCGAGACGACCTGCTGCACCGAGGTGATGAAGCTTGCCGCCGTGACGATGGGGTCGATCGTGTCGTGCGGCGCTGCGCCGTGGCCGCCCGCGCCGAGCACGTCGATTTCGATCGAGTCGCTCGAGGCGTACATCGGCCCCGCGCGAAAGCCGAGCGTTCCGGCGGTGTGCTTCGACGAGAGATGCAATCCGTACGCGCGCTCGATGCCGAAGCGCTCGATGACGCCTTCATCGACCATCTGCTTCGCACCGCCGCGTCCTTCTTCAGCGGGTTGGAAGAGGAGACAGAGCGTTCCGGCAAGCTCGTCACGCGCGCTTGCGACGAGCTGCGCCGCACCGAGCAAGATCGCGACGTGACCGTCGTGACCGCACGCGTGCATGACGCCGTCGATACGCGAGCGATACGCGTGATCGGATTCCTCGGCGATCGGCAGCGCGTCCATGTCGGCTCGCAGCATGATCGTGCGTCCCGGACGCGAGCCGCGCATGACGCCGACAACGCCCGTCGTCGCAATGCCCTCGTGAACCTCGAAGCCGAGCGCGCGCAGACGCTGGGCGACGAGCGCGGCCGTGCGCTGCTCCTCGAAACCGAGCTCGGGCTGCATGTGCAGGTGACGGCGTACCGCGACAACGTCGTCGACGAGCTCGGAGGGGACAGCGACTCTCATCATGCGCTGCCCTTCGGCGCAGGGGCCTGAGCCCCCGGCCAGGGAATCTACGCCCGGCATGACCAAGGCGCGCCTCTTCGGCGAGTACGCGGCGTACCATAACGACCCGCGTAATCGGCTTTGCCATGCCTTCGGCATCCCGCTCATCATCCTCGGCCTCATGGGGCTTACCGCACAGGTGCGCCTCGGCCCGATCGATCTCGCGATCGTGCTCGCGCTGCTCACGCTCATCTACTACGCGACGATCGATCGACGCGGCGCGTTCCTCTCGCTCTTGGTCTTCGCCGTGCTGTACGTCCTGAGTACGAAGCTTCCGTGGCAGGTGAACGCCGGCGCGTTCGTACTCGGCTGGGCGTTTCAGCTCGTCGGCCACCGGATCGAGGGCACGAAACCGAAGTTCCTCGAAAATCTCATCTATCTCTTGATCGGCCCGCTCTACATCTTTAACGAAGGGGCCGACGCGTTAGCCCGTTCACTGTAGGAGTTCATTCCGTGTACGTCGATGAAATGCTCACGTGCGTCGATTGCGGCCGCCAGTTCGTCTTCAGCGCCGGCGAGCAACGTTTTTACGAGCAAAAAGGTTTTCAGAACAAACCGAACCGTTGTCCCGATTGCCGGGCCGCACGCAAAGCGATGCGCGCCTCGGGGCCGAACGGCGGCGGCGGCCAGCGCACGCGCGAGATGTTCACCGCGACGTGTAGCGGTTGCGGCGGCGTTGCCGAGGTGCCGTTCAACCCGCGCGGGGATAAGCCGGTGTACTGCCGCGACTGCTTCGCGTCGCGCTAGAGACCGCAACTAACAGCGCCACGTTCACGAGCAGCCCTAAGAAGCCGGGGTTGATTCCCCATGGCGCAGGCGTGAGTGTGAACCAGAGTGCGACCGCAATGCCGCCGGCGACACCCGCGCCGACGCCCCACGCGTTCGCGCGCTTCCACACGAATGCGCTGACGACGCCCGGCGCAAACTGTGCGATGCCGCTGTAGTAAATGAGCAAGAGCCCGACGAGCGTCTCCTTCTCGAAATACCAGAGCACGAGCGCAAGCAGCGCCACGAGAATCACGAGCGGGCGCGCAGCGCGCGCGTTGCCGAGCACGTTCTCGGCGGCGAGGCTCGCGGTCGCGAGCAGGAGCGTCGACGCGGGAACGAGCGCGGCGAGCGCACCTGCGGCGGCGATCGCACCCATCACCCACGGCGGATAGAAGCGCTGGACGACGAGCAGAAATGATTGATCGACGTTCGAGCCTTTCAGCCCCGGTACGATGAGGAGCGCGCTGAACCCCGCGAAGAAGACGAGCAGCAGCACGACCTGATAGAGCGGCAGGAAGACGGCGTTGCGCCGCAGCGTCGTCTCGCTCTTCGCGCTGTAGATGGCGTTGAATGATTGCGGCCCCATGTAGAAGCCGATGCCGGTGAAGAGCACGGTCGAGACGAACCAGAGCGTGCCGTATGGGGCGCCGGCGGGCGCGAGTGTGAGCGCGACCGCGTGTTGCGCGTGCAGCTTCGCGAACATCGCGGGAACCGAGCCGAAGAAGTGCAACGGAATGACGACACCCGCGAAGACCGCGCCGGCAAGCACGAGGACGTCCTTCACAATGCTCGCCCAGGCAACGCCGCGCAGCCCTGCGGTGAAGACGAAGAGCGCGATCATGAGGAAGGCGACGCCGACGGCGATCGTCGCGTCGAACGTGCCGTAGCCGGCGATCGAGAGGAGGATTTGCAAGCCGCTGAGCTGGAGCGTCACGTACGGGATCATGCAGACGAACTGCACGACCGCGGTGGCAACGGCGAGGGTACGGCTGCCGTAACGATCGGCGAAGAAATCAGCTGAAGTGAGGAGCTTGCGTTCCTTTGCGACGCGCCAGATCGCAGGCAGCAAGAAGTAGCTGATGATGTATGCGATCGTACCGTACGC
>JASHOG010000066.1 GCA_030041225.1 Vulcanimicrobiota bacterium | reverse complement strand
GCCTCGGAGAGCGTGCCGTCGGCCTCACGCAGCTGCGAGACGGCGGCGGCCACCCCATCGCCGGCGATGACGTCGAGCAGTGCTTGCAGCCAACCATCGGTGACGAGCGCGTCGTTGTTGAGGAACTGCAGGTAGCGTCCGCGAGCGGCCCGCGCGCCGTCGTTGCACGCTGCGGCAAAGCCGCCGTTGCGCAAGCGAGGGACGATGCGGACACCCTGGCAGCGTTGCAGGAGCAGCTGTGTATCGTCGGTCGAGGCATCGTCGACGACGATCACCTCGGCGGCGATGCGCTCATCCCAGGCGCGAGCAAGCGCGAGCAAGCACGCGTTCGTGTATCGGCGCCCGTCGTAGACCGGCATAATAATTGAAACCAGCGGCTCGTCGCTCGATGGTATCGAGACCGGCGCGATCGCGCGCGGAAGACGGACCAAGAGCCGGCTCGTCAGCCGGTGCCGCAGCGCGCTCAGCAGCGAACCCAGATCGCTTCGCGCTCGATGTACGGTGCGCCGAAAGAGCGCAATGGGTCCGTGCGCGCGAGCGATGTGAGCGGCTTTACGAATCAACTGAGCCCTTGCAGGGTTCACGAATTATCAAGAGGAACCTGCTTTCGTAGGGCATGCTGCTCGACTTATATCGCACAACGCTCACCGCGTTACGTTATCGCTGGTTGGCGTACGAGCTCCTCATTCGAGACCTGAAACTGCGCTATCGCGGGACGGCGCTCGGCTTCGTGTGGGCGCTACTCAATCCGTTGCTCTTCATGGCGATCTACACGCTCGTCTTCTCGATCTACTTGCGCATCAAGATCCCGAACTATCCGCTCTATCTGCTCTGTGGGATGATCCCGTTCAACTGGTTCGCCATGTCGGTCCAAGCCGCGGTGACCTCGATCCCAGACGGCCGGATGTACGTCGGCAAGACGCTCTTCCCGACGGAGCTCTTGATTCTCACGCCGGTGCTCGTCAACGGCGTAAACTTCTTGATCTCGCTCGCGCTCATCGTCGTCTTCGCGCTAGCAATGGGCGTGCATCTTGGCTGGTCGCTCGTGCTGATCCCGGTGGTCATCATCGGGCAGTTCCTGCTCGTCACGGGCATTGCCATGATCCTCGCAACCTTCAACGTGTTCTTTCGTGACCTACAGCAGCTCGTGACGTATGCGACCTCGGCGCTCTTCTTCATCACGCCGATCTTCTACACGCGCGAGATGGTCCCGGAGAGGTTCAGTTTCTTCATCACCTGGAATCCGCTCGCCGCGCTCGTCCAGATGTATCAGTCGGTCTTCTACCGCGGCACGATGCCGAGTTTCAGGGAGCTCGGCTTTGTCTATATCGCGGGGATCATCGCGCTCGCACTCGCTGCAACATGGTTCCAACGCTACCGAGAGTTCTTCGGTGAATACGTCTAACGGTGCGCCCGCGGTGCTCGTCGAGAGTATCTCGAAGACGTTTCGCATTCCGAACATTCCCAAGCAGGCGACGGTGAAGGATCTCGTCTTGCGCAGGACGCGGCGCGAGGGGAGCACGGGCATCGTCGAAGCGTTGCGCGAGGTGAGCTTCTCGTTGCCTCACGGCGGCGTCTTAGGCATTATCGGCAGCAACGGGTCGGGGAAGACGACGCTGCTGCGCATCATTGCCGGCGTCTGCCATCCTGACGGGGGCCGCCTCGCCGTGCAAGGCTCGGTGGCACCGATTCTCTCGATCGGCGCCGGCTTTCACCCCGACCTCACCGGACGGGAGAATGCGAAGGTCGGCTTGCTGACGCTGGGCCTCACGCCGCGAGAGGTGAAAGAGTTCATGGGGCCGGTGCTGGAGTTCTCAGAGATCGAAGAGTTCGTCGATCTCCCGGTGCGCACGTACTCGGCCGGCATGATGTTTCGCCTCGCCTTCTCGATTGCGGTCTGCGTTGACCCCGACGTCTTGCTGCTCGACGAGGTGCTCTCGGTCGGCGACGAACGCTACTCGCGCAAGTGCCTGGAGCGCATCGACGGTTTCAAGAGATCTGGAAAGACTATCGTCCTTACAACGCACAACTTGGAGTTCGTCGAAAGCTGGTGCACGGCCGCGCTCTGGTTGAACGAGGGGCGCGTCGCAGCGCAGGGAGATCCGGCCGCGGTGGTTGAGGCGTATCGTACTCTAACGCCGACCGCGGTGTAGGAGCTTCGCGACCCAGCGTTTGAACTGCCAGAAGCGGCTCGATTGTACCGTATCGATCAAGAGAGCGAGACGGGCGCTCTCCGCCTGCGTCGCCACGATGAGTCCCTGCATGAGATCGGCGAGTTTTCGCTCTGCGTCGTCGGTGCGCTCGGCAAGGTGCTCGTTACGCACGATTGCGCGTTGAAGCTCTGAAGATATCTCCTCCGCTGCCGCGGGAAGGCGGGTGCGCGAGATCGCTAAGGCGAGCGCTTCGCCGAGATCTCCCGTAGATGGCTTCGGCGTCTTTGAATCGATGGACGCAAGCGCGGTCGAGCAGCTCTCCAAGAGCGACCGCATGCTCGCGATCGTGGACCGCAACGTCGCGATTTCGTGGTCACGTGCGCTCAGGGTCCTTCGCGTGGCGGCGTCTGCGGCGCGCGTTGCCTCGATTCGCTTCAGTATGGCCTCATGGCGTTCGGATTCGCCCAACGGTCGCCCCCTGATCACGAACTGGACCGTCGTGCTCTCGGGATCACGCTCGATGTCGGCGATGAACTGAGGGTCGAGACCACCGCGGGAAGGCACCGGCAGATCCGTCGAGCTCCCAAATGCCCCACTGCGGATGCGGTCGATTTCCTCGACCTGCAAACCAGCCGCGAGGAAGAGATCGCCGATCGTAGCTGCCGTCAGAAAGTGGAGATGCGACTCGTCGTCAACGCCGAGGCTACGGAAGTCGAGCGCCCCCGTTAGGAGCGCGAGGAGGATCGCGCCGTGCAGCGCGTTCGGCACCGTGCCGATAACAGACCCGTCGGCAGCGAGTAGACGGGAGAGCTCGTAGAGCGACTCCTCCGGATCGCGAAGATACTTCAAGATGTCGTCAAAGATGATCGAGTCGAAGATCGCCCCCTCGCCGAGCAGCTGCGCGAGCGGGGCCGTTCCGAGCTCG
This sequence comes from Vulcanimicrobiota bacterium, assembly GCA_030041225.1. GTDB lineage: Bacteria > Vulcanimicrobiota > Vulcanimicrobiia > Vulcanimicrobiales > Vulcanimicrobiaceae > Tyrphobacter. The sequence continues at coordinate 5,533 of JASHOG010000066.1, read as the reverse complement.
GATTGCTCCAGCTCGACAACCGTGCAGCCGTTGGATGCGAAGAGGTCGGCAAGGGTCCCGTCGTTGCACGAGACATGGAGCACGCGCTTTTGCTTCCCGACCATTCGGGCGACGATTTCTCGGCCGGAAACATCCATCATCGGACCCCTAGGAGAGGTACCGTTGCCTTGCCGATTCAATAATCCTTCCGTGAGTCCAGGCGACTTCGAGGCTTTCGCAGAGCGCTTTGCGGCAGAGCGAAAGCGCCTCGATCAGCTTCGCGCGGACTATACGACGATTATCTCGAGCCGGTTCCACGCGCTCCGAATGCTCTGGTTTTCCCTGAAGTCGCTGTTCAACGCGAACTCGCCTCTCGATCGCTACGCCGTGTGGTCGCGTGGGATCGTGCCGGGCACCGGGATGAGCGTTCAGGTGGACATCACGCGCGATTCGCGCTGGACGGAAGAGGACCGCCGGCTCGTCGCGACTTGGAACGCCAGGCCCGGAACGAGGCTGCCCGCGGCGGACCCGATCGTGAGCATCGTCATACCGGTGCACGATCATCGGGACGTCACGGTAACCTGCCTGCAGTCGCTTGCCGATACGTGGCCGAGCACGCTCGACGTCCAGGCCATCGTCGTCGACGACGGGTCGAGCGATACGATGGCGAGTCTCGTCTCCAGGATGGATGCACTCGACTACGTGCGAACCTGTGCGAACGAGGGTTTCATTCGCGCCTGCAATCTCGGTGCCGCTCTCGCGCGCGGCAAGTACCTGCTCTTCTTGAACAATGACACCATCGTGCGCGGTGGAGCGATCGACTATCTCGTTCGGACGGCAGAGGAAAATCCCACCGTCGGGATCGTTGGGTCGAAGCTCGTCTTTCCGAGTGGCCAGATGCAGACCGCGGGTGCGATCGTTTGGCGCGATGCTACGGGCTGGGAATACGGCAAGTTCGAAAATCCCGCCGACCCGCGCTACAACTACGTTCGTGATGTCGATTACGTTTCAGGAGCCGCGCTGCTCGTTCGCGCCGAGCTGTTTCAACGCCTGGGCGGCTTCGACAGGAAGTTGCAGCGGGCGTATTACGAAGACACGGATCTCTGCTTCGCCACCCGTAAGATGGGCTACCGCGTCGTCTATCAGCCGCTCTCCGAGATCGTCCACTTCGAGACCGTCTCCTCTCCGAACGAGGCGACGAGTATGAAGCGGTTCCAAGAGGTCAACCGTCCCGCGTTTCGCGAGAAGTGGGCGGCGGAGCTCGTGCAGCATTTTGATAACAAGCCTGCCAACGTGGCGGCGGCCGCACGCCGTCTGCGTGGCGCCCCCGTCTTCCTGGTCGTCGACACGCACGTACCGCTCTACGATAGAGACGCGGGGTCGAGTAGGCTCATGCACGTGATTCGCATCCTGCGCGACATCGGCTGCCATGTGATGTTCTTACCGGAGAATTACGCCGGTCTTCAGCCGTACACTCAAGAGCTGCAACAGCTCGGTGTTGAGGTACTCTACCATGTCGATCAGGGCCGATCGATGGAGGAGGCGCTGAACGAAGTGCTGCCGCTCGTCGACTATGCGTGGATCAGCCGGCCGGAGCTCTACAGCACGTACGGGCCGCTCGTCCGACGCAATCGTCGTGTGAAGACCATCTACGATACCGTCGATCTGCATTTCGTGCGCAAGAAGCGGGAGGCCGAGCTGAACGGTGCCGGCCCCGAAGAGTGGAAGAGCTGGCAGCAGCTCGAGCTTGAAGCGGCCCACGACGCCGATGCGACGGTCGTCGTCACGACGGAGGAGCGCGGAGTGCTCGAAGAATTCCGCATCAACAATGTCTATGTCATACCAACGATACATCCGCTCGAGGTCGTCACGAAGCGCACGCCGGAGATGACATCGGGCGTGCTCTTCATCGGAAACTACAATCACCAGCCTAACGTGGACGCGTGTGTCTGGCTTGCAAACGAGATCATGCCGCTCGTATGGGGGAGGCTCCCGCAGGTCCATCTGACCATCGTTGGGGCTAATCCGTCCGAGAGCGTCCTACAACTCGAAAGCGACCGCGTTCGCATCTCAGGGTATGTCGCCGACGTTGCGCCGTACTTCTTACAAAGCCGGTTGTTCGTCGCGCCGCTGCGCTACGGTGCTGGGATGAAGGGGAAGATAGGCCAAGCGCTCGCATTTCGCTTGCCCGTGGTCACCACGCCCGTGGGCGCAGAGGGTTTCGGTTCAAAGGGAGCGCTTATGGTCGTACCTGCGCGGGCTCAAGATTTTGCCGACGCGATCGTTCACCTCTATCGGAACGAGTCGGAGTGGAAACGCCTCTCCGATAGCAGCGAAGCGACGCTTCTCCCGTTTAGCCCGGCAGCGGTTGCGCCCAAGCTCCGCGCGATGATGGACGACCTCGCCGACAACAGGCGCGCCGCTATGGCTTTCTAGCGGTAATAGGCAGGCTCCACGGATTGCGGAACTGGATGCCGTAGGCGAGGTGATCCCCGCCGGCGATCCTGATCTCGGTGAAGCCCGCGAGGCGCAGGGCCTTTCGGATATCCTCGAGACCGAAGACGCGCATCTCGAGTTTCCCGTCCTCGTACAGTCGGAAGTTGCTGAACGTTTCCTTCTCGCCGCTCGTCGTCGTGTTGCTCAAAACGGTCTCCCCGCCCGCCCGAACCAGCTTCCAATCGTGAAGATTCGGAAAGTGTTCGAGCGTCGTTTCGAAGCCGTAGGGCACGGTCATGATGAGCAAACCGCACGGTTTGATCATTTTTATGAGCGCATCGAAAGCGGACTGCACGGGCGGAAGAACGTGCTGCAACACCTCGCTGCAGACCAGCACGTCGGCTCGATCGATCAACGTGCCGGGTACGCCCGCGCAGCTTCGCTCGAGATCGGCCTCGATAAAGTCGATCTTCTCCGCCAGCTTGTGCCTTGCCGTGCCAAGGTCGCCGATTCCGACGCCGGCGAAGCCTGTGTTCTTTGGCCAGCGCGAAATTTCGAGCGATTTCCCCAGCATTTCTTGGCTCACGAGATGTACGATGCTCCGGACGCGGACATTTGCGCCACAGCGTGGGCATAGTCCGGTCTCGCGATCAAGCTCGTCAAATGGTATCGAGTTGATTCGCGCGTCGCAAAGATTGCACGTAAACGTCAGCAGCAACAGGCCTCCTTAACTTCCGCTTGACGCGGCCCCAACTGCGCTCTGGCGAGCAGCCTCGAGCGACGTGTCGATCATGGATTCGAAATATTGCGCGTAGGTGACCGGAGGATCGCTAAAGAGTGGGTAGCGTTCATGCGGATTGTACCATGTAAGCCCGAAATGCTCGGCGACGAATGGGTGAATTGGGACGCCGACGCTGCCGAGCAGGTCGCGCGTTCCCATGCCGGCGAGGACCTCTTTGATGCTAACCGCGCTCGCAATGGCATGCCCGAGCGCGACGCTGATCAGCTCGGAGCACAACTGCGCGAAGAGCAGATTCGTCGGGTGGTTCACGGCCCAAAAAAGGCGGTGCGTCCTGAACCGCTCCAGAATGAACGGCGCCATCTTGACCGAGCATTGCTTGTCGCGCGCGGTGAGTCGAGCCGTCTCAATGACGAGGAGACGATCCAGGTTGGGCCAGCTCTCCTCCCACGTCTCGCTGAGCGCACTCCGCAACATCTCGTCGCGGGAGAGGCCGTGGTCGATGCCATTGACGACGAGCGCGTTACCGTACGGGAAGCGTCCCTGCGGATAGGCTGGAGGCTCGGGGTGATTGTAGGGGTTGATGCACCCAAGCGGCCAGAGTAGATTGAGGTCGAGCGAGGGGAATTTGATTCTCTGGCAATCGGGCGGCAAAAGATGCCGTAGGGGAAATTGCTGCGGGTCTTGCTGCTCGAGGAGCACGTCGCACGCGCGCACGTCGTCTTCATTCAGCGGCGTGTACCCTCCCGGCTTGTCGTAGCTTGGCAGGTAGAGAACGTGCAGTCCACCGATCCTACCGCGAAGTTTCGAGAGCGTGAGCGCGAGCGCGTCAGCCTGGCAGTTGCCGAAGACGATGACGACGTAGCGATCCCCCAGTTTCAGCGCAGGCTTCCTAGCATCGCGAACCCGAACTGACTCGTCGATCATGCGCTCGAAGTATTCGGTGTACGAAACCATCGATTCGTCGTACAATCGGTGCCGTTCTTCTGGGTCGTACCATGCAAGGCCGAAGTGTTCAGCGACATGTGGATGGATCGGTACGGTCGTCACCGCGAGGACGTCGCGCGACCCTAGCGATTCGAAGGCTTCTGCGATCTCCGCAGCGGAAACCTTAATGGCGGTATCGACGCCGGCTCCGATGAGACGTCCGAGCAGGACCTCGAGGAGCGCGTTACTTGGAAGATCGACCGCCCAGAAAAGTCGGCGCTCGCGAAAAGTGCCGAGGATGAAGTCCTCCACGTGAACGTCGCATGTTGAGCTCAACGCCGTAAGGCGTCCGGTCTCGAGCGCCAGCGCGTCTTCGAGATTTGGCCAATGCGACTCCCAGCGAGTCCCAAGCACCGCCGAAAGGATCTGCTCCTTCGAGAGGTCGCTATGGAGGTACTCAAGCACCACCGCGTTCCCGTAGGGGAATCGCCCTGCGGGGAACTCGGGAGGATCGGGCTCGTTGTAACTGTTGACGCATGTGAACGGCCAGAGCAGCTTGAACGTCAGCCTCGGAAACGTCACGCGCACACAGCTCGGCGGCAGGCTCGCACGGTCGAGTGGCGGCCTTTCCGAATGCTGCTCGAAGATAATGCTGCAGTCCGGCAGCGTCTGCTTCAGCGTTTCTTCTGCCATGCGGCCGGGGTCGTAGTAACGCAGTTGGAAGCGATCGGCGATTGCTGGAATCCGCTGCAATGCGAGGAACAGGCTTTCCGCCTGCGGATCACCGCACACGAGAAGGGTTTGCGTCACGGGGCCTTTGTTTCCAACGTCTCGCAGACGAGATCGACGAGCTCGCCGACGTTAGCGAGCTCGTACGTGCGGTCGAGGGGCAGGTCGATTCCGAACTCTTCTTCGACGCCGAGAATCAGCATCGCGTGCGAGAGGGAGTCCCAGCCCTTGACATCGCTCGCCGTCGTTGCGCGCGAAATCTCCACCTTTTCGGGCAGGTGGAACACGCGAACCACGACCTGTGAGACCGTCGTCAAAACGCCGCTGTTGTCGATCCGCTGTCTCCCCGTGAAAATCTCTAGAGGCTACCGGAAAGGTAGAGCTCCTTATTCTTCGTGCGGCTGATCTTTCCACTGGTCGTCTTGACGAGCCTGCCGGACGCGACTGCAACGGCATCAGTGATGGCGACGCCCAGCACGTCGAAAACGGCCTCCCGCATGGCTCGAGCGATAGCCGGTACGTCGGCGCCGTCGACGCATTCGGCGAGGACGACGATACCGGTGGCATCCGAGAGCTCATCCTCGACGCCGATTGCGACGTTTCGGCCCGGAATTAGGGCCGGAAGGTCGTTGACAATCGCCTCGATTTCATGCGCGTAGTAGTTCCTGCCGTTGACGATGATCATGTCGTCGACCCGGCCGGTGACGTAGAGCTCACCGTCGA
>JASHOG010000065.1 GCA_030041225.1 Vulcanimicrobiota bacterium | reverse complement strand
CGGGCCACACCGTAAACGCCACCGTGTCGCGCGGCGCCGGTGCGTCCCGGTGGAGCAGCACGTGCGCCAGCACCGAGAACGCCTTCGGCGCTACGTGGAGTTCCGTGCGATTCGGGCTGCTCGTAACGGATGGGACGCCGAACAGCCGGATGGCGATGGAAGTAGTCAGCACCAGATAATGCCTTCCGGATGATCTTCGGACGGCATTCGGACGTCCGGCGGATGGCCTCCTTGTTATCCTCGCTGCACCAGCACCGCCAATGAACAAGGAGACACCATGACCATCAAGCCGAACCACGCCGAACCCTTCGATGACAAGGATATGACCGAGCTACAAGAACGCCGCTCTCATCTTGTGCGACGCATCGGGCAGGTAGACTCGCAGCTCTTCCCCGGCTGGGGGCCTAAAATTTAAAGGCAAGGAAGAGGGGGAACGCTTGCTTGCGCTCTCCCCTCTTACCCTTTAGATTACCACTATGGATCTGAGTCCGAATCAGGTGCGCGCGTACGCTCAGCAATACGCAGGCCTCTTACTTCTGAACGCCGACGCGCGCAACGCGGTCAGTGCGACCGGAAAGCACGAGAGCCCGGATTTCCACCAGAAGCTCGCGGTCATTCTCAACGAGCATCTACGGCCGGAGCGACCGCTGGACCAAAGCGACGCGGAGGCAATCTGCAAGTACGCGAGCGATCATTTGCACGACTTTCGCGAGCATCTCAAATCCATCGCACCCGACAAGGCCGAAGCCATCGCCGGCCCATACGTCGACGGATTTCACGCTCAACCGCGCTAAGAGCGTCGCCGATCACGCTTTAGAGCGCATCCCCGAGCTACGGCGTCGGTTCTCTATAACCCGCATCGGCGAAACGACGCGCTTGGACCGCGCGGAGATTCCTACAATGTGCGCGGTCGTCCCGGATTCGCCCGACGACGTCAGCATCTACAACGGACGAGGCACGACGCGCGAAGAGGCGATGATCGGCGCGGTGATGGAGGCAGTCGAGCGTCAAACAGCCGCCGTTTGCGCGATACGCGAACACACGCTTGCACCGGCCGATGTCGACCGCGGCCTGGATCTCGCGGCATGCGGCCTGCGTCCTGAGTATGCCGATCAGCCTATGCCATTCGTCGACGCACTCGACCTCTGCAGCCATGAGATGATCGCGGTTCCTAAGGCCTTGGTACAGATGCCCTGGCGCGGGATCCCCGGTTTTGCGTCCACCCATACGAACGGGCTAGCGGCCGCGCTCACATGGGTCGAGGCGGTGCATCACGCGCTCTTCGAGCTGCTCGAGCGTCACTTGTGGGCCGTTACGCACGCGCGCGCCCACCTGCGCCCAAAGCGTATTCTGTGCGACATTTTCGGCGACGAGCCGGCATTCGTCGACGATCCGGTTCCCCAAATCGCCTTCCCTACGCATGATGAGCGAATCGACTGGCTCACCGAGCGGATCGAGCGCGCGGGTTTGCAGCTGCGTTTGGTGGCGATGCAGCACGGCGATCTTCCGGTTGGGATGCTGGCAACGGTAAGCGAAAAGCACGAAGAATCGCCGCGCACACATGTCGGCTGCGGCTGTTCGTGGTCCCCGGCACATGCCGCCGTGCAGGCAATAACGGAGGCGATGCAGGCGCGCGTGGCTAGCGCGCACGCGGCTCGCGAGAACATCCTCCGCTTTGAGGATCCGCCGGGGCCATTCTCCGACCACACGCGCCGGCGCCCATCGGTTCCGCTCGGGCGTTGGTATTTTGACGGGCCAACACAGAGCGTCGATATCGCGACGTACCCCGATTCGTCGGCGTCGGTGGAAGACGAGGTGCGGCGCGCAATCGGCTGCATCGCGGCGTTCGCGCAGCGCATCGCCGTAGTCGATTTGTCGCCGGCCGACGGATCCTTTGCCGTCGTTCGTGCGATCGTCCCCGAGCTTGAGACGACGCTCATCGACGGTCGAACCGGGGCGATCGTGAATGCGATCGTGGAGCAAGGATAGCGCGGCGGACCGGTGCCGAACATAGCAGTCTTCGCCGGGCCGTCGATACCGAGCTTCGATCGCGTTGTGGCTGAAGGCTTGGTGTATCTTCCGGCGGCGGCACGCGGCGACATCGCTCGCGTGACCGAAACCTTCGACGCATTGTTGCTGATCGATGGCGTGTTCTTGGAGGATCTGGCACCGTCGCCGAAGGAGATTTTGGCCGCGTGCCGGCGCGTGCCGACCTTCGGAGCAGCGAGCATCGGCGCGTTGCGCGCAGTCGAGTGTGCGCCATTCGGAGCGCAACCGCTCGGTATCATCGCGCGCTGGTATGGGAACGGTGCAATCGACGGCGATGACGAAGTCGCCGTCGTCTTCGATCCGTCGTCCGAGCGTGCTCTCAGCGTGCCTCTGGTCAACGTTCGGTTCTTCGCGTGGCTTGCGCGCCGCCGCGGGCTGCTGGCGGCCGATGAATGCCAACGCCTTCTAGACGCCGCACGGCGCGTGTTCTATGCCGATCGCACCTGGGACGACATCCTCGAGGGCGTCGCACTCGCGCGCCGCCCGTGTTTGCTGGAGCTTGCGCGCCGGGCGGACCTCAAGCGCATCGACGGTGTGACCGCCGTTCGAAGCGTCCTGCGTCGCTTCGGGATGACCGACCCCGCAATCTACAAGATGAGCGACACCCGATGAAAGCGTTGAGTCCTGTCCGTCGCTGGCGCGCGTATGCGCTCGGCCTCGTTGTCACGCTCGTCTTTTTGCTATTGGTCTTGGCCGAGCATGCCGTTGAAACGTACCTCTCAGGTCGCTCGCGCCTTGCGGGCACGGCCATCGAAATTGCGATTGTCGTGTTGGCAGCTCTTGCCT
>JASHOG010000064.1 GCA_030041225.1 Vulcanimicrobiota bacterium | reverse complement strand
CCTACTGCGCCTTCCATCTCCATCTTGACGAGGCGGTTGAGCTCGACGGCGTACTCCATCGGCAGTTCCTTGACGAAGAAATCGAAAAAGCCGTTGACGATCATGGCGACGGCGTCGGCCTCCGAGAGCCCGCGGCTCATCGCGTAAAAGAGTTGATCCTCGCCGATCTTGCTCACCGAAGCCTCGTGCTCGACGGTCGAGCGCTGCTCGTGAATCTTCATCGTCGGCTTTGTATCGCTCGCCGATTCCTCGTCCATGATGAGCGCGTCGCAGCGCACGCGCGTCTTCGCGCCGACGGCGCCCGGATGCACCTCGACGAGCCCGCGATACGTCGTCTTGCCGCCGTGCGCGCTCACCGACTTGTTCGTGATCACCGAGGTCGTGTTCGGTGCTACATGAATCGCTTTTGCACCCGCGTCCTGATGCTGCCCCTCGCCGGCGAAGGCCATCGAGAGGATCTCGCCGCGCGCGCCCTCGCCCATGAGGTAGATCGAGGGGTACTTCATCGTCAAGCGCGAGCCGATGTTGCCGTCGACCCACTCGACCGTCGCATTACGGTGCGCGTATGCGCGCTTGGTCACGAGGTTGAAGATGTTGCGGTACCAGTTCTGAATCGTCGTGTAGCGGATCGAAGCGTCCTCGAGCGCGATGAGCTCGACGACGGCGCTGTGGAGCGACGACGTTGAGAACTTCGGCGCGGTGCAACCCTCGATGTAGTGCACCTTCGCGCTCTTGTCGGCGATGATGAGCGTGCGTTCGAACTGGCCCATGTTCTCCGCGTTGATGCGGAAGTAAGCCTGGAGCGGCATTTTTACTTCAACGCCCGGCGGCACATAGATGAACGACCCGCCTGACCAAACGGCCGAGTTCAGCGCCGCAAACTTGTTGTCGGCGGGAGGAATGACCGTCGCGAAATACTTGCGGACGATCTCGGGATACAACTTGATCGCCGAATCCATGTCGCAGAAGAGCACGCCGAGTTTCTCGAGCTCTGCGCTGACGTTGTGGTAGACGACCTCCGACTCGTACTGTGCGGAGACGCCCGCAAGGAACTTGCGCTCTGCCTCGGGGATGCCCAGGCGATCGAAGGTGCGCTTGATGTCCTCCGGGACGTCGTCCCACGAACGCTCGGTCTTGTCGGTCGACTTCACGTAATAATGAATGTTCGCGAAGTCGATCTCGGAGAGGAGCTTCGTGTCTCCCCACGTCGGCATGGGCTTGGAGGCAAAAATCTCAAAGGCGGCCAGACGGAAGTCCCGCATCCACTCGGGCTCCTCTTTCATCGCGCTGATCCGCGCGACGATCTCCCGCGTCAGGCCCTTCTCGGACTTGAAGACGTAGTTCTCGGGATCGTGGAACCCGTGGCGGTACTCCTCGAGCAGGCTCTCGGGCGCTACCTTCAATTCGGCTGCCATCGCTCTCCCAGCCTACCCTCGGGGGGCGACTAAGTCAAGAATGTTAAGCAACATCTTTAGATACTGGGGCGAGAGCGCTTCCGCCACCAGAAGAGGTACGCCAGCCCGACAAGCGCGCCCAACAGCCCACCGAGCGAGTTGCTGTAGTCGTGGTGGGTGATGTCGTCATGAATAACGACAACCGCGGCCGCCACTAAGAGCACGAGGGCAGCCAAGGCAAGAGCAGTTTTCATCTCATGCGTTTCTTCGCCGCGGATCGGCGACGAGCTTCGGGCGCTTGGACGGAACAACGTCCGAGTGAGGTCTTTACACATGCTGCATAGGGGGTTATGATTGCGCGGAACCTGCAGGGAACTGCGGGTCGACCGGTCGTGGGGAAGGCGCGCCCTTCGCGCCATCGCGGTGAGTCGCCCGTGCACCGAAAAAGCGCCGGCAAGAGCTCGCCGATAGGTCGGGGACGTGACTGCACTGCAGGCGCCAGCCGACGAAGTCCGGAGGTGGGATTCCCCCTTAAGCAAGGGGCCCGAGGAGATCACAACATTGAAGGCACTCGGTACGCATATCGTCTGTGAGCTTTCCGGGTGTAATCCGGCGATGCTAACCGACGTAGATGCGGTTCGCGACATGATGATCGGCGCGGCGGAGGCCGCTCGGGCGACGGTCATGGAAGTCGCCTTCCATAGGTTTCAGCCCCAAGGGGTTTCAGGCGTGGTCGTCCTCGCCGAATCCCATATTTCGATTCACACGTGGCCCGAGCGCGGTTATGCGGCCATGGATTTCTACACGTGCGGCGAGCACACCGACCCTTGGCTTGCCTGCGAGTACGCCGCCAAAGCCCTTGAAGCGAAGAGCACCATCACCTCAGAGATCAAGCGCGGCGTCCGGCAGTCGGCTCGCGGTCATTTCACGCACGTCCTCACGCGCGATCACGACACGCGCGTCCTCTCCGCGTAACGTCCTTTTCGAGAGAGCGCAGCCTCGCCAAAGACTGAGCACTGGAACTGGTACGTCGAGCAGTTCGCGCCGACGGAACAGCATCATCACGCAATCGAGCGCGTCTACTTCGCGGGGCGCTCCGAGTTTCAGCAGATCGCAGTCATCGAGACGCCGGTCTTCGGGAAGATGCTCGTGATCGACGGCGACACGCAGAGCTCCCAGCGCGACGAAAAGATCTACCACGAGAGCCTCGTCCATCCGGCGCTTGCCGCCGTTTCGCGGCGCGACAACGTAGTGATTCTCGGCGGTGGTGAGGGTGCGACGCTACGCGAAGTGCTGCGCAACCCCGATGTGAGAGCGTGCACGATGGTCGACATCGACGGCATGGTCGTCGATGTCGCGAAGCGGTATCTCCCGGAGTGGTCCGCCGGCGCCTTCGACGATCCACGATCACGTGTGATCGTCGGCGACGCGCTCGCCTTTCTGCGGGACTCCAAGGAGCGATTCGACGCGATCCTCTCCGATCTCACCGAACCGCTCCCTGATTCGCCGAGCCACCCGCTCTTCAACGACGAGGTCTTCGCGCGTATCAAGGCGCGCCTTCAGCCCGGGGGCGTCTTCGCGTTGCAGGCCTCGACCGCTTCGTTGCACAACGCGGCATTACACTGCAAGATGGCGCGCACACTGCGCCGCCATTTCAGGTTCGTCGCGTCCTACGTGACGCACGTGCCGGCCTTTGACACCGACTGGGCCTTCCTCGCCTGTAGTGATGCCGTCGATGTCGCCGCACTCGAAGCGTCAACTCTCGATTCCTATTGCGGACGTTTACGCGGCGAGAGCCTCTTCTACGACGCACAGACGCACCGCCGGCTCTTCTCGCTGCCGCTCTACCTTCGTCGCATGCTTTCGGAAGATGGAGACGCCTTTTGAAGGCGAAGGAGCGCGAACGGTGAGCATCGATCGCGACCACGCCGTGCGGCAGTGGCAAAAGGAGAAGAGCCATTTCGTCGCATTACTCGGTATCACGTTGGAGCACGTCGAGCGGGGCAAGGCCGTGATGCGCATGCCATGGCGCTCGGAGTTCTCCAACGGAACGGGAGCGATGCACGGCGGCGCCATCGTGAGCTTGTGCGATACGGTCTTCTATATCGCGCTCGCCTCTATCTACGGACGGGAGCAAGATACGACCACGGTGTCGTTGCAATGCAACTTTCTCGCGCCCGCGCTCGCGCCGGACGACCTCGTTGCCGAGGCAACCGTGTTGCGGGCAGGCCGCCGCATCTGCTACGGTGAGGTGCACGTGCGAAGCGGCGAGAAGCTCGTCGCGCACGCGACCCTCAACTTCCTTAATAGTTATCCTCAGGAGAAGCCCCGCACATCGTGAACGAGACCCTGCGACGCACGGCCCTCTACGACGAGCACCGGCGCCTCGGCGCGAAGATGGTCGAGTTCGGCGGCTTCGAGATGCCGGTACAGTACGCGGGCATCCTGAAGGAACACGACGCCGTGCGCAAGCGCGCGGGCCTCTTCGATCTCTCGCACATGGGACAGTTCCGCATGCGTGGCGAGAACGTTGCTACGTGGGCCGATACCATGACGATCAACGGGGTCGCGACGATGAAGCTGATGCAGGCGCGGTACAATATTTTCTGCAACGAGCAGGGCGGTGCGCACGACGATACGATTTTCTATCGGCTTCCTGAAGAGCGATGGCTGCTCGTCGTCAACGCCTCGAACGCTACGAAGATGTGGTCGCTCTTGCAGCGTCACCCAGGGAGCGTCCGGCTCGAAAATCGTCATGGTGAGGACGCACTGATCGCTGTGCAAGGCCCGCGTTCGGTGTCGATGTTGCAGCCGCACGCCGACGCCGATCTCGCGGCGATGAAGTACTACACGTGCGTCGAGACCGAGATCGAGGGTATTCCCACGATCGTCGCGCGCACCGGCTACACGGGTGAGGACGGCTTCGAGATCTTCGTCGACGGCGCGTTCGCGTCGAACATCTGGAATGCACTGCTTCGCGCGCACGCGCGCGACGGGCTCGAGCCGTGCGGACTCGGCGCGCGCGACGTGCTGCGTCTCGAGGCGGGAATGCCGCTCTACGGCCATGAGCTCACCGAAGAGATCACACCGGTTCAAGCCGGTCAAAGCTGGGCGCTCAAGCTTTCCAAGCCCGCTTTTACCGGGCGCGACGTACTCGCGCAGCAAGCGGAGCGCGACGACTACGCGCGCATCGCGGGAATCGTCATGAATGGGCGGGCGCCGGCACGCGAGGGTTACCCCGTCTTTCTCGGCGACCGGCGTGTCGGCGAAGTACGCAGCGGTTCGTTTGCGCCTTCGGTCGACGGAGGCAAGAACATCGCGACGGTGCTCGTCGAACGCGACGCTGCAACCATCGGGGCGGTGCTTGCGGTCGAAATTCGTGGTGCGCGGCACGAGGCGGGCGTCGTTGCGCTTCCATTTTATAAGAGGAGTCAGTAGGTGGTTCAGCCTGACCTGCTCTACAGTAAAGAGCACGAGTGGGTTCGTATCGAAGGTGATCGTGCGACGATCGGCATCACCGATTACGCACAGGAGTCGCTCGGTGACATCGTTTACGTCGAACTACCGAAGACCGGAAAGGCAGTCGAGCAGTTCGGCAACATCGGGGTCGTCGAGTCGGTAAAGGCGGTTTCCGATCTTTTCACGCCGATCTCGGGCGAAGTGCTCGAGGTCAACGCTGCGCTCGACGCCGATCCAGCGGCGGTGAACCGCGATCCGTACGGCGACGGTTGGCTCGTGAAGCTCAAGCTCAAAGACGCGAGCGAAACGAAGAACTTGCTCTCGGCGCGCGACTACGAAAAACTGGTCACAGCGTAGCGACGCCGAAGTAAAGCAATGTATACACCGCATACCAAAGCTGACATCAAAGCGATGCTCGAGGCGATCGGCGTCGGCTCTTTGGACGAGCTCCTTCGCGTTCCGGCCGAGCTGAAGCTCCGCGCGCCGCTCGACGTCGTGCCGGCGCTGCCGGAGTACCAGCTCCGCCGACGTATGGAGCAGATCGCAAAGCGCAACGACGGCGTCGAGTACGTCTCCTTTCTGGGCGGCGGTGCCTATCGCCACTATGCGCCGCCCGCGATCTCGGCGCTCGCGATGCGGGGCGAGTTCCTCACCGCGTACACGCCGTATCAAGCCGAGGTCTCGCAAGGCTATCTCCAAGCGATCTACGAGTGGCAGACGTACATCTGCCTCCTCACCGGGATGGATCTCGCCGACGCTTCCGTCTATGACGGTGCGACAGCGCTTGCCGAGAGCGCGATCATGGCGATCAACGCAACAGGGCGGCAGCGCTTCCTCGTCTCGCGCGCCGTTCATCCGAACTACCGCGCTGTATTGAAGACCTACTGCGACGGCCTCGATGTCGCGATCGACGAGGCTCCGCTCGCGGACGATGGAACGACCGATCTCCGCGCGCTCGCTGAGATGCTGCGCGAGACGCAGTATGCGGGCGTCGCGCTGCAGTCGCCCAACTTCTTCGGGAACGTCGACACACTCGACGGCGAGGCCCTTCAAGCTGTTCGCAACAACGGTGCAGTGCCTATTGCGGTCGTCGCCGAGGCGCTCGCGCTTGCCGCGCTCGCGACGCCGGCCTCGTGGGGCGCACAGATCGTCGCGGGAGAGGCGCAGTCGTTCGGCGTGCCGATCGCCTACGGCGGCCCGTACGTCGGCTTCATCGCGACGACGAACGAGCACATGCGCCGCATCCCCGGTCGACTCGTCGGCAAGACCGTCGATAACGCGGGACGCACGGCGTACGTCCTGACGCTCCAGGCGCGCGAGCAGCACATTCGACGTGAGCGTGCGACCTCGAACATCTGCACGAATCAAGCGCACTGCGCGCTCATCGCAACGATCTACCTCGCGCTGATGGGGAAGACCGGATTGCGCGACGTCGCCGCGCTGAACCTCGAGCGCTCGCGCGAGCTCGCGACAGCCGTTGCGAACGCCGGTGTACGTCTACGCTTCTCCGCGCCGTTCTTCAACGAGCTCGTCGCCGACGTCGGCCGCCCGGCGGGAGAGGTGCTTTCGGCGTTGCGAGCGCGCGGAGTTCTCGGTGGCCTCGATCTCGGCCGCTGGTATCCGGAGTACTCCACGTGCATTCTCATGGCTGCCACCGAGCTCACCACGTCGGGCGAGATCGCGAAGCTCGCCGCCGCCTTACAGGAGGTGACGCGTGTCGGCGCCGGTGTCTGATCGCACTGCCTCCCCACTCATCTTCGAGCTCGGGCAGGAGGGGCGCGCGACGCGTTATGTCGAGCACGGCAAGCCTCTGCAGAGTTTTATGCCGGCGAACGTCCTGCGCGACGACTTGCCGCTTCCCGACAACACCGAGCTCGATGTTGTGCGGCACTACACGAGCCTCTCGCAGCGAACGTTCGGAATCGATGTCGGCTTCTATCCGCTGGGCTCGTGCACGATGAAGCACAACCCAAAGGTGAACGATGCACTCGCGAGCCTACGCGAGTTTGCCGAGCTCCACCCCTTCACGCCCGACGATTTGTCTCAAGGTGCGTTGCAGGTGATGCACGAGCTGGAACGCAGTTTCTGCTCGCTCTTCGGCATGGCGGCTTTCTCGCTCAATCCTGCTGCCGGCGCGCAGGCCGAACTCGCAGCGCTCTTGATCGCGAAGAAGTATTTCCGGGACCGCGGCGAGACACAGCGCGACAAGGTCATCGTTCCGGATACGGCGCACGGCACGAACCCGGCGTCGGCGGCGATGTGCGGGTTCAAAGTGATCTCTCTCAAGAGCGACGCGCGCGGGCGCGTCGATCCGGTGGAGATTCGCAACGTCGTCGGCCCCGACACCGCCGTCTGCATGATGACCAATCCGAACACGCTCGGCCTCTTCGAGGAGCGCATTCACGAGATCGCCGATGCCGTGCACGAGGCCGGCGGACTCATGTACTACGACGGTGCGAACGCAAACGCGCTCATGGGCAACACGCGCCCGGGCGACATGGGCTTCGACCTCATGCACTTGAACACGCACAAGACGTTCACGATTCCGCACGGCGGCGGCGGTGCCGGCCACGGCCCGCTCGGCGTCGCGGCGCACCTCGTCGAGTACCTACCGACGCCGTACGTCGTGCGCGACGGCGATCGTTTTCGGCTCGACTTCGATCGCCCAAAGTCGATCGGCCCTGTGCGCTCGTTCTGGTCGAACTTTGCGCACGCGGTTCGCGCCCTCGCCTATCTCTACGCAAACGGCGCAGAAGGCTTGACGAAGGTCTCGCAGTACGCGGTGCTCAACGCGAACTACATGCGCGTGAAGATCGCCGAGTTTCTCGAGACGCCGTATCCCGAGATCTGCCGCCACGAGTTCGTCGCATCGGCGCAGCAGCTGAAGAAGGAGACCGGCGTGCGCGCGCTCGACATCGCGAAGGCGCTACTCGACCGCGGCTACATGGCGCCGACGATGTACTTCCCGCTCATCGTGCCCGAATGCCTCATGATCGAGCCGACGGAGACCGAGTCGAAGGAGACGCTCGATGGATTCGTCGACGTATTACGCGACATCGTGCAAACGGCGAAAACGAATCCGCAAGAACTGCTCGACGCGCCCGTCACGACGGTGGTCGGTCGCGTCGACGAGACCCGCGCCGCGCGGCAGCCGGACCTTCGTTGGCGAGCTTCTCGTTAACGCGCCTTCCAAGCGCACTTTGCTGCTTTGGCGGCGGCGCCGAGGGTTGCGTCGACCGTCGCAAGCGGAAGCTGCAGCTGCATTGCGAGCGCGAGATACGCGGCGTCGTATCCCGTTAGCTGGTACCTTCGAGCGGCCGAAAGGGTAGCGTGGAGATCGGGAAAGTCTGCCTCGAGCGGAAGCGCCTGAATTTCGACGAGATCGAGGTCGGCCGTGGCTTCATCGATGCGACCTCTTCGTTCAGCCCGAAGGAGAGCGTGAATGATCTCGGTCCAGAAGTTCCAGGGAACGACGCCGCTCTCGTCCGCGACGTGTTCTAGCGCAAGCGTCGCGGCGACGCTGTTCTCGTCCTCGAGCACGGACGAAATGACCGTTGAAGCATCGATGACGATCATTTGCGGCCCTCGTCAATCAACTCGCGGGCGCTGATCGGCGGTCCCTTCAGCCTTGAACGAAGCGCTTTCAGCCGCTCAACGGATTGCCGAGCTCGGGCGGTTCGATCGGCGGCGATCGGCCGAAGTTCGGCGACAGGCTTACCGCGACGAGTGATGACCGTCGTCTTTCCGGCGAGCGCGTCGTCGACGAGCGCCGAGAAATGCGTCTTCGCCTCGAAGAGGCCTACTTTCTTCATATAAACTAGCTTATCAAACTAGCTTGTTCATGGCAAGGTCGCAAGCTGGGCCCTCTTGGCGCCCTCGCTATAATCGAAGTAGGCGAGGGGCGCGCGAGGCGCCTCCTCAATGCTCGCGAAGGCGGTTTTCACTGATATGCGGATCAAATACGAGGTCTCGGCAGGCGGCTTGCTCGTGCGTCCGCTTGGGCCGGGCTACGAGGCGCTCCTCATTGGGCGGCGCTCGCCACGTGTTTGGACGCTCCCGAAAGGCCACGTCGAGAGGCGCGAATCGCACGAGCAGGCGGCTCTGCGCGAGGTGCACGAGGAGACCGGCTGTTGGGGCGAGATCGTTGCGCGCTTGAACGAGATTTCGTTCTGGTTCTACGTCGGCAAGGCGAAGCACCGCAAGAGCGTCACGTTCTACCTCATGCGCTACCTTTCGGGCGAGGCGCAGAACCACGACCACGAGGTCGAGGAGTGCCGCTGGTTCGAGATCGGGGCGGCGCGTCGAACGCTGAAGTACGTCAACGAGAAGCGTCTCGTCGACTTGGCAGCCGAGTATCTCCTCGCTCATCCCGACGCGCTCGGCGAGTTGCCGAGCGTCGTTCCGGCGGTCGAGCAAAAGACTTCTTGACGCAGATCGCTTCGTTAGAATCCCCGGAGCAGGGCTCGTGCCGCGTACGGCTCGACGTCTTCGACGGACCGCTCGATCTATTGCTGCATCTCGTGAAGGAGCAGCAACTCGACATCGCGACGGTTCCGCTCGCGACCGTTGCCGAGCAGTATCTCGCCTATGTCTCGATGATGGAGGAGCTCGACGTCGAGATCGCCGCTGAGTATCTCGTCATCGCGGCGACGCTCGTCTTCTTGAAGTCGAAGGCGCTGCTGCCGCCGATTCCGCAGGAGCTGCTCGACGAGCAGGGCGAGAGCGCGGAGGAGATCGAGGAGCGCTTGCGCCGTCGCCTGATCGCATACTCGAAATATCGGGAGATCGGCGAGGAGCTGCGCCGGCGCCAATACGAGGCGAGCGGATACTTCACGCGCGAAGGCGGCGACTCGTCGGGCGAGCTGATTCAGCGCTATCGTATCGACGCCGAGAGGCTCAACCGGGCCCTTCGCGTGATGTTAGAGGAGGCGCGGCCGTCGAAGCGCTCGATCGCCGCGGAGCTCATCTCAGTTGCGGCGCAGATGGAGTACATCATGCGCGCGTTGAAAGAACGCAAGGAGGTACTCTTCACGGGGCTCTGCCGCGAACTCGGCGCGACACGGGAGATCATCATCGCGACGTTTCTTGCAATCCTCGAGCTCGTTCGGCGCAGACGCATCGGCTACGATCAGCCGGCGGCCTTCGACGACATCCGACTCTTTTCGATGTCGCGGGAGCGGCGCTGAACATGGCGATCGAGGAGCACATCGTGCCCTTTGCCAGGATGGAGCCCCATGCGGACGGCGAGTTGCTCCGCGCGGCAGCGGAGCGTATAAAAAAAGCGTGTGAGGCGTTGCTCTTTGTGGCGAGCGAGCCGCTCAGTACCAAGAGCATTGCGAGGCTTATCGGCGAAGACGAGAAGGTCGTTGCGCTCGCGTTGCAGCGCCTGGAAGAAGAATACGCGGAACGCGGGATCGTTGTGCGCGAGGCCGGAGGCGGGTATCGCTTTGCGACCTCGCCTGAAGCTCGCGCCGCCGTCGAAGCCTACCTGCTTCCGCCGAAGACGACGCTCTCTCCGCAGGCGATGGAAACGCTCGCGATCGTCGCTCACTTGCAGCCGACGACGAAGAGCGAGATCGAGTCGATTCGCGGCGTGAACTCGGACAGCGTCGTAGCGACGCTGCTCGACCGCAACCTCATCAGCGAGGCGGGGCGCAAAGACGTCGTCGGGAGGCCCGTACTCTACGAGACGACCCAGTTCTTCCTGGAGTCATTCGGTCTTCGTTCGCTCGATAATCTCCCGCCGCTCGGAATCGAGCCGGCGGCGCTCGAGCGCGACTCAGCTCCGTGAGGATCGGGCTGCACGTCCGCGTTGGGAATGGGTACGCGGCGGCGGTCGAGCACGCGAAAGCGATGGGCTGCAATGCGATGCAAGTCTTCTCGACAAATCCGCGCAGCTATCGTACGTCGGCGGCGAACGTTACCGCGCTCGAGGAGTTCGCGCGACTGCGGCGCGAGGCCGGCATCGATCCGTGCGTCAGCCACACGCCGTACCTCATCAACCTCGGCAGCGAGGACTCGAAAATCTACAACGGATCGATTCACCTGCTCGAGAACGACCTCGCCGTCGCAACACTCGGCGGCATCCGGTACGTCAACACGCATCTCGGCTCGTATGGGAAGCGCGACCGTCATGAAGGCTTCGCCGCGATCTGCCGCGCACTCGAGCAGGCACTTGCGAAGATCGAGCCCGGCGTGTACCTCGTGATGGAGAACTCCGCCGGCGCCGGAAACCTTGCGGGCGGTACGCTCGAGGAGCTTGGGCGCTTTGTGAAGGCGCTCGCTCATCCGCAGCTCGGCGTCTGCCTCGATACGGCGCACGCCTGGGCGGCGGGATACGAGATCGACACGCCCGCCGGCGTCAGCCGCTTCATCTATGACGTCGCGGAATGCATCGGGCTCGATCGCGTTCACGTCTTTCACTTCAACGACACCGAAGTGCCGCTCGGCGCGAACCGCGATCGCCATTGGCATATTGGCGACGGAAAGATCGGCGTCGAAGGTTTTCGCGCGTTTCTGGCGCGTCCGGAGCTGCGCGAAAAGACGGCAATTCTCGAGACGCCGGGCGATGACGCCGACGACGCGCGCAACATGCAAACGATTCTCACGATCGCACGCGGCGCCGCCGCCGCATAGAGCTCAGGCGTGCTCGTCGCGCACTTCGACGTCGATGCATTCTACGCGAGCGTCGAGATTCGCGACGACCCGACGCTGCGCGGCAAGCCCCTCGCGGTTGCAGGCTCGAGCCGTCGCGCGGTCGTGCTCACGGCGTCGTACGAGGCGCGTCCCTTCGGCGTGCGATCCGCGCTGCCGCTCTATCGAGCACGCGAGTACTGCGCCGACCTTGTCGTGGTGCCGCCCCACATGGAGAAGTACCGCGGCGTCTCGAGAGAGATCTTCGAGATCTTCGGCGCACGCGGCTTTCCCGTCGAGGGCCTCTCGCTCGACGAAGCCTTTGTCGCTCTCGGCGATCTCACGTTCGAAGACGCATGCGAGACCGCACGCGCGATTCGCGCGGACGTTTTCGAGGCAACGCAGCTCACGGTGAGCGCGGGCGTCGCAAGCGGGAAGATGGTGGCGAAGATCGCCTCCGACACATGCAAACCCGACGGTTTTCTCGCCGTCGTGCCCGGCGACGAAGCGCCGTTTCTCGCGCCGATGCCGGTAGGCAGGCTTTGGGGCATTGGTCCGAAGACGCAGGCCCGGCTCGAAGGGGTAGGGATTACGCGCATCGGCGAGCTTGCGGAGTCCAACGACTCTCTGCTCCACGAGCTCTTCGGCTCGTGGAGCGCGCACGTTCGCGATCTTGCCCGCGGCATTGACACACGCGACGTCGAGCCGGGGCGCGAGACGAAGTCGATCTCGAGTGAGGAGACATTCGAATACGACGTCCGCGACGAATCGCAGCTTGTCTCGCTCTTGCGTGAGCAGGCGCGTGACGTCGCGGAGTCGCTTGCCAAAGAAGACTTGAGCGCGCAAACCGTCGGCGTAAAGATCAAGCGCGCAAACTTTACTGTGATGGGCCGTCAAACGCATCTCGCGGAGCCGACACGCGATCCACGGCGTATCTTTCGCGCCGCCGTGCACTGTCTGCGCCGCACTCAGCTCGGTGGCGCACCGGTGCGCTTGCTCGGACTGCGTGTCGCGTCCTTGGTGCCGGGCGCGCCGAAACAGGCGGGTTTGTTCGAACACGGCAGGCCCTTTTCAATGGTTGCCGGGGCACCTGATACGAAGGGAGAAGCGAGGGACGCATGACGACGAAGACATGGGCGGAGTTTGTAAGGCTATACACTGAGGCGTTCATCGAAGCCGTTCGCGAGATCACCGGCGCGCCGAGATCATAGGAGATGCCGGTTCTCACCGTCGTCGCCGGCGCCAACGGAGCCGGCAATGGGTCGACCATGCGGGCAGGCAGGGCAGCAAAACGTAGCATCGACGACGCTTGCCGGCCGCTTCGCGCTTCGCATCATGCGGCGCGCCGAAGAGCTCGGGTACGAGATCGAACTTATCTACATCGGAACGAGCAGCGAGGATATCAATGTAGAGCGTGTTGCAGCACGCGTCGCGCGGGGAAGGCACGCCGTTCCCGAAGCCGATATCAGGCGGCGATACCCACGCTCTTTAGAGAATCTCCCCGCGGCACTAGCGCTTGCAGATCGCTCCATCTTGTATGATAACTCGGGTCCGCTCCCCGTGGTAATCACTGCTATCGACGGACTGACGCGTAGGGATTTCTCGCCGTTTCCGGCATGGGCGCTACAGGTGGCACATCACTCAAGGGAGAGTGTCCCTACGGGCTGAACGAGCAAACGATGGTGCGCTCGCAGGAGGCGCTCACGCCATGAGTACCAAGGCCTGGCGTCTGCTTTTGCTGGGCTTATGCGCCTTTGGCGTTCTTCAGCTGCTGCTCACGGTGTGGATGCAGGTCGGCCACATGGCAGTGCTTCCCGGTTTTACCCCGAGCGGCTTCGCCGGCTCGTACGGCGTCGAAATCACGACGGTGGCTCCGTTTGCCGACCGGCTCACCGTTACGCCGGGAAGCGACGCGTACCGCGTGGGCTTACGCACCGGCGACATCATCGATCTGCGTGCACTCTCTCCCGGCGAACGCTATCGCTGGGAGACGAAGTGGTGGTGGCTCGGTGAGCGCGCCGACCTGACGATTCGACGCGGGAGCGCAACATTGCACTTCGCAGTACGCGCAATGCAGCTACAGATGACATCTGACGGCTGGTTCGCCAACGCCGGCATCTTCTGGATGCTTCTCTTTGCAGGAATCATCTCTTGGCTGCGTCCCGAGCGTCGTGATGCGCGAGTGCTCGCATTGCTGCTCATCCTCTCCAACATCGGCCTCTCGTTCCAGCCGCAGAACTGGATCACGCCGTGGCCGGCTCTCGATGCCGTGCTTGCGGCGTTCTCGGGAATTCCAAACACCGCCGGCATCGCGCTCCTCGCGACGTACGCGATGCTCTTTGCGTTACCGGCGTCAGCGTTGCGCTCGTTCCTCGCGTGGGCATCGTACGTTTGCGCTGCCGTTGCCGCGCTCTATACAATTGCCGCGTGCGCCGGTGCCTGGACGGCACGAGTCGAGCTGCCGATGGAGTTGACGGGGCACGGAGCGATTTCGCAGCTCCTGACGATCGTTCTTCCGTGCCTCTTTCCCGTGCTTTGTCTGTTTGGTGCGATTGCAGCGACGAGAGGCGTCGAGCGTTCACGCGTGAGTTGGGCCGGCGTACCGCTCTCGCTAGAATATGTCAGCGTGATCGTATTTGCGATCTTGGTCACCGCGAGTGCCGGCTCCGGCGTCGAGCGCGTGTTTTTCTATGCTGTCAACGTCACGTTAGTTTTGGCGCCCCTCGGATTGACGTACTCGCTGCT
>JASHOG010000005.1 GCA_030041225.1 Vulcanimicrobiota bacterium | reverse complement strand
TGGTAATACAAGCCGGACTGATACTCGATGTACGACGGCGTGTTCGTCGAGGTCGCCGAGCTCTGATTCGTCGCACCGTAGCGATAGCCGATCAGAACGCTGTTGCCGTTGAAGGGAAGAAACTCGGCGTCGGAGGTACGCACCCCTTCGCTGCTTCCGACGAGTTGCAGCGTCAGCAGGTCGCGCAGGTCGAAGTTAACCTGCTCGTACGAAAGTGTCTCACCGATTTCATCTTCATCGTTGCCGTAACGAGAGTATTCGTCGAAAGTTGTGATGTCGTGCAACAGCGAGCTCGGCGAGAAGTTCCACGTGCGCCGCGCACCGATTTCGTACCCCGCGACATTGTTGATCGGCACATAGCCATCGAGCGGATCGTACTGCGAGCCGATCCGCTGGTATATGATGCCGACAGATGTGGTCGCGGTGTTGTAGAAGGGACCACCCTCGAAGTAATTCGCCTCTTGCGGATCGGTCACGAGCGTGCCCCGATCCATCCCAAAGTTGAAATAAGCCCCGAAGTGCGACTGCTGATTGAGATAACCCGTATCCATCGTCGTCGTGTCGTCCTCGATTCCTGGGAGATCGGCAGCAACGCGCTGGAGCGAGATTGACTCAATCTCGCTCGTGTTATCTAGCGAATACGTCGCAGCCGCAGCGTCATCGGTTCGCGCATCGCCGATCGCATCGTAGGCGCCGAAGCTGACCGGGCCCTGCGTGCCCTCGACGGCATAGCCTTGTGAGAAAACCGGGATGGACGGCGTATAGAGCGACTCGGGGCAGTTATTGCACGAGAAGGTCTGATTGAAGAACGAGCCCGCCTGGGTGAAGAACGGCCGCACTTCCTGATACTGCCGCGCGAAGGCGGTCGGCGCGATCGTCTGCTGATCGATCTCGACGTTCGAGTAGTCGGGATGGAGCGAGGTCACGAACGATGCCGTCGGCGTGATCGGAAGCGATGCATCGAGCCCGACGCGCGATGTGTCGCCGCCGTTCCACTTCGGCGTGAGCTCGCCGAGCGCGTACGGCTGAACGCGGGGCTGGGGACGTGTCTTGGTCGGCCCTTGCGCTCCAACATTACGAAGAACGCCATAAAATGAGGCGTCGGTGATGTTAGATGCATCGGGAGCGTAGGTCCACACCGCGAGCCCGTTGGTCGCGATCGTGTAGCGGATGAACTGTGCGCGCCACGTGCTCGAGCCTCCGTTGCGGATGACTCGTAGCGGAATGCGCATCGTCACCCCGTAACCTTTGGGCGTCGTCACCCCGACCGCGCTCCACTCCGGCGTATATGCAGTATTCTCGCTCGAGGTTTGAAAGCGTGCCCCGCGCGGATTTGCATAGAACGCATAGGCGAAACCATGGGTTCCCTGAGGATTCAGAGCGACCTCGACGTAGTCGTCGTTGACGACGCTCGACCCGTTCGTCACTTGTGCTTGTGTAATTGTTTCGCGTTGAGTCGCGACGAAAGCAATATCGAGGTACCCATTCTCCTGCCCGACATAGACCGTCGTCGCCTCGGTCGCCGCACGGTGATAGGTGAAGTCCATGTCGAGCGTTAGACTCTCCGCTTTGCTCCACGACGCATCGACGGTGCCGCTCATCGACGGTGGCGCGGGCAGAACGGGAACGTCGATCGCCGTACCGGGCGTCGCCGGCCACGCCGCGATCGGCAAAAGGCACTCAAGAAACATAAGCAGGGCGACGCACAGTGGTGCGATCCCTTGCTTAAGCAGCATGCCTCTTTGTACGCGTTAACTAACGCGTTTGTTTCGTCTAGAAGCCGTCGTCCCGCAACCGAATAATGTCGTGCCTGGCGGGTACGCCGTCGTCGAAGAGTTCCTCAACATCCGAAGCGGAGATATTACCGTACCCGGCTTTTGCGAGCAGGTACAGATATGATTCGCCATGCCGCGGAGCGCTCGAAGACGTGTGCGACAGTGACATCGCGCAGAGCGAGTCGAGGTGTGCGCGGGAAAGATCGACCGATCTCATGTCGACGCCACTGAAATCGCAGACGTCAAGCGTGGCACCATCGAAGCGCGCCCCGTCCAGCCGCGCATGGGAAAAGTCGACGTACTCGAGCTTGGCATCGGTAAAGTTCGCGTTGCGCAGATCCGCTTTGGAAAAGTCTACTGCGTTGAAAACGTCGTGAGAGAAGTCGGCGCCGGCGAGCATCGCACCGCTGAAGCTGGAAGCCGAATAGCTTCTGCCGCTGAGATTGCGCCCCGGCCAGTTCACCTTGTCGAACTCGCACGCAGAGGTGCAGGACGCGCTACGGAAGTTCGCAGTCGGGTTGGGGACGTCAAAATGCATCTCCGGGACATCGACGTCGATGGCCGGTACGTTGACGTTCACTCCCGGGACATTGACGTCCACAGGCGGAACGTGCACGTGGACGCCCGGTACGTTCACGTGAACAGGCGGAACGTTCACATCGTAACCGCGAACGTAGACGTGCTTCGCCGGAATGTGAATATGCTTCGCCGCCACGTGGACATGATGCGCAGGAATCGAGATGACGTGCGGCGTCGGCGCGGGTGACGGGGCGGCGATGGTTGGCGCGACGAGGCCCATGCCAAGCGTCAGCGCGGCGAGCAGAACGATCGCCGTTGCCGACGGACCGAGAGCCAGCCCGCGCGTCGCATTTCTTCCGGCACGTAGCAGACGCTCTATGCGCTCCGAGATGCCGCGGCGCGTCACGAAAACGCCGGGCGCGGCGAGCGCGCGATGCGGCCATGCCGTCACCTCAGCCATTCGCGTGAGGCATTGTGCGTACGGACGGACCGCGCCGGTTTCGGTAACGACGTCGTCGTCGCACGCAACCTCACGCTCGAGATCGAGGCCACGCGCGATAGCATAGACGGCCGGACTGAGACAAAGCAGCGCAACGAGGACGCGCTGCAACAGATTCGTCCAGTCGTCGGCACGACGTAGATGTCCACGCTCGTGCAGGCAGACTTGCTCGAGCTCCTCTTGGGAAAGCGAGTCGAGCAGGCAGCGCGGTATGAGAATCATCGAGTCGAAGAGCCCTACGGCGACGGGCACCTCGGTTTCGTCACTCACGCAAAAACGTACGTCGCGTCCGTGTGAGTCCGCTCGGAAGCGGAGAAGCGCGTCACGGTACTCGAGCGGGAGCGGTAACGCGTTGTGTTTCAGGCTCTCGAGCTTCACGAGCCCTGCAACGAGCCGCACGAGGATGACGAGGGCGGCAAGGACCCAGAGTAACGCGATCGCGATTGCGGCATCGGTCGGTAGCGCAATCTGCGGCCTCGTCACGCCGAGCCCTTCGACTGCGCTTCGCGCGCTCAGGATAGGCTCCGCTCGTTGCGTTGTCATCGGCGAAGCACCGGAGGCGCGGAGTCGAGGGAGCGCCGCAATGCTCCGCGTCGGTCCCTCGACTCGGTTTACCCTGAGCGCGCGAAGCGCAGTCGAAGGGCTCGGGATGACATAACGCACCGAGAGCGTCGTCGCGACGGGCGCGCCAAGGGCGGCGATGAGCGCCAGGAACCATGCCGTGTAACGGGTTGCCGCGTTCAGACGCGGCCAGAGGCGAAGTAGGAGCGCGACGGCGAGAACGATGATCGCGTCTTCCCAAAGCGCATTGATTGCGATCGTCGCGATCGCGCGTGCGGGAGCATCGAGAACGTGCAGCGCGTTCATGACTTTTCCTCGTACCGCTCGATCAGCGCTCGCAAGCGAGCGAGCTCTTTCGCCGACGGACGCTCATGCTCGATCAACCGTAACGCGAGCTCGCCCGGATTGTTTCGGAAGAATCTCTGCAAGAGATCGCCGACTGCCGATTGCGCCGCATCATCGCGAGCGATCGCGGGCCGATAGACGAAGGCTCGCCCGACCTCTTCGTGCTTCACGTGCCCCTTGCGTTCGAGGATGCGCAGCATCGTGAGCACGGTGTTGTACGCAGCCGGCGGAGGCGGTAAAGCGGTCGTGACCTCGGCGACCGTGGCGCTCCCTTTCTTCCAGAGCACCTCCATGATCCGTAGCTCGGCACCAGTCAGCGTCTGCGAAGCTTTCCTCGGCATTCGAAACTCCCTTAACGATATAAGAGTACCCTACCACGAGCGCCCTCGCGTGTCAACTAAAAGATTAGTTGACAAACCCGATCGACCCGGTTACGCTGCTCTTAAATATTTAGGAGGTTCGCCGCTGTATGCTCTCGCTGACGGTCCCGGTCGTCCGGGCCGCACCGCCGCTCGACCCCTCGGCGCCCGTCAGCTCATGGCCGGGAACGGCGATCTCTCTTTCCTGGGACGCGGGGCACCAGAAGGCGGCGCAAAACCCGACGACCGTGCACGTCGCAAGCGACGGAAAGTATCTCTACGTGCGCTTCGACGCCGTGCAGCACGCGCCGCTCGTCGCGACGCAACACAGCAACGATACCGTCGCCGGCGGCAGCAACGTCAACGGCGGTCTCGCATGGACCGACGATGCCGTCTGGGTCGATCTTTGGCCCACCGGCCCTGCCGGATTCCAATATCAGTTTGAATCGAATCCTAACGGCGCGCACAATGAAGCCTCGAGCGAGAACGTCGACTTCGAGCCTCAGTGGCAGACGCGGGGAGTTGCGACCAGCGACGGCTACACGGTCACGATGGCGATTCCGCTCGCCGTCATTCACGGGGCGCACGTCGGAACGTGGCGCATGCAGTTCATTCGCTACGTGCGATCGACCGGCGAGCTCAACGTGTGGTCGTACGACACCGCGCAGACCAATCCCGACGACCCAGCTCGCGCGGGAAGCGTCACGATGACGCTCGTCTCACGCCCGCCGTTGCCGAAGCCGCGGCTCGGCCTCTATGGACTCGCCGAGGCAGCGAGCAAAACCATCGGCGGCTCAACCTCTCGCGTCGGCGCCGATTTCTCCGTGCCGGTCTCGCAGACGGCGGCGTTCTACGGCACCTTCCATCCCGACTACTCTGATGTAGAAATCGACCAACAGACGATCGCGCCGACGGTCTATCAGCGCGTCTTCAGCGAGGTGCGCCCATTCTTCACGCAGGCCGCGGGGTACTTCAATGACTTCAACTGCAACCTTTGCAACGGTTTTCGTACGACGCTCTACACGACAGCGATCCCCACGCCGATAGACGGATACGCATTTGAGGGAAGAGAGGGCAACTTCGGCCTCGCGGCATTCGACGCGATCGGCATGGACCGCACGGACGACGCGACGGCACTCACCTACACATCGGACAACAACCAGTGGAATGCCGCCGTCCAACACGTGAGCGCCGATCTTCCCGATCTCGTCGACGATTCGAACGAAGCCGGCGTCAGCTGGTGGAATGGCAAGTACCTCAACGCCTACCTGAACTACGCCACCGATTCAGGAACAAACGTTACCGATCCGAGCCAAGGCAACTGGATCGACGCGGGAGCGGGTTGGGGCGACCAGCACTTCGCGCTCTACGGCGCCGTGCGTCAGGTCGGCGACGAATTCGACCCTGTCGACGGCTTCGATTCGCATCCAGGCATCGCCGGGTACGGACTTTACTCCGCGCGCGTCTGGACGTTTTCGCCGCAGGACGCTCTCTCGTCGATCGGCGTCAGCAGCTTTCTCGACCGCTACCAAGGCGTGAGCTACGGTCAAGCGCAGAGCGACAATCAGCTGCTGCTCGACGTTCTGACGAAGAGCACGGTTGACATCCAGGTCTCGTCAGGCTCCGACTACTGGCGCTTTGGGCCGGCGCTCGAGCCCATCTCTCAAGCGGCGGGCTTCAGCGTCACCTACCACAGCGGCATGCAGAACAACTTGAACAACTTCCCCACGCATGGTTCCTCGGCGACGCCGACGCAGATCCAGTTCTACACGGGAACCTATGGCCTCGGTCGTTTGGACACATGGTTTCGAACCTCGACGATGCGCGTCGGCAGCAAAGGCTCGCTGACGTTCAGCGACGACGACACCGCGCAGTACCTGCCGCGCACGCCCGACAACACCCAATGGTTTGAAGGGGTCGCCTATGCGTACCAGATCGACGCCGGCTCTTCGTTTGCGATCGGCGTGCGGCGCATCGTCGGCGATCCGCCGGTTCCAAACGGCGGCGGCGATTGC
>JASHOG010000063.1 GCA_030041225.1 Vulcanimicrobiota bacterium | reverse complement strand
GTCTTCCCCGCGAATCCGACAACCGACGAGCAGAAGCAGCTCGACGAGATGCGTGACGAGTTGTTAAAAGTGCTTGCGGCCCAGGCGGTTTCGCTCGATATCATCAATGGCTACGTGCAGACGCAGCAGCTCGCGGAGATGCAGACGCAGGGCCTGCAAGACCCAAACATACAGGCAGCGACGGGCCCTGACGTCCTGAACACGCCGGCTGTCACGACACCGAACCCGATGCTCGTCGATCCGAATCAGGCGGGTATTCAACAGAATCCGTACGAGATGGATCCGCTTGCCGTCCCCGGTATCACCGGCTCCGTCGGTCACACGCCGGTTACTCGCCTCATCGACGCGATGCAGTGGCTGCGCACCGAAACCGGCCATCGCGAGAACATCCTCACGCAGTCCGTCGTACAAGCGGCGAACTCGTGTAAGGCCAACCCCACCGAGCCGGTCGCAACCCCCACCCCCTAGCCTCTCGTGAGGCGGCACTCGCCATATTGACTATCGAACATATGTTCGATAGCATGGAAGGCCATGGGTTCGGCGGCACAAAGGGCGGCCTTCGAGGAGCTGAGAGAACGGCTTCGGGCCGGCACTGTGCCGGGCAAACGGGAACGGCTTGCGAGCGCGATCCTCCCCCTCGATGAGGCTCTTGGTGGAGGCTTTCCTACCGGCACGCTGACGACGTTGGAGGGGCCGGCTTTGGGGCACTGGGCGCTTGCGGCGCGCCTGCTCGCCCAGGCCACCCGGCGTGGCCTGGCAGCGGTGATCGACAGCGGAGCCCTCTATCCCCCCGACCTCGCAGCCGCGGGGGTCGTGCTCGAGCGGCTGCTCGTCGTCTCAGCGAACGCGCCACTGATCACCGCACGCGCCGCCGATGCAC
Source organism: Vulcanimicrobiota bacterium (assembly GCA_030041225.1). Lineage (GTDB taxonomy): Bacteria > Vulcanimicrobiota > Vulcanimicrobiia > Vulcanimicrobiales > Vulcanimicrobiaceae > Tyrphobacter. The sequence goes on along the minus strand of JASHOG010000063.1, from coordinate 1,976 downwards.
TCTTGCGCTCCCGCACCTGTAGTGTCATCGCACTCGACGCGCCGCCGCTGCGCTCGATGCTCTGGACGCGCCTTGCCGCCCTTGCGCACAAGAGCAACGTGCTGCTGCTCGTCGTCACGCCGCAGCCTTCGTGCGAGCTTGCGGCGATTGCGGAGATGCGCTTGCGTTGCGAGCACGTCAAGGGTGAGGAGCTGCATCTTCGCATCCGCCATGAAAGCGTGCGCGTGCGATGCATACGCTAACATCGTTGCCGTCGCTCCTGCTCTGCGTGCTCGCCGATGCAGAACAGTCGGCGTCGTTATGGGAGGCGATGCTCGATGCGCTCGATGACGTCTCGCCGCTCGTCGACGATGCTCGGACGGGCCTTGCGTACCTCGACATGCGCGGTATGCCGGGAGAGCCGCATGAGTGGATGGCGCACGTGCGCACATGCCTTGCGCCTTTTGCGGCCCCCCTCTCCATTGGTGCAGCGGCCGATAAGTTTACCGCCTATGCCGCCGCAAGGAGAAGCGGCGATACGATCTGCAGTCCTGGGGACGAGGCAAGGTTTCTCGCGCCGCTCTCGATCGATCTGCTCGATATCGACGAGCGGTTGCGCGAGCGCCTTCGCATGCTCGGCGTTACGACGCTCGGTGATCTTGCGCGCCTCCCGCACGGACCGTTCGTACGCCGTTTCGGCGTGCAAGCCGCGCAGTGGCATGCGGCAGCGCGCGGTGAGGATCGCACGCCATTTCTCCCACGCGCGCAGCGCATCGTCATCGAAGCTGCGAGCTTCGGCGAGGGACGCGTAGAAGAAGAGGCACAGCTCTTCTTCGCGCTGCGTCTCGTGCTCGCACGACTCTGCGCCGACTTGGAGCGCTGCGGGCGACGCATCGGTGCGCTCGAGCTAACGCTCGAGCTCGAAGACGGAACGGAATGCCGCAGTGAGATTCCCGTTGCTTCGCCGAGCGCGCAGGAAAAAGTACTCGGCGACATCGTGCGCGCGAAGCTCACCGGCGCGACATTTCCATGCGCGATCGTCGGGCTGCGTGTTCGGGCGATGCAGACGGAAGAGGGAGGAGAGGAGATGCCGATCTTTCCCACCGTCGACGCCGATCCGCGGAGCGTTGCCGTGCTGCTCGCGCGCCTCGAGGCGCTCACCGGAGAGACGCCGCAGCGCGCTCGTACGAGGGCGGCGCATGCACTCGAGCGCCGCTTCTGGTACGAGCCGTGGAAGCTCTGAGGCTGCAGCTGCGCCTGGGCGCCGTGCGCGAGATCGAGGTGTTCGTGCGTCACGGCGAGCCTGCGATCGTTGCCGGGCGGCGCGTACGTGAAGCGCGCGGCCCATGGCGCATCGAAGAGGGCTGGTTCTCCGATACGAACGTAACGCGCGACGAGTACGATGTGCTGCTCGAGGATGGAAAGCTCGTGCGCATCTATCGCCAGGGTAAGCGCTGGTACATTCGCGGCGCTTACGATTAAGGGCGTCCCTAGCGTTGTACGCGGAGCTCCACGCCTACTCGAACTTCACCTTTCTCACCGGAGCATCGCATCCCGAAGAACTCATCGAGCGCGCTGCCGAGCTCGGCTTAACGGCGGTTGCACTCACGGATCGTGACGGCCTTTACGGCGCCGTGCGTTTCGCAACGCATGCGCGCAGCAGCGGCGTCGAGGCGATCATCGGCAGCGAGCTGACCTTCGCGGACGGCGCGCGCATCGTGCTGCTCGTCGAGAACGCCGAAGGATACGCGAACCTCTGCGAGCTCATCTCGCGCGCGCAGCTTCGCGGGAGCAAAGGCGATGCGCGGCTCCTCCTCGAGGATTTCGATGGAAAAAATGAAGGCCTGATCGCGCTGATGGGCGGTGAGCACGCAACGTTCGAGCGCCTTCTCGCGTTGCGCGCATTCTTTCCCGCGAGCCTCTACGTCGAGCTCCAGCAGCATCTCACCGAAGAAGAAGCGCGTCGCAACGCGGCGCTCTCGACGGTGGCGCGCGAG
>JASHOG010000062.1 GCA_030041225.1 Vulcanimicrobiota bacterium | reverse complement strand
CAACGCTCTCGACAATATCGGCATCGTGCAAGAGCATCAAAGCCGGTACGCCGATGCGCTGCAGTCGCACCAACAGGCGCTCGCGCTCTTCGAGCAGTTGGGCGACCGCGACGGCGCTGCGAGCGCTCTCAACAACATCGGCATCGTGCAATGGAATCAAGGGCTGTACGCCGACGCCCTCCATTCATACCGGCAGGCGCTCGCGCTCTACCGGCAGTTGGGCGACCACACCGGCGCGGCGAACGTCCTCAACAACATCGGTAATGTGCAAGCGGATCGCGGCCAGTTCGCCGACGCGCTCCAGTCGTACCGCGAGGTACTTGCGCTCTTCCAACAGTTGGGCAACCGCGAGGGCGCGGCGCGCGCCCTCAACAACATCGGCGTCGTGCAGGAGGATCAAGGCCAGTACGCCGACGCGCTGCAATCATACCGGCAGACGCTCGCGCTCTACCGGCAGTTGGGCGACCGCGACGGCGCGGCTGACGCCCTCGACAACAGCGGCATCGTGCAGGAGGATCAAGGCCGGTACGCCGACGCGCTGCAGTCACACCGGCAGGCACTCGCGCTCTACCAACAGTTAGGCGACCGCGACGGCGCGGCGGACGCTCTCAACAACATCGGCAACGTGCAACGGAATCAGGGCCGGTACGCCGATGCGCTACAATCGCAACGGCAGGCACTATCGCTCTTCGAGCAACTGGGCGATCGCGACGGCGCAGCGCGCGCGCTCGACAACATCGGCGTCGTGCAGAAGGATCAAGGCCGGTACGACGACGCGTCGCGATCGGAGCAGCGGTCACTCACGCTCTTCCAGCAGTTAGGCGACCGCGACGGCGCGGCAAACGCTCTCAACGACATTGGCGAAGTCAAAGAGAAGGAGGGCCGGTACGCCGACGCGCTGCAGTCGTATGAAGCGTCGTTAGCGATATCACGACAGATTGGCGACCAAAATCTCGCGACCCAAACGACGGCAAACATCCGAACGGTACAAACGCAACTGCATCCATCGGCGAGCCCGGCTCCGCAGCCGTCCTAACGCGCCGCTTCGTCATACCAGCGGTCGAGGTCGGCTTTGAGTTTTGCGAGGCTCGCCGGATCAAAGTAGATCATGTGCCCTGACTCGTAGTGTTCGATCGTCAGATTGCGACGCAGAGCCGGCGGCAGGTGCAGATGCGCAAAGTCATACTCTTGCTGAAAGAACGGCGTCGACATGTCGTAGTACCCCTGCGCGGAGAAGACCCGCATGCCGGGATTCTCGGCCATAGCCTCGGAGAGATCGACGATCGTATTCGGTGGTTCTAGAAGTGCAGCATCGCCGCCGAGATCGGTCTGGTGGCGCCAGCTCCACTGCGCGAGCACGTCGACGAGCGGCAGATACTGCAGGTTCGTATGGTACGCGAGCTCGTTACGCACGTAATCGTTGAAAACGGCGATCACGGCAGGCGACGTCGCGAGATCGGACGTGTCCCAACTCGGCTGCTGTCGCATCCCCACGGTATCGTAGCCCGCATAGCGGGTATCCATGTAGCCGACGACCTCGCCGCGCGAGCGCAGGAGCTCGCTGCGAAAGTTACCCGGCGATACCCGCAGATTCGAGTCGCGGATGAACTGTTGCGAGAGACCGGTGAAACGATGGAGCTTCGCAACGACGTCCTCCCGTTGCGCGGGCGTCGCGTTGTCGCCCATGGCAAGGACCGGTAGATACTCGGTTAGTGCGAAGTGCTCCGCGTCTTGGAGGAATGCCGTCAAGCTCGACGGCGCACCCGGAACGAGGTGATAGTACCACGCCGTTGCAGCCTCCGTCGGCAGAAAGAGCACAAACGGCCAGTCGTTGCCTCCGACGTTCTCGTCGTCCCCCAGCAGGTCGAGGTTGAGGGCCGACGATTGGAGCACGATCCCGTTGAATTGAACCGCCTGGCCGAATCCGCTTTCCATGAGATGCGCGACGACCGCGGAGCGAACGGTTCCGTAACTTTCGCCGAAGAGATACTTCGGCGAGTTCCAGCGTCCGTATTCGGACAGATAGCGGTCGATGAACTGAGCGAACGCCGCGGCGTCCCCGTCGATGCCGAACACATCTGAGCCGTTTGCTTTCGGGAGAAGCCTGCTGAAGCCGGTCGCCGGTGCATCGACATAGACTTCGTCGGTGCGATCGAGCAGCGAATACTGATTGTCGACGACGCGATAGGGCGCGCTCGGCGTCTCACCCGGCGTTCCCCCGATGACGCGAACCGGGCCGAAGGCGGCCATGCGCTGCCAGACGCTCGAACCACCCGGGCCACCATTATAGAAAAACGTGACCGGGCGCCTTGAGGCATCCGCGCCGTCGAGCGTGTACGCGGTGAAGAACATCGTGTTCGTCGGCTGATTCTTGTTGTCGTAGAGCGTGATCGTCCCGGCTCGCGCGGTGTAGTGAAGTGTTTGGCCATCCATGACGAGCACGTGCTGAGTAACCGCGTCGCCGGGATCGGAGAGCGCCACGGTCGGCCCCATGACGAGCATCGCGCAGATGCAGAAGAAGCATGATCGCATGCGGCTATCTTTTACGAAAGGCTGTCCAGGACCCGTCCGCGCGTCTCGGGAGCAAACGCGAGCGCAATCGCGAGTCCGATCAGTGACAGCGCGGCGGCAGCCCACATCACGTCGACGATGCCGAATCGCCCGAGGGCAACCGGCAACGCAAAGGTGCCGACGAAGGCGCCGATGCGGCTGATGCTCGCCGCGAAACCCGTTGCCGAGGCGCGGATCGGCGTCGGGAAGATTTCCGCCGGATAGATGAGCTCGAGCCCTGCCGCCGCACCGATGGCAATCGCGTAGCAGAGAAACGCGGGCACGGTCATCGCCGGCGCGCCGAATGCGACGACCGCGAACGCAAGCGTGCTCACGAGGAACCCGGCGATGCAGATCGGCCGGCGCCCGACGCGCTCCAAGAGCGGAATCGCCACGAGCGAGCCGATCAAGAACGCCGCGGTGACGGCGAGCGATCCGGCTGCGGCGTTTGCGATGTGGAGTTCCTTGAGGACCGTCGGTGCAAAGGTGTAGATTGCAAAGAGCGGGACGACTTGGAGCAGCCACATCGCCGAGACAAAGGCGAGCGCGCCTGCAAACGGCCGCCGCAACATCGCAGCAAGCGGAACCGTATGACTCGACTGCTCTGGGAGTTCGTGCGCGGCTTCGCCGAAGCAACGCTGCAGAATCGCCTTCGCTTCGGCCAGGCGCCCGCGTGCGGCAAGCCAGCGTGCCGATTCCGGTGCGCTCGACCGCAACGCTAAACCGATGAGCGCAGGGACGGCGGAGCTTGCCAGTATCCAGCGCCAGCTCTCGGGAAGGCCGAGCAGGGCATATCCGATCGCATACGCAGCGCAAGCGCCGACGAACCACGTCACCTGCATGCTGTTGAGGTGAGCGCCGCGAACGCGCGCAGGCATGTACTCGGCGATGAGTGCGCCCGCGATCGGATAGTCTGCACCGATTGCGAGGCCGAGCACGATGCGCAACGCGATGATCTCCGTGGTGCTCGCCGCGAAGAACTGCAGCAGCGAAGCGACCGCAAAGACCAAGAGATCGACGATCATCATGATGCGGCGCCCGAGCCGATCGGTGAGCACGCCGAACAGGGCCGCACCCAAGAGAATGCCGAGCAGCGTACCGGCTCCGATCAAGCCGACGGCAGCATCATCAAGATGGAAGCGATGCGTCAGCGAAGGTATCGCAAGGCCGATGCCGCTGAGGATGTATCCGTCGCAGAAGAGACCGGCGTTGGCGTAAACGAGCAGACGTCGGTGAAACGGCCCTACTCGGGCGTCATCGATCGCGTGCAGCGCGTTCACGCTACGGACGATGTTCTAGGACTCGAGAAACGGTTTTCCTTCCCGCGCAACGAGAAGATCGTGCATGTCGTCGGCGTGATCTTCCTCTTGCGCGAGGATCCCTTCCAACATGATACGCGTCGTCGGATCCTTGTCGCTGAAGTACCGTACAAGGTCGCGGTAGTGTTCCACCGCGATCCGCTCGGCGATGAGGTTCTCCTTGATCATGTCGATGAGCTTCTCCGCGTTGCCGTACTCGGTGACCGAGCGCGTGTGCAGGCCTTCGGGGTTCAAGTTCGGCGTACCGCCCAGCTGATTGATGCGTTCGGCGATTTTCTCCAAATGCTGACGCTCGTCGTTGGCGTGTTCTTCAAACTCTTGCTTGACGCTCTCGCTGTCGATGCCGACCGCCGCGATTGCGTGCATCGTGTAACGCAGCACGCAGACGACCTCGGTTGCCAGCGCCGCTTGCAACAGGTCGATGGCATGCTGCACGCGTCCTTGGTAGTTATCCGTAACAGGACCCCGCTCCATGTGCTCCTTCGCACGCCGCCGAAGCTCGGCGATGTCCGCGACGAATGGCTGCGCAACGGTACTCATGATTCACTCTCCCTCTCTGTCATCGCCGGGCCTTCCACGCCCGGTTCTTCGATCCCGCGTACCCGCGCCCCGCATTGATCGGAGGCGCGTAAGGGGGCGCAGCGCGAATCGTCAGCCGGGATGAGTTCGGTCGCTATGCGCTGGTCGGGCGTCTGTCTAGCAGCGGCCGTCTGGATGAGCTCGCTGCTGTTCAGCATGTATATTCTCGCTGCGTATATCGGCGACTGGGTGACGCATGAGCTCGCGCACTGGAACGACGCGCTGCCGGGACTCTACGACGTACGCACACCGATCGCCACGAGCGCAATGGGCGCCCACATCATCGCCGGGAGCATCCTGCTGACGCTCGGCTTCATCCAGCTCGTCGCGCCGCTGCGCAACAGGTTTCCGGTGGTGCACCATTGGATCGGCCGCATCTACATCGTGGCTGCGCTTGCTGCGGGCGTCGGCGGATTGACGTACGTTTTTGATAAGGGGACGATCGGCGGTTTGCCGATGAATATCGGTTTCGGCCTCTACGGTGCGCTCGTGATCCTCGCCGCCGTGCAAGCGTATCGTTACGCGCGTGCGCGCGACATTCAACACCACCGAGCATGGGCGATTCGCCTCTTCGCTATCGTGATCGCTTCATGGCTCTACCGCATGGACTACGGGTTTTGGCTGATAACGACGCACGGCGCCTTTCACACAGATGACTTCCGCGGACCATTCGACGTGTTCATGGCTTTTTGGTTCTATCTGCCGAATCTCGTCGTCGCCCAATGGTTCATTCGCGCGGAGCGGCGCGCCCCGAGCGCAGCGGTTGCATCGAGTGCGGTTGCGGTTTGTGTGCTTTGCGCGATCGTCGTCGGCGTCGGGACGTACTACTTCACGAAATTCTATTGGGGACCGGCGATCCTCGGGCGCCTCGCGATCTAACCCGAGCCCCGAGTCGTTTCCAGGAGGCTAGACCAAGCGGGCTGAACGACTCAGCGTGTCGGTTCGCACCTGGCGCATTGCGCTGTTGGCCTTCTGCGCGGTTTGCACTACGATCAACGCACGAAGTCTCTTCACCGATGCCATCGAGGCGTCATCGGCGCTCGGATTTGCCGCCGAGCGCGTACCCAATCCCGCCTACGTTCGTATAAGCTCGATCGACGCGGGCGGCGCAGCGCAGAAGAGCGGCCTGCGCACGGGCGACCTGATCGATCTACGCGTGCTTTCAGCCGATGAGCGATATCGGATTCTCACCGGCGTCTCGCCGTACGAGCAGATACCACTGACGATCTCGCGCAATACCCGAACATTGCGCGTGCTGTTTCACGCCGGCGCAAAGCCCGTGTGGCGCTGGGATACCTGGCTCTTCTGTGCCTCCTCGTTCTGGCTGCTCGCCTTTGCCGTGCTCATCGCCTGGCGGCGCGCCGATTCCGCGGAGGCGCGCATTCTGTGCGTTCTGCTCGCACTCTTTGCAGCGGCGTCTGGGCTCCAGCCCGGAAGTTGGATAACCTCGTCGGCATTCGCGGACATGTTGACCGGGATCGTCGGCAACGCTCTCAACTGGATCGGCATGGCGTTATTGGCGACGTA
>JASHOG010000061.1 GCA_030041225.1 Vulcanimicrobiota bacterium | reverse complement strand
GGCATCACGCAAACGCATCGATGCGTTCATCCCACCGCCGAAGTACTGTACCGACAACGCTGCGATGATTGCCGCCGCCGCCTACTATCAGGGCGATGCCGTACGCGCGGATCCTCTCACCCTCGACGCCGACCCAAACCTGCCGTTCACGCTGAACGAGCAGGAGGTGTTACCGGCCCAGGCGCGTCACCGCTAGGTGACGCACTTGCGCGATCCTATCGAAATCGCCGTCCACATGTACGACTCCCATATCGTGATGCAGCGCCGTCTCGGCAATGAGCAGATCGGGAATCGGCGTGCGATGCCACATCCCATGATGATGCGCGAGGTCCCGCTGCAGCCGTAGAGCCCGCTCGAAGATGTCCGCAGGTGCCGTGACGATGTTGAAGGTCGCTCGCAGGTCGGCCTTGAGGTCGTCATAATCGCCCGCCGAGCGCGCTGAGTACAATTGCTCGAGCTCGCCGATCGGGCAAATGCATAGCCGGCCGGCTAGCTCAGCCAACGCGTTGCCGATGTTCGCTTCACCGGCTCGGACTGCCGCACTCTTATCGAGAACCCACCCCGCTATTGCCACATCGCCTCCGACGACATCACGGCGATATCGGCGAGAGAGCCAAGGCGCTTGAAGAATCGCCGCTGGCGTGCGATAGCCTCACTGTGTTCGGCGTCGCCCGCATCCGCGGCACGCTTTAGTGCTTCCTCCACGGTTGCCCGCGCGGTCGCCTTCCCAAGAGCTCGCTTCGCGCGCTCCAAGAGCCTCTCGTCGATCTCCATCGTCGTTCGTTTCATGCATACATATTAGCATCACCAGGCATACATATCAAGCGCCGCCTGGGCTCCTAGGGCGGCGTGATTTCGATGAGCGCGAAGCCTCCCGCATCGATGACGACGGCGATGCCGTTCATGATCTGCTCGCGCTTGCGTTTGCCGAGGTCCCACCACTGATTCGACACCGTCGAGAAGACGCGCACGGTATGTTCCGCCAGCGGAAGCGCGGCAAGTGAGGCGGCGGTCGTGACCGTCTGCGACTTGCCGTTGCCGATGAAGATAAGCGTGCGGTTCTCGTCCGCGAACGCGACGACGGCGGCATGCGGATCGGAGACGCGCGCCTGGTCGCTTATGTCCTCGTCGTAACGTGCGCAGCGCGATGCGCATTTGAACGTCGAGGTGGTGTGCAGCTCGATGCCGCGCGGCATGCGCAGGGCGATCCAAGCGACGTTCTTGCCGCGCAGCGGCACGTTGGTGACGGCCATCCAGCGCCAGTCTTCGGGAAGCGTTGGAGCGATACGCGGCTCGCCCGAGTAGACGTCGAGCCCACCCGCCCCTTCGATCGCGGCCCACAAGTACCGTGGAGCATCCCACGGAGAGAGCATCATCCCTTGATTCGCGAGAATCTCGCCATGCAGCCACTCGGAGAACTGTCCGGGTACCGTGTTGTTGCGCCGCGGCTCTCGGTTAAAGTGGCGAAACGCCATCGCGAGTGCCTTTGCCATAAACGACGGATTGTACTTCGCGGCCGCAAACGCGTACCAGTACGTCACCGCGACCCAGACGCCGCCGAGCAGACCGAAACCATTCGTCGGTCCGTACAGCAAGTCGTCCCGCGGTATCGTGCGGATACCGGCAGCGGTCCAAAACGCTGCGTCGCTCAATGCACCGATGATACGCGCAGCGCGCTCCTGCGGCGCGACTCCGAAGAGAATCGGAAAAACCAGATCTGCCGTGACATCGGTTCGCGGTGTTCCGTCGACGTCAATCGTCAAGTAGTACAGGTTCGCCTCGGGATTGACGAGATGTTTGTTGATTGCCGTGCGCAGCGCCCGTGCCTCGCGGCGGTACCGCTTCGCGGCCGCGTCCTTACCAAGAAGCTTCGCCGTCTTCGCGAGAGCGTCGAGGGCCGCGTAGCATTCTGAGTTGATCTCGGTCGACGCACCGCTGATCCGATAGTTGTCGATGACGTTTCGCCAGCCGACGATGCCCCGTTCGCCAACGCCTGTCGCCGTGCACCACACAAGCCCTTGCTCGTTGCGCTGCGAGAGCATGTACTCCATCGCGCGCGCCGCTCGCGGATAACACTCGCGCAGGAACGTCTTGTTGCTCGTCACCGTGTAGTGATGCCACAGCGCAATCACCATGAGCGGCGTATTGTCGTTGACGTTCAGCCCGTAATCTTCGGTCTTCTCGTTACGTACGTCGTAGTACTCGACGATCTTTCCACTCTTCTGCTGCAACCGGAAGAAGACCGACAGCGCGTCTCGCGAGAACGCCGGATTCACGTAGTCGGCGCCGAAAGACATCCACGCGGTGTCACGTCCGACGGCGTTGTTGCTATGGGTCGGGTCGTTCGTAAAGCACCAGCCGGTCGGGCGATACGTCTGGGTGCGCAGCATGTTCGCCTTCGCCCAGAGCACACCCTGATTGACGTCGACGTCCGGCGTTCGCACGATCGAGCGTCGAAGAAACTTCCAATAGTACTCGGTCGTTCGGCGCCGGGCCTCACTGCCTTCCGGGCAACGCTGCCGTGACGCCCGCAAGTCGTCTCGCGATTCGGCGGAAAGTACGCAGAGAAAGTCAATCCATCGCGACGCGCCCGGTTCCAAATCGACGGCGAAGTGAAGCCCCCCTACCGGATCGGGGCCCTTGGCCGTCGCAGCATTGGCCAACCTTCCCGGCCACGTTCGCGAGATCGGCTTTCTGCGGTCGTCGCCCGTCTCCCAGCTGTCGGCCTGCTCGAGCGCGCCGCAAAACCGAATCTGCGACGGTGTACCGGCGTTCCACGCGACGATACCATGCATCTCCTCGTCATACTCCGCGACGATATCGCGCTCGGTATTCCCCCGCAGCTCGGCAAACGCGTACATGTCGAAAGCGACGCGCTTCACCGATTCGTTGCGAACGTGGACTCGATGGTACACAGCCGGCGGCGGGATCGCGAGCTTCCCCTCTTCCTCCGACGTGTACGCGAAGATCTGCTCGTGCACGTGCACGCCGTTGTCGAGCTCGAAGACGTGATCTTGACGCTCGGGGTGAATATGGAACTCACCGCTATAATGCGAGAGTCGAATGCCGCTTTGCCGATCCCAATACGCGAGCTGAATTGTGCCGAAGTAATTGAACCCCGCATCCGGACAGTACACGTTCGCGATCGCTCCGGTTGCCTTTAGTACCACCGTGCAACGAGGGGCGCCGAGCGTGCTTCCCTGTGCCATCTCGTCATCGGCGAGAATGTAGGCAAAACGCGGATCGACGACGGTCGAGCGCGATGGGTCGCGGGTGCGATGCATCACGCGGCGATGGCGAGTGCTGTGTCAAGGAGCGAGCAGGCGCGGCGAAGCTCGTCCTCTTCGATGATGAGCGGCGGCGCCAAGCGCAACGTGTTGCCGCCCGCGGTACCGACCAGAAGCCCGGCGTCACGCGCGGCGCGTTGGATCGCCTTGGCTTCGAACGGTTCGCGTACGGGAACACCGACCAAAAGTCCGAGTCCGCGCGGTTCACCGAGCACGCGCTCGTGGCGACTGCTCAACTCGCGTACGAGCGCAAAGAGGGTCGCCGAGCGGTCGCGCACACGGCCTTCCAGGCGCAACTCGTCGCGAACGCGTAGGTGCGCGAGCGCAGCGGCGGCTGGGACCGGTGAGCCGCCGAAGGTCGAGCCATGATCGCCGGGCTGAAACGCCTCTGCCGCTTTGTCTCCTACGAGCATCGCACCGATCGGCAAGCCGTTTGCGAGTGCCTTCGCGATCGTCACGATGTCGGGGCGCACGCCGAAATGCTCGTAGGCGAAGAGCGGCCCGATGCGCCCCATACCGCACTGAATCTCATCGAAGATCAAGAGCACACCACGCTCGTCGCAGAGCGCGCGCGCCGCTCTTAGGAACTCGACGTCGGCAACGTGGATGCCGCTCTCCCCTTGAACCGGCTCGACGATGAAGGCCGCGACGCGTTCGTCGAGCTTCGTTTCGAGCTCGGCTGCGTCGTTGTATGCCGTAAAGGCAAAGCCGCCGGGAAGCGGCGCGAACCCCTCGCGATACTTGGGATTCTCCGTCGCCGCCAGCGCACCGAGTGTCCGGCCGTGAAAGCCACCGGTGCAAGCGAGGATCGTCGTGCGCTGCGGTTCGTTCTTACGGAACGCCCACTTGCGCGCGAGTTTGATCGCCGCTTCATTCGCCTCCGTTCCCGAGTTGCAGAAGAACGCGCGGCTCATGCCGGAGCGGCGTGTGAGCTCTCGTGCGAGCGTTCCCGACGGTTCGTGCGAGTAGAGATTGCTCGCGTGAACGAGCCGCAGCGCTTGATCGGCGATCGCCTCGGCGATCGCCGGATGCGCATGGCCGAGTGCGCACACCGCAATTCCGCCGATACAGTCGAGGTACTCTCGCCCTTCGCTGTCGACGAGCGTGCAGCCATGTCCGCTGACAATGGTGATCGGCGCCCGATCGTACGTTGACAACAGCGCGTCGCTCACGTGCGGTAGCTCGCGTTGATCCGCACGTAATCCCGCGAAATGTCGCAGCACCAACCGGTTGCCTGCGCGTTGCCGATGCCGAGTCGCAGTTCCATGCTCACGTTCGTCTCTTCAAGCTCCCTATGCGCCTCTGCCTCTGAGAGCACTTCGATCCCTCCACGTTCGACCCAGAGCTTCTCGTTGAGCAACAGCGACCACGCGCGCGGATCGAGTCCGGCACGTGCCGCGCCGGCCGCAGAGACGACGCGCCCCCAGTTTGGATCTTCACCGTAGAGCGCCGTCTTCACGAGATTGCTGTTGATGATTGCGCGGGCGATCGTGCGCGCCTGTGCCGTATTGCGCGCGCCGCTCACGCGCATCGTCAGCGTCTTCGTCGCGCCTTCCCCGTCGGCGACCATCGCGTATGCGAGCTCGAGACAGACCCGGCGCAGCGCTTCACAGAACTCCGCCGGTGCCGAGGCCTGCCCAGACGGCGCAAAGGCATAGACCGCGTCGTTCGTCGACATGTCACCGTCGACTGAGATCATATTGAAGCTCTCCTCGACGGCAGTGCGCAAAGCTCGCTGCAGTGCGCGCTGCGAGAGCGGGAGGTCGGTCGCGACGAACGCGAGCATCGTCGCCATTGAGGGAGCGATCATTCCGGAACCCTTGGCAATTCCGCCGACGACGTATTTCTTCTTGCCGCGGTAGAACGCGTAGGCAGCGAGCTTTGGAACGCGATCGGTCGTCATGATCGCCTCAGCGGCATCATGCGCCGATTTTCCGCCGGACTCGAGCTGCTCGACCGCGCGTTCGAGCCCTTTCTGGATGCGATCCATCGGCAGGTAGACGCCGATGACGCCGGTCGAGGCGACGATGACCTCGTGCGCGCTGACGCCGAGGAGCGCCGCTGTTTGACGCGCCGTCGCCCGCGCATCACGTGATCCGCGCTCTCCGGTCGCAGCGTTCGCGCATCCAGAGTTACAGACGAGCGCGCGGACCGCCGAGCCCGAGCGTTTCAAATGCTCCGCGCTCACGAGGAGCGGGGCCGCTTTGATCTCGTTCGTCGTGATGACCGACGCGCACACCTGTGGACGTTCGAAGACGACGAGCGCCAAGTCTCGCTTGCGCGGCTTGATGCCGGCGTGCACGCCCGCGAGCCGCACCCCCGAGACGGCGCCGAGGCCACCGCGAACTCTCGTCATCGAAATCCCGCCTCCTCCGGATAACCGAGCATGACGTTCATGTTCTGTACCGCCTGGCCGGCGGCGCCTTTGCCGAGATTGTCGAGCGCGCACAGGACGCGCACCGTGTTTGAGCGGACGTCGACACGCAGCTCTGCATCGTTCGTACCGGTCACCGCCGCGACGCTCGGCGCCGCTTCGCCTTCGACCAAGCGTATGAACGGCATCGTGCCGTAAGCGTCCTCGAACGCCGCTCGCACGTCGTGTTCGGGCGGCGCTTGCCTTTCGTACACCGCATACGCGTCGGCGAGCATGCCGCGTGCGAGCGGCACGACGTGCGGCGTAAAGAGCAGCGGCGTATCGAACGCGTGCGCCCGCAACATTCGCTCCATCTCCGGTTGATGTCGATGCGACTCCAATCCGTAGGCGCGAATCTCGCCGGCGACCTCGGCATACAGCGAGCTCACCGTCGGATTGCGCCCGGCACCCGTGATGCCGCTCTTCGCATCGACAACGAGCTGCATCGGGCGGCCGAACCGCTCGAGCGGGAGCAGCGCGAGCAGCGCGGCCGTCGGATAACAGCCCGGATTGGCAACGAGCGCGCTCCGTGCGATTGCAGCGCGATTCCACTCGGTGAGACCGTACGCCGCCCCGTCATCGAGGCGAAAGTCGGAGGAGAGATCGATGATGCGCGCCCCACGCTCGAGAAAGCGCGGCACGACGTTCTTGGCTTCGTCGTGCCC
>JASHOG010000060.1 GCA_030041225.1 Vulcanimicrobiota bacterium | reverse complement strand
TGACGAAACCTTGCGTTCCCGCGTAGAGCAGAATCACCTGATCCTCGACGGGCTGCGGTTGATATTGCGGCTGCTTGAGGAGCTCGGTCAGCTTCTCCCCGCGTTGCAGTTGCATCTGCGTCGCCTTGTCGAGATCGCTCGAAAGCTTCGCGAAGGCGGCGAGATCGCGGTACTGCGCAAGCTCGAGCTTCAACTGTCCCGCGACGGACTTCATCGCTTTCGTCTGCGCTGCGCCGCCGACGCGCGAGACGGAGAGCCCTACGTCGACCGCAGGACGAATGCCCTGGAAGAAGAGGCTCGGCGTCAAGTAGATCTGTCCGTCGGTGATCGAGATTACGTTGGTGGGAATGTAGGCGGCGAAGTCTCCTGCCTGCGTTTCGATGATCGGCAGCGCCGTCATCGAGCCGCCGCCCATCTCATCGCTGAGCTTCGCCGCGCGCTCCAGAAGACGCGAGTGGAGATAGAAGACGTCGCCCGGATAGGCTTCACGCCCGGGTGGACGACGCAGGAGCAGCGACATTTCGCGATACGCCTGGGCGTGCTTCGTAAGGTCGTCATAGATCACGAGCACGTCTTTGCCGGCGTACATGAGCTCTTCGCCCATCGCGCACCCCGCGTATGGTGCGATCCAACGCAGCGCCGCAGCATCGGACGGACTCACCGTCACGATGGTCGTGTACTCCATCGCACCCTTCTGCTCGAGCACTTGCGAGAGCGCCGAGACGGTGGAGTTTTTCTGCCCTATCGCAACGTAGATGCAGAAAACGTTCTTGCCTTTTTGATTGATGATCGCGTCCACGGCGAGGGCGGTCTTGCCGGTGGAGCGGTCGCCGATGATGAGCTCGCGTTGGCCTTTGCCGATTGGAATCAGCGCGTCGATCGCGCGTATTCCCGTCTGCAGCGGCTGAAAGACCGGCCTGCGCTGGACGACGGTCGGCGCAGTGTTCTCCACCGTACGCAGCCGCGTCGCTTCGATCTTCCCTTTGCCGTCAACCTCGTTTCCGAGAGGATCGACGACGCGTCCGAGGAGCGCCTCGCCGACGGGAACGGAGGCAATCCGTCCGGTGCGGCGGACGCGGTCACCCTCCTGGATCTGCGCGTCGGAGCCCATGATGACGACACCGACGCTATCCTCTTCCAAATTCAGTGCCACACCAAGGAGCCCGTTCGGAAACTCAACGAGCTCGGAGAAACGCACGCCGCGCAGTCCGTAGACGCGCGCAAGGTTCGCACCGACCTCGATGACCGAGCCGACCTCGTCCTCTTGCAGCCGGCCTTTGAAGTTCGCGATCTGCGACTTTAGCAGTCCTGCTATCTCATCCGCGTTGATCATTGCCACCCCACGTTGCTACGCAACGCGTGGACCCCCTTTCATTGTGTCGCCGCGAGGCTGCGCGCGAGCTGCTCGAGCCTTCCCGCAATCGTGCCGTCGATGCGGCGGTCGCCCATGACGATACGCAGCCCGCCGATGAGGTCTGGGTTCACGACGAGCTCCGGCACGAAGCGGCGCCCGTACATGCCCTCGACACGCTCCTTCACGTGACCAAGCTCCTGCGCAGAGAGCGGCCGCGCCGAGATGATCGTCAACTGCTCGATCCCTTCCCCATGCATCGCGAGCGTGTGATACTCCTCGAGCATCGTCCGGAGCAAGCTTTCACGGCGCTTGCGCACGAGCAGGAGCAGCGTGTGAAGCGCTACCGGGTCGACGTGCCCCTCGAAGGCTTTGCTCAACACCCGCTCCTTCTCGTACCGGTTGATCACGGGCGCAAGAAAGAACTGCTGTGTCGCCGGATCAGCATCGATCGCGTTGCTCATGCTCGTCAGTTGCTCGCCGATGCGCTCGACCGCGTCCGCCTCCATGGCAAGCGTGTAGACCGCACTCGCATAGCGGCGTGCCAGCGTCCGGTTCACCATTACTGCGGCATCCGTTCGAGGGCTACGAGGAAATGATCGACGATCTTTTCGTTCGTCGCTTTGTCGATGCGCCGCTGAGCCTCGCTTCGCGTTTCACGGAGGGCGCGAGCGAGCATCTCGTCGCGAAGTCGCGTGCGCGCGGCCTCGCGCGCTCGCGTGAGCTCGCCTCTCGCGTTGCGAAGGACCCGCTCCCCAGCCTGCCGTGCCTCGTCGAGAAGAGCGCGACGCTCGGCGTCACCCTGCGTCTGAGCGCGAGTGTGAATGAGTACCGCATCGGCCCTTGCGCCTTCGATCTCGTCGCGCAACGCCTGAAGTGCTTCGCGCGCAATGTCGCGGCGGTGCTCAGCCTCGGTGATCTGTTGGTTGCTGCGCTCCTGTACTGCGAGCACCGTCGGCTGCAGCCAGCGCACCCAAATATAGACGAGCGCTGCGAAGAAGAGCACCGTCGAGGCGACCTGGCTCCAGATTGCGACTTGAACGTAGAACTGGCTCGTCACGCTGCGCTCTCCGCCATGACGCGCTCGAGCATCATCTCGGCGAGTTGACGCGAGAGCTCGTCGCTGCTCTTGCGCGCCGCGTCGAACTCTCTTGCGGCCGCGTGCGCCGCCTCTTCAGCGATGCGCTGTCCGTCCTGCGCGTACTTAGCGGAGAGTTCCGCTGCCTCGTTCGAGGCATTCGCGCGCGCGGCTGCAACGTGGTGCTCCGCGACGCGGCGCGCCGTGGCGCGCACGCTTTCCGCCTCCTCCCGCAGCCGCTTTGCCTCCATTTGATACTCGTCGTAATCCGTGACGAGGCTGTTGATGTACTCACGGCGCCGCCGTATCGCGGCGCCGACCGGACGCAAGAACACGACGTTCAAGATCGCGAAGAAGATCGCGAAGTTGACGAGCTGGATGACGAGCGTTCCGTCGGGATAGAGAAACACGCGAGACTACTTTGCCAAGTGGCCCACGAGGGTCGGGACCTTCGCCACGACCAAGAAGATGTAGAACGCGAAGCCGATGCCGATGATCGGGAAGGCTTCCAGAACGCCGATGCCCAGAAACATGAAGAGCATGATGTTCGGACGAGCCTCCGGCTGCCGCGCGATCGATTCGACAGCCTTGCTTGCGACGATACCGTCGCCGATCGCCGAGCCGAATGCAACGCCCGCGATGATGATGCCGAAGGCGAGCATCGTGGAGGCGACGATCAACGTTTCAGGAGTCAAGGGCTTTACCTTTCTGTAAGAGCGACATCAGTGTTCCTCGGCGGTTGCAAGGGAGAGATAGACGATCGCCAAGAGCGTGAACACGAATGCCTGGACCGTGCCGACGAAAAAGTTGAAGAACTGAATCAGGAACGGCACGAACGTGACCGAGAGCGAGAGGTCGAACCAGCCGATCTTCACGTGCGCTTCGACGATGTAGGCGACGATGATGAAGAGCAGCTCACCGACGAAGATGTTGAAGAACAGGCGTGCGCACAGCGTGACGGGCCGCGCAAGTTCCTCGAGTGTATTGATCCCGCCGAGCCACCAATACGGTTTGAGAAGATGGCCGAAGTACCGCGGTCCCTTCTTTCGCAACGCAACGATCTGAATCATGAAGAACACGATGAGCCCGAGCGGTATGACCGTGTTGATATCCGCGGTGGGCGATCCGCCGAAAGGCAAATCGAACGCCTTGAACGGCAGCATTCCGAACTGGTTCAGCAAGAAGATAAAGATGAAGAGCGCGATGAAAAACGGGACGAACGGTT
Organism: Vulcanimicrobiota bacterium; assembly: GCA_030041225.1. Lineage (GTDB taxonomy): Bacteria > Vulcanimicrobiota > Vulcanimicrobiia > Vulcanimicrobiales > Vulcanimicrobiaceae > Tyrphobacter. The sequence continues at coordinate 5,187 of JASHOG010000060.1, read as the reverse complement.
CGCCCTCCGGACCGATGGTGCTCGTCGCAAGATCCGAAATATAGTTGAAGACCGCCTCGAGGATCGTCTGGCGTTTCGTGACGTACGGAGAGCGATAGCTCGCGCCAATCCACGCAAAAAGGGCAAGCGCCAAGATCATGACGAGCCACGTCGTCATAACCGTATCCGCGTGCACCCAGCCCAGGCCCGGCAGCTTACAGCTGAAGTGCTCGCCGATACCACCGTGTGCCGGTAGGCTACAGGTCATCTACCCTCCTCACGAAAGCCGGGCGACGCTTACAGCGTAGAGCGCCGTCGGAAAAAAGAACCCGGCAAAATACCACACCATCGACCACCACGGCCCCGAGGCAGTGAAGGCCACGGGCACTATACCGAAGAGTGCCAACCTGAAAAAACTACTTATGACGAAGCCGCCGGCGCCACGGCTTCGCCCAAGACGCTCGATGCCGCGCGCCGTCAACATGGCATTCAGGATACCGCAGAGGCCGCCGACTGCCAAGGCAAGGGCAGGGAGCGGCAACCAGCGGGCGGCGAGCAGGGCGGCGGCCCCGACGATGAGGGCGGATTGAAGGAGAGGCCGGCGTAGGCCCGTCACCTCCCTGAACTGCCGGCCTCGAAGGGTAGAGGATACTGCGCTCCTCGCAGTCGCGCGAGTAGCCATTGGACGACTCGCTCGGCCGCGCGGCCGTCGCCGTACGGGTTGACGGCGCGTGCCATGCGATCGTAGGCCGTCTGGTCGGTGAGCAGCCCGTGCGCGGCTTCGACGATTCGTCGGCGATGATGACCGACGAGCTCGAGGGTTCCGGCTTCCAGCCCCTCCGGCCGCTCGGTCTCCTCACGCATTACGAGTACCGGCTTACCGAGACACGGCGCCTCCTCTTGTAATCCGCCGGAATCGGTGAGCACGAAGGTGCAGCCTTTGATCGCGGCGACCATCCGCGCGTAATCGATGGGCTCAGTCAGCACGACGCCGTCGACGCTGCCGAGCACTTCTTGCGCGATGGGTCGCACGCGCGGGGAGGGATGCACGGGCCAATAGAGCTGCGGTTTCACCGGAAGCTCCGCGATCTCGCGCATCGCTTCGCACATCTCGCGCATGAACGGATGATTCTCGCGCCGGTGCGCAGTAACGGCGATGATCGGGCGTTTCGAATCCAGCTCGTTCCAGCGTGGCGGTTTCGGAAGATCGCTGCGCGCGGCGGTTTCGAGGAACGCATCGATGACGGTATTGCCGGTGACCACGACGTCGCCGGGGTCGACGTGCTCTTGAACGAGATGGTCGCGCGCAAGCGGTGTCGGTGAGAAGTGATACGATGCGATCGTGCCGGTGAGTCGCCGATTCATCTCCTCTGGAAACGGCACCCAACGATCGCTCGTGCGTAGCCCCGCCTCGACGTGGCCGACCGGGACATGCTCGTAGAAAGCAGCGAGCGCGGCGGCGCTGCTCGTCGTCGTGTCGCCGTGGACGAGGACGACGTCGGGCTTCGCCTGCTGAAGCACCGGCTCCATACCGATGAGCACACGCGTCGTCACCTCGGTGAGAGTTTGGTCCTCGGTCATGATGTCGAGGTCGTACTGCGGACGAATCTCGAAGAGCTCGAGGAGATCGTCGAGCATCTCGCGGTGCTGCGCCGTCACGCAGACGATGCCCTCGAGCTCCCGATGTGCAGCGAGCGCATGCACGACGGGCGCCATCTTGATCGTATCGGGACGCGTCCCGAAGACGGTCATCACGCGCAGCTTGTCAGATCTCATCCGGGCTAGTTCACGTGCCGAAAGACGTGGGTGAGGCCGCCCGAAACGTACAGCGCCACCGTGCCGAGCACGATGCAGAGCGCGTAGATCAGGAGAACGGCCTGGCGCACGTTGAGCCCGAAGCGGAAGATGAGCTGATGGTGGAAGTGACCGCGGTCCGCCTCGGTGATCGCCTTGCCCGACATCGACCGGCGCAGGATGACGGCCGCCGTGTCGATCACCGGCAGCGCGAGGACGACGAGCGGGACGACGAGGCTGATCGCGATCGCGGTCTTGCTCGTGCCGATGATTGAAACGGTTGCAAAGACATAGCCGATGAAGAGCGAGCCCGCGTCCCCGAGGAAGATTCGCGCCGGGTTGAAGTTATAAGGAAGAAAGCCGAGCGCCGAACCGCCGAGTGCGACGACGACGATCGCCACGACGACACTTCCGTGAAGCACGAAGATCCAGAACATGAAGAGGCTGGCGATCGCGGCGAAGCCGGCGAGCAAGCCGTCGAGCCCATCGATGAAGTTGATCGCGTTCATCATGCCGACGTACCAGAGCAGCGTCAGCGGTATGCCGAGCCAGAAGGGGAAGTCGATCCAGTTGGTCTGGGAGTTGTGGTCGAACGGATTGGTGATGCCGGGAATGATGAAGCCGTAGAGCATCGAGACGAGCGCGACGAGCACCTGCGCGATGAGCTTGTTACGCGGCCGCATCTCCATGAGATCGTCCCACAGGCCGACGCCGAGAATGAGCAGGCTTCCAAAGAGCAAGCCCACGAGGCGATGCACGGTCTCGAACTGCGCGGCGATGAGATCAAGCTTGCGCGCTGCCGTTGCGTGCGCGAGGGAAGGCTCGAGCGAGTACGGCGACGAGAGGGCGAGCCCGAGCACGGCGAAGAGCGCGACCGCGAAACCCAGGTAGACGGCGACGCCGCCGATACGCGGCCGAGGTTCGGTATGCATGTGGCGCTCGGCCCCTGCGGCATGCAATAGCCCGAGGCGTTGCGTCAGGCGCAGAATGAGCGGCGTCGCCGAGGCCGTCACGCTCGCCGCGATCGCGAAGGTCAGTGAATAAACCAGTGTCGCCGTGATCACGCCGTACGTTCTTGCCCGCTGTACTGAACGAGCGCTACTCCCGCTTCAGAGAGGAGCTCGGCGGCGACCTCGTCGGGATAGGCGTCGACGTAGACGATCTTCACGATGCCCGCGCTGATGAGGAGCTTGGAGCAGCCCACGCAAGGTTGATGCGTACAATACGCCGTCGCTCCCTGCAACCCGACGCCGTGGAGCGCTCCCTGTACGACCGCGTTTGCTTCCGCGTGCGTCGCACGAACGCAGTGCCCGTCGCGCATAATACATTCCACGTCGCTGCAGTGCGACACGCCGCGGGGCGCTCCGTTGTATCCCGTCGTGAGAATGCGATGCTCGCGGACGAGTACGCACCCGACCGAAGCGCGCGGGCATGTCGCGCGCGTCGCCACTTCGCGCGCGATCCTGACGAAATACTCATCCCACGAAGGCCGGATCATGTGCTTGTCAAAGCTTGTCATCCCGAGCCCTTCGACTGCGCTTCGCGCGCTCAGGGTAAACTCCGCGAACGCAAGCTTGTCATCCCGAGCGTAGCGAGTGAAACGAGCGAAGTCGAGGGACTGGCGTTATCTCTTGCTCCGAGTCATAGCGGGTACGGACGTCAGGCTTCCGAACATGCGATCGCCCGCGTCGCCGAGGCCCGGGACAATGTATCCATGATGGTTCAACCGCGTGTCGACTGCGCAGGTTACGATGCTCACGTTTGGGTGCGCGCCGTGCATGTTGGCAATGCCTTCGGGTGCTGCGATGAGGCAGATGAAGGCGAGCTCCTTCGCGCCGCGCTCAACGAGCGCATTCAGCGCGGCGACACCTGAGTTTCCCGTCGCGAGCATCGGATCGAGGACGAAGACGCGGCGCCCGCCGAGATCCGGCGGCACGTTCGCGTAGTACGGCACCGGCTCGAGCGATTGCGGATCGCGATAGAAGCCAAGGTGCGCGACAACCGCGTCGTCGACGACTTGTAAGAATCCCGGCAGCAAGCCCAATCCCGCGCGCAGGATCGGCGCGACCACGGGTCGCGTCGCGATACGTCTGACCGTCGTCTCGGTCAACGGCGTCTGCACTCGCTCCTCACGCAACGGCAGCTCCCGCGTTGCCTCGTAGGCAAGAAACGCGCCGATTTCTTCCACCAGTTTCCGAAAAACGGGCACCGTTGTCCTCTTATCGCGAATTCTCGCTAAGCGATCGGCAACGGCAGGATGTTCGAGAACAAGGAGGTTAGGGCCAGGAGACACGCCCCTATCTTTCACGGAGCCCGCCCCTGGCCTGCCGACGTCATCAGTCTTTAGCAGTGTTGCCGGCCAGGTGCACGTAGCGAAGGGTGCATAGCTCGTCGGAATCGATCGTATAGTGAAACACAAGCGCCGGGTACAGATCGCTCTTCTCGTAGGGATAGTAGCGGACGCCGGTTTCCGGGTCTTGCGGAAAGTCGTCTGCCGCTCGTGCCAGCATCCACTTCACGGCTCGGAGCAGAGCCTGCATTTCGCGCGGCGCGACGGCGTGTCCGATCTCGTGACAGGCTAGTTCAAACTGAGCACCATGCGCTACTTCGCGGACACGCCAGCCCACCCGTATTTCCTCGCGAGGCTGCGACCGATCTCGATGTCTTTCTGCGTCAATGTACCGAAGGTAAGTAGCGCCGTCTCATAGGGAATTTCCTCACCAAGATTTGCGTATTTCCATCCGATAAACTCGTGAGAGATTTCGCTCGATCCCGAAGCATCAAGGTTCCGCAGCTCAGCAATGACGTCGCCGACTATCGCAATTTCTTCTCCGGTGAAACGGCCAAGCCTCGGCTCTCGCCGCGTAACCATGCACCGTTGCTTCCGCCCAAAATAATCTCTCTCTACTTCGGTGGCATCGCCGCTGGCTTCCAGCTCCTGCTTGACGGACGGCAACTCGCGCGGCACGGGTCCATAGGGCAGTTTCTGATACGTGGCTCCCGTTATGGGTCGAAGGCTCTTTCGGTAAGCGACGAAGTCCGAGAAAAACAATATCTTGTTAAGCTTCGTTGCGCCAAAACTTGGATCGCCTTCCGACCTTCGAGCGATGTAGAGAATCAGTTCAGCGAATTTCTCCCGATCGAACACTATAAGACATTCTATCACGGATTCGCCCCTGATGCTAGGCGACCAGCCTGCCTTGCTAGCATCGCGCCTAGCCTCGGAAGACCGTTGACGAATGCCAATCCAGATACTCGAGTTTCGGCTGCGCCTTGGTCAAAGAGCTTGTGGATGTCGGAGCGATATCGGTTCAATTTCGGGCGGCTCCGCGTGCCTACGGAACCTCGTGTCTCTCGGTGAGCTCGTGGACGCGGTCGCGAAGCGTCGCAAGCTTCGCGCGTTCCTCGACGTCC
>JASHOG010000059.1 GCA_030041225.1 Vulcanimicrobiota bacterium | reverse complement strand
CCGCCCGTCATGTGAATGTCGTTGTGACAGTGGAGAAGCCAGCGGCCCGGTGGCGCGTCTGCGAGGAAGCGCCACGTCGTCGTGCCGCCGTTGGCCCGAACGAGCGAAACATCTTTGCGCAAAGGACGCGCGAGCCACGTTCCGTTGGTCTCGATCAGCTCGAAGGCGTGGCCGTGCAAATGCATCGGGTGGTCCATCTCGGTTTGATTCGTAAAGTGCACGGTAACGTCGCTGCCGCGCCGCACGAAGAGCTTTGGCGTGTTCGGCCAAACGGCACCGTTGATCGTCCACTGCTTACTGCCCCAGGCCCCGCCACCGAGCGTGAGGGCGTGTCGCGCGGACTGCAGTCGGGACGGTGGCGACGAGCCGCCGGTCCCTCCCGCCTTCTCGTACGTGAAGTAGTCGACCCCATCGAGCGTTCCCGAGACCCTCTCCGGCGCCGTGAACTCCGCTCCTTCCGTGCACACGACGACCGCTTGCTCGTCCACAAGATTGTCGCCGGTAAGTCCTTGCAACAATAACGCGCCGGGTTTGGTTACTTCGAAATAGACGTCGTAGCGTTCTCCGACACCGATGCGTAGCGCATCGACCTCCAGCGATCGCGCGAGGCGGTTCCCATCGGCATGCGTTACGAGAAGGCGATGTCCGGCAAGTCTCACGTACCGCGTCTGCGTCGGACTCGCGTTGAGAACGCGCAACCGTACGCGATCGCCGACGCGCACTCGCAGCGCACTCGTCCTCGGATAGCTCGCGCCGTTGACGCAGTGCGCGATGTACGCGACCTCGTCGCCCATCGGATGGGCCGAAGTCATTCCCTGCTGCATCGGCATTGACTGCGGCGTCATACTCCGCATCATCTCGTGCGCTTCGGGAGAGCCTGGAACGGTTACCATCGGAGCAGTGCTGAGACCGCCGATCGCGGCAAGGACGCTGCTCCATCTCGGAACGTCATGGAAGACGAGCGCAAACTCGCGTTCCGCCGGCGGATCGCTCGGATCGTCGACGACGAACATACCGAACAGCCCGCGCATGATGCCCATATGGAAGGCGTGATCGTGGTACCAGCGCGTCCCCGGGGGATTCGGCGTGAACTCATAGACGAACTCGCCGCCGTCGAGCACGGGAGCCTGGGTAACATAGGCAACGCCGTCCATCTCGTTCGGAAGGATCATGCCGTGCCAGTGCACGCTGGTCGGGATATCGACGTGGCTGCGATACCGGATGCGAACTCGCTGCCCGTATGTGACGCGCAGCAGCGGTCCCGGGATCGTTCCGTTGAACGCGAGCGCAGCGAATCGGACTCCGGGCGCCGGCGAAAACACCCGTGGTGCCGAGGTGAGCTGATACTCGACGACGTCGGCAGCTTGCGCCCGCCTCGTCAAAATAGGAAGAGCCGCGACCGTCATTGCGGTCGCGCTCGTTCGGATGAACTCTCCACGTCTCATGATCCGTAATCGATCACGGTTCGCGACCTCTCTCGAGCACGAGCTGCGAGCCGCCCCCGTTCTCGGCCGTCGCCGCGACGAAGATGGTGGTCGCATCGCGCGCCTCGGCGACGGGGTCGCTTATGGATCCCGCCGCCGAGGGAACCATCTCCGCAGTAGATGCCGAGTCGCCTTCGATGCGAGCGATGTAGCTCGTGAGCGGCATCCAGGGACTCGATCCCGACGGTCGACCCTGAAAGACGAGCAACGGCACGGCAGTGCCGCCGACGAACTTCGGGTGGTTAACGTCTGAGATGCCCGCGCCGAAGCTCTGCACGGGTGAAAACGTACGCGCGTCGGTACTATATGCAAGGCGAAGTTGCGGAGCGTCTGCAGTGCCCTGCGTGTACCACGCGACGTAGAGCCGATTCCCTACAACTTTCAGTGTCGGTCCGGAATCCGGGCAGCCGAGTAATGACCATCCGTCGCGCGATACGCGTGCCGGTTCAGAGAAGTGCGTTCCATCGCGCGACGTTGCTACGACGATGTCGCGATACTGCCCTGGAAACACCTTTCGCCATGCGACATATACCGCACCGCCCGCTCCGAAAGCGAACGCGGGGCGGCAGCAGGGGCACGTTCCTCCGTCGACCTTCACGGCCTCCCGGAAGGATCGCCCGTGATTCGTCGAGCGAGCGACGTACAGTGAATACGTGTTCGGCGGGTTGTGATCGCTCGCGCGCCCGTCGAGCCACGCGACGTAGAGCGTCCCCGTCGGAGAGAGCGCCATGGCAGCAAACCCGTTCGGCGACGGGGTGCGTTTGCGAACCAGTTGCAGTGCCCGGGGAAAGCGGTGTGCGAAGAGAGATGCCTTCGCAAAGTAGAGCTCGTCGTCGGCGCCCTGGTAGAGCACGTCCATCGAGAGGCTCGTCGGATCTTGGAGCAGCGTGGGGCTCATTTCGCCCATCATCATGACGTCCGCCGCGGGAGGCGCAACCGGAATGCGTTCGTCGAACGTGTCACCGCCGTTGCTGGAAACGTAGACACTCAAGCCCGTGCGTTGACCGACGCGTTCACCGGCCAAGATATAGAGCTCTCCGTTAGACGTAAAGAACATCGGTCCACCGGATACCGCCCGCGCCGGACCCGAGACGACAGGGCGCGGCCGGGATTCGAAAGCGTAGCGCGGTCCGCCGCTTCCCGCACAGGATGCGGACACGACGAGTGCCACGACGATGAGCTTCTTCATCGCCCGCGCCCTTTCCCGAGAACCGGTTCGATGGCGCGCTCGAGGTCCTGTACGCTGATCTCTCCCGCGTGGGTGAACAGCACGCGCCTGTCGGCGCCGATGAGCACGATCGAGGGAAATCCATCTTGAAAATATGCCTTCGCGACGTCCATGGAAGGATCGAACGCAATTGGATACTGCACGTGGAAGTACTGAGCAAATGTGTTAACGTCCGCTTGAGACTCCGGGGAAGCACGGTCCATCCCCACTCCGCTTCCCGACACTGCGACGAAGTGAACGCTCCTGCCGTAGGCAGCATACACTTGATTGAGGATGGCCGTTTCACGTTGGCAATGCGGGCACCACGAGGCGAATACCTCGAGCAGGACAGGTCCCTGTACCGCATCCAGCGTGAATTCGCCAACGGACGTCGTGACGGAAAAAGGCGGGGCGACGTCGCCTACGGTGAGACCGCTTGGTACCTCCTCGATCAGCGGCGGTACA
>JASHOG010000058.1 GCA_030041225.1 Vulcanimicrobiota bacterium | reverse complement strand
AAGTACGGCGCAGGATCGTGCGCATCGTAAATGCCGTTGCAGTCGAGCGGATGCGAGAGCCCCATGCCGCGATTATCGAGCAGCAGAACGTCGTAGCGCGAACGCAGCGTCGCAATAGGCTTGAACGACTGCCCGTCGGCGAACGCTCCCGCGTAGATCGTCGTCAACCCGCCGGGACCGCCGGGATTGAAGTAGATGACGCGGCCACTCGGGTGCTCGGCCTTGAGGAGAACGAAGCCGAGCTCGATCATCCTCCCGGAATGCGCGGCCCGGTTTTCGTAGACGCGGAACGTGCCGCAGAGTGCAGGGACCTTGCTCTTTCCTTCAGTACACGCGTGCGTCACGAGCGCAGGCGCGTTGAGAGTTCCCGACCACGTGCCGACGACATTAACCGAAGGCGAAGGCGTCGCTGCCAGCGCGAAGCAGAAGAGCGCACAGCTCAAAACGGCTGCTGGTCCTCGAACGAGATTCATGGTGAGTATACTGCTCCTTTGGGTATTATGTTTTGACAGAATGCTCCACGGCTTCGCGTACGCCCGCGCCCGCGCTCAGCGCGGTCCGGCCACCCGCAGGCCCAGCAGCCGTTCGAAAGGATCAAAGTCACGGTCGGCATGAAGCAATTCGTGGCCGTGCTCGATGCAGAAGGTCGCGATGAGGCAATCGATCGTTTTACGGACCGTGTGGCCATGGCTTCGAAGCAGTCGATAGTTGTGCGCGGCTGTAGCGGCTATCGCGTCGCCGACACCGGCAAAGATCTCAAGCCTTCGGAGGCTTCGCTCGACCCGTCGTGCCTGTGACTCATTCTGCACGCCCTGCAGAACCTCACACAGGATAAGGTCTGTCAAACCCATTCGCTGGCGAGTAAGCTTGCTGTGCAACCACGCTGTCTGGGGAGTCGCCTGGCCGCGCAGGTAGTCTACCCATACCGTTGTATCGACGATAACCATGAAAGCGTCGTCCGTTAGGAAATGCGCGAGCGTCGCGACTCGTCTACATCGCCCCGCCACCGAACGGCGCCGCGCAGTCGCCGAACCTCCCCTTGGCGGGCGGTCTGGACCAACAGTCTTAGCCCGGCCTCGACGGTAGCTTTCTTCGTGCGCGCTCCGCTGCTCCGCATGGCCTGCCGCATCAGGCGGTCGTCGATTTCAATATTGGTTCTCACGGAAGAGGGCAGTTTCGCCAATGTGTATTCTGTCCCTCCCTTTGTGTATGTCGGCCCGGGGCCCGTATGGCTATGAGACCTGAAATCTACGGAGTCGAGGTCGACGCTCAAACACGTTGTTCCCATTATCGCTCCGCGCTGGACGTCGTCGCGATAAAGATGAAGTGCTGCGACGAGTACTTCGCCTGCAAAGAATGCCACGATGCGCTTGCGGGTCATGCGCTCGAGCCATGGCCCCGCGACGAGCGACATCAGCAAGCGGTGCTTTGCGGCGCCTGCCGCTCAGAGCTTACAGTCGCGCAGTATCTGGAAAGCTCAGATCGGTGCCCCGCCTGCGGCGCGCCTTTCAACCCTGCGTGCCGCGAGCATCACCACTACTATTTTTCGTAAGAACAGGAACAAGGCACCTCCGGGATAAGTCCGCCTCATGGCACGAGTCGCAACGCAACAGAAAATCACTCCCTTTCTCTGGTTCGACGACGGAAGGGCTAAGGAAGCCGCGGAGTTGTACGTTTCGATTTTCAAGAGCTCGAAAATCGAGAGCGTCAGTTACTACGGCGAAGCCGGGCCCGGAGCGGCAGGTACGCCGATGGTGGTCGAGTTCCAGCTCGAAGGCCAAGCCTTTAAGGCAATCAACGCGCCTTCGCTCGGAGCGTCACGCGACGGCGAGGGCTGGACGCACTCCTACCGCGGAGGAATCGCGCTCTACGTCGATTGTGAAACGCAAGCCGAGGTCGACCGCCTCTGGGAGAGACTCTCCGATGGCGGCGAGCAGTTACCGTGCGGTTGGGTCAAAGACAAGTACGGCTTCGGGTGGAACATCGTGCCGTCAGGCATCGGCGACTACATCGGCGGCAATGATCCGCAGGGCGCGCAACGCGCCATGCGAGCGATGCTCCAGATGAGCAAGCTCGACATCGACGCGCTGCGCCGCGCCTACGAGGACCGCTAGTTTACGGCTGCTGCGGAGGCGGAGCGCCGCGGTCCGTGTGCATCATGAAGAACACGCGCGGAGCGCCGCCGCCCATCGTGGCCGTGCGCAAGAGGATCTCTCCCGCGTCGGGCGTGTGATGGTGACGCATCATCATGCCGCGCTGGACCCACATGCGTTTGCCGTGGCCGTTCGCGGGATGCGGCATCATGCTCTCCATCTGCGCGCGCATCTCGTCGCCGAGTGCCCGCATCTGCGCCATCTGCGCACGTGAGGCTGCGAGGATCGCAGATCGTTCCGATGCGTAGAGTGCGGCGTCGAGCTCGTGCGCGACTGCGCGCGGGTTAGGGCTCGACGAGACGGCGAGATCGCCCACCAAACGCGCGAGCAACGCACGATGCGCTGCGCTCAACGCGGCAAGCATCCGTGCACGCGTCGTGCGACGAATGCGCTCCGCCTGTTCGCGAAAGCGGCGAAGGTTCGTCATCATCTCCCGGCGCTGCGCCGGGGTAAGGTGCATGGGCCCACCGGGGTTCATCGCCGGCGGCGCAGCCGGCGCCGCGGTCTCAGCCGGTGCGGGCGGGGGCATGGTTTGAGCTGACGCTGCAATCGGTAGAAAGCCGAGTGCAAGAAGAAGGACAAGAACTTTCGTGGTCATGGCTTGGTTGTACGCTTGCCCGCATAGAACTACCTGTGATAGCGTGCCCGTATGGAACGCGTAAAACTCAACGTTTCCGACGGCACGGTCATGGAGGCCGTCGTCGTACGTTCAGGCGCCGTCGAGGCTCCCGGCTTGCTCGTCTTGCAAGAAGCCTTCGGCGTCAATCAGCACATTCGTAACGTCGCCGAACGCTACGCGAAGCTCGGCTTCACGGCCATCGCGCCTGAGCTCTTTCACCGCACGGCGCCGCCTGGTTTCGAAGGCTCGTACGGCGACTTCGCCTCGATCCAGCCACACTTCACCGGGCTGACGCCGCAGGGCCTGATCGCCGACATGCGCGCCGCCTACGCATGGCTTACCGAGGAAGCCAAAATCGCGTCGCAGCGCATCGCGGCGGTCGGCTTTTGCATGGGCGGGCGCTGCGCGTACCTTGCGAACAGCGAGCTGCCGCTCGGTGCGGCGATCTCGTACTACGGCGGCGGCATCGTGCCCGATCTGCTCGACCGGGCGAGCAAACAGCACGCGCCGATTCTCATGTTTTGGGGAGGCCTCGATCAGCACATCCCTTCGGAACAATACCGCGCCGTCGCCGACGCGCTCACGGCCGCCGGCGCCGATCACACGCAGGTCGTCTTCGCGAAGGCCGATCACGGCTTCAACTGCGACGCGCGCCCATCATACAACGCGAGCGCCTCACGTGAGGCGCTCGCGCTGGTTCTCGAGTTTCTCCGCGTCCACGGCGTGCTCTAGGCTTTCGCCTAGAACCAGGAGCCGCCGACTTTGCGAAGCCGCTCGTTTGCGTCGTTCATGATGAAGATCTTGTCGGCGTGGCGAATGCCGAGCGCCTTTTGATCGTACACCACCGCGACGTAGCGGCCGTTGTGGAGGAACTTCATCTGGTACGTCGTCTTGCCGTTGTCTGAGAAGATCTGATCGAAATGAGGAAGGAGCTCGAAGCTCAGGATCTGTCCGCTGCGCGGATCGCGCACCTTGACGTTGGTCGTCGACGTGTGGACGAGCTCACCGTAGAAGACATTCGCCGCCAAGGCGATCTGCGGCATCAAAAACGCGGCCGCAGCCGCACACGCGACGGCAAGTCGCCGGAGTTTTGCTTGGTTCATGCCGCTCTCTTACCCGCTTGGGCGGTCTCCCACCCGCCGCCGAGGTCCGCTAACGGGCGGGCGTGAAGATGCTGAGATGAAGGCGACGCTCTTTACCGACGGCGCCGCGCGCGGCAACCCCGGCCCGGCGGCGAGCGGAGCGGTACTGCTCTCCCCCGAGGGCGCGGTCGTAGCGGAGGTCGGGCGCTACTTGGGGACCGCGACCAACAACGTTGCCGAGTGGAACGCGTTGTGCATCGGGCTCGAGGCTGCGCTCGAGCGCGGTATCAGCGAGCTTTCGATTCGCATGGACTCCGAGCTCGTCGTGAAGCAGGTGCTCGGGGAGTACCGCGTCAAGCATGCCGCCCTTCAGCCACTGCATCGTCGCGTGCTCGCCCTGTTGCAACAGCTCGAGCACTTCGACATCAAACACGTACCGCGCGCGCAGAACAAGCTTGCCGACAAGCTCGTGAACCGCGTGCTTGACGCGCAATGAGCTCGCGCTTCCCGATCGGCTTGGCCATCGCGATCTTTCTCGTGATCGCGATCATCGTCAGCCTGCATTTCGTGCCTCCGATCTCGATGGGGAACATGTCGAAGGTTTC
>JASHOG010000057.1 GCA_030041225.1 Vulcanimicrobiota bacterium | reverse complement strand
ACTTTCATCGGCCGGTCACGGCGCATGATCAGCCAATCTGCGTGCTCGACGAGCGCCGCGTGTCCGAGCTCGTAGATGATTTGTTGCGGGTTTCCGGGTTCTCCTCTCGCGATAGCGTGGAGCTCGCGCCGCGCGCGATCGAAGACCCGAAACATTCGATCGTAGCGCTTCGCATTTCCCAAGAGGTTTTGCTTCTCGGAGTGGTGCGCAAAGAGCGCGCCGAGCATCGCCGCCATCGTGAGGGGCACGGTGAGAAGGTCTTGCAGTATTGTGAAGGTGCCGTTCTGGAGCGAACCATGTGGGCAAAGAGGCTCTAAGATTGCGCACGGGGCGACCTTGCCGAGCACGATCGCGGAGCCGATGAGGCACACCACGCCGATGCCGATGCAGACGGCAAGAATCGCGTCGAGGCGGCGCTGGGTTGCCTTGAGGCGTCTGCCGGCGCGGTAGTAGTAGCGCCACTGCGAGCGTACCCAATCTCTGGTGACGGGGTTGTCAGGCGCGGCGTTCGCGTACTCACGGTCTTCGCAAAAGAGCAAGTAGAAGAAGCGCAGCGCCATGCGAATCCACTGGAGCTCTCCCTCCTGCATGCGCAGATAGGAGTGGTCGACGAGCTTACGTTTCAAGCCCGCGCAGTACCAGGCGTTCTGCACACGCAGGCCCTCCGCGACCGCGCGGTAGTCTTGATAGCGGTTTTCGTAATCATGCTTGCGGGCGGCTCGATACGCAACGAACGCGAGGGCCAGCCCGACGACCTTGACGCCTGCCGGAATGTGCCCGATGATCTGGACCGCCGCGGCGACGAACGCGAAGAAGAAGAGCAAGAGCTGGAAGCGGTTCGTCTGCTTTTGCAGACGATTGGCGGCGGCGTCGGTGCGCTCCATGAGGGCCTGCAAATCCGCTTCCCGTGCAGGTGCGGGAGACTCTGCGAGATCGACGTTGTAGATGTCGATGCGCGCGAGCAGCGTATCGAAGGTCTGCGCAGGGTCTTGCTCTCCACCGAAGTGCTTGGGAAAGAGACGCTTCGTTGCGTAGGGCCTCTCCGGGCGAGCGGCACTGATGCGCGGCGTCGTGATGATCTCGACCGGGCCGACGTCGGGGAGGTACGGAATCTGTTCGATCTCGACCATGCGCGGGTGGGCGCCGAGGCGCATCTCGATGACGTCGGCGGTGCCGCCTGGGCCTCGCGACGTTACTCCGTCCCAGAACGCGACGAGCAGGTGACTGTATTGCGCGATGAACCGGCCGGTCGCGACGTAGCCGTTCTCGCGCGTCGGCGATGTGACGACGACACGGGAGACTGCGTGAAGCAGCGTTCGGAAGCGCACGAGCTCGTCCGGAGAGGAATCCTTCTCGTACTCCTCGACGGGCATCGGCAAGCACGCAATGACGGGGATGTTTCGTGCGAGCGCCTCCTCGGCTGCGAAAGCGTCCGCTCCGGCGGCGAGGCCGGAGAGCACGAGAAGCGGCGTGTGCGGACAGGTCTCCTCGAGGCGTTGCAGGATGCGCCCGAACGCCTCTCTTAGTGGCGGCTCGTCGCTCGCTGCGACGTCGCGATGCCCCGTAACACCGACGACAAGCGAGAGGCGATCGGGTGAAATCGGATGCATGGTAGCCGGTAGGACGCTTGCCCGGTGCGCGTGAAAGCTCCTGCGCATGCGCGTTGCCGTCCTCATCGCAGCAATCGTCGCCTCGAGCATGAGCTACATCGACGGTACCGCGCTCACCGTAGCGCTCCCCGTGATTAGAGCGAAGCTTCCTGCGAGCGACGCGCAAGCAGAATGGGTGAGCCAGGGATATCTGCTCTTCCTTTCGGCGCTCATCCTCATCGGCGGTGCGCTCGGTGACCGTTACGGGAGAAAACGGCTCTTCGCACTCGGCACGTGGATCTTTGCGCTGTCGTCGGTCGCCTGCGCTTTTTCGAACGACGCGACGATGCTCATCGCCGCGCGATGCATTCAAGGAATCGGGGCCGCGCTTATGATTCCCGAGAGCCTCGCGCTCATCACGGTTGCGTATGGACCACGCGAACGCGGGCGTGCCATCGGCATATGGGCCTCGGCATCCGCGGTGATGGCGGCTGGAGGACCGTTGCTCGGCGGCTGGCTGACGCAGGATTTCTCGTGGCGCTGGGTCTTCGGCATCAACGTTCCTCTTGCGGCAGTCGTCTTGCTGCTCGCGTACCTGCGCGTTCCGGAGAGCCGTGGAGAGACGGTGACGGGCAAGCCCGACGTCTTGGGCAGCGGATGCATTACCGTTGCGCTCGGCCTTCTGATCCTCGCCCTGACGCGGATGCAGCACCGGTTCGCCGATCCAGCGCCGGCTGCGATGTTGGCGTTCGGGCTGCTCTTAACCGTGGCGTTCGTTCTCATCGAGCACCGTGCGTCGGATCCCGTCGTTCCGCTGCGTATCTTCTTAGGGCGGGCCTACTCGACGGCGACGCTCTATACATTTCTTCTCTACGCGGCGCTCGGAGGCGCGCTGTTCTTCGTGCCGTTCGAGTTGCAGAACATCATGGGATACACGCCCTTGGACGCTGGGAAGGCGCTTCTCCCTACGATCGTGCTCATTGCGGTCGGCTCACCGCTCTTCGGCTCGCTCGCCGGGCGTATCGGTTCGCGTCTCCCGATGCTCGCGGGCGCGGCAGTGGCCGCGATTGGTTTCGCGCTCTTCGCGCGGCTCGGCGTCGGGGCTTCGTACGTCAGTGCGGTTCTGCCGCCGACGCTGGTTATCGGCATGGGACTCGCCATTGCGGTCGCCCCCCTCACGACGGCGGTGATGGGCGCCGCCGACCGCAACGACGTAGGCGCCGCATCGGGCATCAACAACGCGATCTCTCGCGTTGGAAACTTGGTTGCGATTGCCGTCTTCGGCATCGTTATTGCGGTAGAAGGCGGCGGCGCGCTTCCGACGCCGGCGCATCCACAAGGTTTCGCACACGCGATGCTTGCAGCCGCGATGCTCGCATTGTTGGCGGCGGTTAGCGCCGCGTTCTTGCCGCGCGCTTCACGGAGCGGCTACTTGACGGGTACGTACTCATAGAGTGAGTAGCCGAGATTCGGGGAGCCGATCGGGCGGAAACGTGGATTGTTGAACGGCTTCGCCGAGCTCGAGAGAACGTACACGGGCTCTTGCTTCGACCAGGTTGGATAGTGAGCCGAGAGCGCGAGCGGATGCGACGCAACGATCGTGCGTCCGGCGAGCGAGCCGTCTGCATAGGCGCCGTAGGCGAGCGTCGTGGCCTCGCTCCACGGTGCGACGACGATCGATCGCTGCGGAACGAGCTTCGCGACCCAGGCGATGAGCGGGCGATCGGTGACGCTCCGTTGTGAGGCGGCAACACTGCTGCTGGAGATGAGAAGGTAGAGCGCGTTTCCGAGGAGGACGAGCGCCCAGACAATTCGGCGAGGGTCGATCGTCCAGTTGAACTCGACGGTGATCGCACCCGCGAAGAGCGCGGCGATCCATAGCAGGAGCATGAAGTAACGGGCGGGATCGCCCTCGACCGGCGCGAGCGCGAAGGCAGTGAAGGCGATCGAGAGCGCCGCGATGAGCAGCATGGCGCAGAGCGCGCTGCGCCGCTGGAGTAAGAGGATGACGCCAAACGCGATGACCACGACCAGGACGATCCCGTACATGCTGTGGATCGTCGCGTACGCCGACTGCAGGTAGCCTAGCCAACGACGCGGATCGACGATGCTGCGCCACAACGGCGTCGCGCCGAGCGACGCACCGGTAACTTCGGCAAGAAAGCCGTGCCTCGTGCTCGGCGCGTTCACATCCCAGTACACCCTCGCCGCAGGCGGCGCCAACATCTGAACCGAGTCCACCGGTCGGTGCTCGAGTCCCGCCGCGCGCAGCGGGAGATACGCGTAGCAGCAGAGGAGAAGGGCGAACGCCATCGCGCTCGCGCCGACGTTGGAAATGTTGAGGTTGCGCACGCGCGCGAGCTTTGCGAATGCAAACGCCGGCACGAGCCAGAGCGAGATCGGGTGGACCGCAAGCGCAGCACCGAAAGCGGCCGCCGCTCCGACGATGTCGCGTGTGCGTTTGTCTTGGAGCCAGCCGCAAAGATAGAAGATCGTCAACGCTTGGAAGAAAAGCGCGAGGTCCTGCGTGTCGGCTTGCGCGGCGTGGAACCAGACGATTCGCGCCCATGCGAAGCAGAGGAAGGCGCCGAGCGACGTCACCGGGCCGACTCCAATGCGTAGCGCCGTGAGGACGCCGACGAGGCAGGTGGCGGCGATGCAGACCGCGCCGAAGAGATTCATGCGGAAGGCGAGCGAGTCGATCGCGATCGCGTGCGAGAAGATCCAGCCGAGAAGAACGAAGAGCGGGTAGCCCGTCGCATGCGGAATGCCGAGCAGGTAGGGTACGCCTTGCATATCGGCGATATCACGCGACCCGACGTCGTGCGAAAGCGAGAAGACGTAGGTGAGCAGCGGTATGAAAAATGCGAGTACCGGAGCGATACGATGACGATGGTGATGCGCGGTTCGAATCGCATGGTATCCGCCGTGTATCGCGCGTGCGTATCCCAGGTACTCCAAGGGAGAAGCTCCTTCCGAGGACGGCAAAGACACGGCTCCAATTGCGGTGCCGCCTCCGGAGTTCTCGCTTAGGCAGTGGCGGTTTCGGTCCTGCCTGGCTGTCCCGGTAGCAAGGAGCGGTTCCTGGGTACCCTCTAGAGCAAGCCGAGGTGGTGATATGCCCGTTTGTATTTGCGAAGCCTGCACGTGCGACGTGCCCGACGAAGGCAACTATTGCTCGCAATCATGCCGCGGTTGCGATGAGAACGCGCAAGTGTGTCTCTGCGATCACGCCGATTGCGCCGGCGGCGAAGTCGAGGAGGAGCTCTTCGACGAATCCGTTTCCGACGAGGAGCTCGCAGACGACGAGGAGTAGCGCCGCGGAAGGGAGGGAAGTGCGTGGTGCCGCACCGGCTCTCCATGCGCAGAATCGTTGCTGTGCTCTTCCTTGCCTTTCTTGCAACGGCGTGCTCGCACGGCCACGGGAAGCAGCAGGCGATGCCGACCGCGACGCCGAGCACTGCGCCGACACCGGCGTTTCGCGACCTTGACAACATAAGCGCCGCACTGTTCATCGATCAGCTCACACAGTTGCAGATCTTCTGGCCTCCAGGCGGGCTCTTCGAGCCGCAGCGTCCCGTGCTGCGCCGCGAGTTCGTACGCTGGCTCATGCATGCAGACGCGGCGATTTGGGCGAGTAACCCCGCGATCGCAATCGCCCCGGCGAGCACCGACGCGAAGCCCTACTTCGTCGATGTTCCGGTCAACGATCCGGACTTCGCGGCGATCGAGGGCATGCAAGACGCGGGCATACCGATAGGGTTTCCAGATAGGCATTTTCGCCCAAACGATCCGATAACGCGCGAGCAGGCACTCGCGGTGAAAGCATACGTCGATTGCGGCGCGCCGGATCCGCTGCTCTCAGGTGACGTCGAGCAGGCGTACTACGAGCTTCCACATTGGCGCGATGCGCACGACATATCACGCGCCTACGTGGCCGCAATCGGGGGCTGCCTGTTAGACGATCAGGGAACGACGCCCGAGCATCAACTCAACACGATCGGCCGGACGTTCGGTGCGACCGATACGCTCGAGCCGCAGCGCCCGCTCGATCGCGCCGAGGCGGCTGCGATGATCTGGAAGATCGGTGAGCGCAAGCCCGATCTCACGAACTTTCCGCCTCGTTCCGCTGCTGACGCTCTTATCCAGTAGAACGCGTGCGTTACGCTTCGGGTAAGAGGCGTACCGTGAGGAGCACGGTGTCGTCGCGCGGCGATGCTTTCCCCATGATCTCGTCGTGGAGAACCTGCGCCGGACGCGCAGTGTGGTCGAAAACCAAGCGCGCGGCGCAGTCCAACAAGCGTTGCTCGATGGCTTGTGCGTCGCGTGAAAACTCGATAAGACCGTCGGTGTAGAAGATGACGAGCGCCTGCGGGTCGAGTGTCACGTAGTGCGTTTTCGGCTCCTGCACCCCTGAGTGAAATTCGCGCGCAATCCCGAGCGGGAGGCCGCCCGTTTGGAGCAGCTGCGGTGGTGACGACGGGGTGGCGACCACGGGGGGCGGATGGCCGGCACTTGCGTAGCGCATCTGGTTCGCACGCGGATCGATGACCGCGACGATCGCCGTCGCTATGGTGTTGCTCTGCAGCTGGAGTGCGCGATCGGCTTTCGTCAAGATGAGCGCGGGATCATCGGTATCGACGGCCGCAGCAAAGAGCGCCTGACGCATGCGTTCCGCGGTGACTGCAGCTTCGATGCCGTGGCCGGAAACATCGCCGACCGAGACGATGACGGACCCATCGGGTAGGACGAATGCGTCGTACCAGTCTCCTCCAACGAGGGCGTCGTGTTCCGCGGTCGCATAGAGTGCATCGAACTGCATGCGGTGATGGTACGGGAGTCGTTTCGGCAGCATCGCTTCTTGGAGTGTCTGAGCGATGCGCGTCGTCTTTCGAAGCGTCACGTTGAGACGCCGGCGTGCCTTGCGGCGCTCGGTCGTCAAAGCGGAGATCACCATTCCGGTGAGCGCAAGGATTGCAAGGAACGTCATCGTGTTCGCGAGGCGTTGATCGAGGTTTCCGGGCGTTGACTGGTGTGCGATCGCGAAGACGGAAATGATGGTGAAGAGCGTGATGACGCTCGTTGTTTCTCGTTGACGAAAGCGTATCGCGCTCCACATGACGACGGGGTAGATGAAAGACTGGTGATGGAAGATCGCCGGTATCGCCGAAGATGCAGTCGAAAAGGCGAGCCACGCGACAAGGAGCGTCACGAGAAAGAGAAGGAGAAGTTCCAGAGCCTTCCCGTCGCTCGGATCTCTGGTGCGCGTCGCCCAGGTGAGAATGAACGGCGTGACGATGAGCGTCCCCATGGCATCGCCGCCCCACCAGAGCGTCCACGTCGGTGCAAAGCTGTGCCACGCGATGACGTGCGCGAGCCCGAGGTTCAAGACGCCGTTGGTCGCGGTGACCGTCATCGCGGCGATCGCGCCGAGAACGACGAAGAGAAAGACGTCACGCAGCCGCTGTAGGCGCTTGTCGAAGCCGGCGGATCGTAAGAGGAACGCCCCGAGGAGCGGGCCGAGCGTGTTTCCGACCGCGATGCCCGCCGCCGTCAGCGGCGAGACGTGATTCGTCACATTGGCGATAAAGGCGCCGAGCCAGACGCCCGGCCAGAGACGGTAGCCGCCTAAGAGGATAACTGCAAGAGCGATGCCCGCGGGCGCCCATACCGCCGTAACCTGCTTGACGGTGTGGGCAAGCGTGAAGCCGATGAACGCAAAAGCAGCATAGGCGATCGCAGTGCCGACGATGCCCGCAACGTACGTCCAACGCTGCTGTTGCAACGTCGTGACCATAGCTCTCCGATTCGCCGCGACCGCAGCAAATACCCGCTTGCCTGGTTGCCCGTTGCCGCCGTTACTGCGGCAACTTCATCGCTCTCTCTGGTCAGGTTTGCATCGAGCTGTGCGGTGCCAGAATGGTATCTTCGTCTATCGGGATTGCGCACGAGTCGCGCCGCAACGTGACGTCGCCAAGAAGGGAACACGTCGGTATCGCTAGGCAAAGGTCTGAGCTGTACTCCCACGGATACTCGTACCGCGCGGCAGTGTTATCAATGCTCGGGTAACATGCCCCGGGCTCCATGGCTTGCCAGGGTTCTGCGAGCAAAGTGTGCCTGGGCGTCGCACTCCCGGATGCTACCTGCGCAGATGCGCCCTCGAATGCGCAGACGAGCGTGCATGCCAATAGAGTGCATACCAGTATGAGGGAGACGAGCGTGGTCTTCGTCCTAGAACCTCCGGATCTAAACCTTCGAGCAAGATGTTTGTCGATCCCGGTGCCCCATCAGACGTAAGCGGAGTCGCGCCGATTGCGCCCTGCCATGTAATAGGGCACAGCCAGCCACACATGGGCGGTAGTGGGATTGAACCACTGACCTCTTCCGTGTCAAGGAAGCGCTCTCCCACTGAGCTAACCGCCCTAAAACCCCTGCCGGTTACTCGTATGTCTGCGGCGGACCTGCCTCGAACGCGGCGACCGCGACGCGCCACTCGTCGGGGACGCGAATCGACTGTCCGTGTTTGAAGTCGTAGGCGACCAGCACCGTTCTCCCATGTGCGACGCGATAGTCGTGCGGCACGCTCCAGATCTCGTGCGCCATCTCGAACGACTTGTTGCCGATGCGGGTCACTTTGCAACCGACGGTGACCTGTTCGTGATAGCGCAGTTGCCGCTCGTAGGTGAAGTCGAGCTGCGCGAGGATCATGCCGCGCTCACCGTCGATCGGCTCGCCGGTGACGCGCGTGAAATACTCGCAGCGGATCGTCTCGATCCACCGGATATAGGCCACGTTGTTGACATGCTGCAGCATGTCAACGTCCG
>JASHOG010000056.1 GCA_030041225.1 Vulcanimicrobiota bacterium | reverse complement strand
TCCGAGGAGCACGGCGGCGCGTGTATAACGTTTCTTCATCGTCCCGCTTAAGGAGGGCGTAGTGCCCCGTCGCCCCACAACCAACGATTTCACCATCCGCGTCGCAACGGTCAACGGCTCGGGGAGCCAGTCCTCGAACCTCGCTCTGAGCAACGCAATCTTCCGTCTCGGTATCCCCGTCGCGCCGAAGAACATCTTTCCCTCGAACATCGAGGGTTTGCCGACGTGGTATGACATCCGCGTGACATCCAAAGGGTACCAGTGCCGCACGCGGGACGTCGATGTTCTCGTCGCACTCAATCCGTCGACGTGGCGCGAGGATATCGCAGGTGTGCGCGCGGGTGGTTTCGTGATCCACGAACGCGCGTACCCGGTGAGCCAGAGCGTGCGCGACGACATAACGTACTACGCGGTGCCGTTTGCCGAGATGGGCAAGCAGCATTTTGAGAACGCGGATCTGCGCAAGTACTTGGTGAACATGATCTACGTCGGGGTCCTCGGCGAGCTTCTCGGCATCGACGAAGCGACGGTCGAAGCCGGCATCGCGACGCAGTTTCGCAACAAGCCATCGGCGGTCGCGGCGAGCATGAACGCAGCGCGCCTGGGATTCGAGTACGCGCGTAACGAGCTGGCGAAGCAAGATGCGTTTCGCCTCGAACGCATGAGCGGAAAGACAGACGGCACGCTCTTCATGGACGGCAATCGCGCCGCCGCGCTCGGGTGCGTCATGGGCGGCTGCACGGTAGCGGCGTGGTATCCGATCACCCCCTCGTCCTCGCTCTGCGAGAACTTCATTGCCGTCGCTGAGAAATATCGTGTCGATCCGAAGACCGGCGAGAAACGCGTCGCAATCGTGCAAGCGGAGGACGAGCTCGCCGCGGCGGGCGTCGTCTTCGGTGCCGGTTGGGCGGGTGCGCGCGCGATGACATCGACCTCCGGCCCAGGCATCTCGCTAATGGCGGAGTACGCGGGCTTCGGATACTTCGCAGAGATTCCCGGCGTGATCTTCGACGTACAGCGCGCCGGCCCGTCGACGGGGCTTCCGACGCGCACGATGCAGGGCGACGTCGCATTTGCGTACACGCTCTCCCACGGCGACACGAAGCACCTCGTGCTGCTGCCGGCGACGGTCGAGGAGGCGTATGCGTTTGGGATGGAGGCGTTCGATCTCGCAGATCGCTTCCAAACGCCGGTCTTCGTGCTGAGCGATCTCGATCTCGGGATGAACTCGTGGATGACCAAGCCGCTTCCCTATCCCGAGAAACCGTTCGATCGAGGGAAGGTGCTGAGCGCGGCCGACCTCGCGAAGATCGGCTCATGGGGCCGCTATCGTGACGTCGACGGCGACGGAATTCCTTATCGCACGCTTCCGGGAACCGACCACGCGAACGCGGGTTTCTTCACGCGCGGCACCGGTCACGACGAGCAAGCGCGTTACTCCGAAGACCCGCAAACGTGGCAGGGCGGTCTCGACCGGCTCGTGCGCAAGCATCAGACGGCACGCAAGGTTCTACCGCAGCCGATTGCGGAGGAGCATGGATCGCGTGCCGGCATCCTCGCCTACGGAACGACGCACCATGCGATCGTTGAGGCGCGCGATATGCTCGCTGTAGAAGGCCTTGCGGTCGACTACCTGCGCGTGCGCGCTCTTCCGCTCGCCGCGAGCGTCACCGACTTCGTCGAGCGCCACGAGCGCGTGTACGTTATCGAGCAGAATCGCGACGGGCAGGTTCACACGATCCTTCGCAGCGAGCTTCCCGCGCATCTCGTTGGACGTTTGCGCTCGATTCGCCACTACAACGGCGTGCCGATCGACGCGCTCGCAGTCACCGAGCCGATTCTCCGAGCGGAGCGCGAGCCGGCCGTCCTGGGAGCGGCGTCATGAGCACGAACGTGAACATCATCGGTCTCGCGCGCGATGTCTATAAGGGGCTGCCGACGACTCTCTGCGCGGGTTGCGGTCACAACTCGATCACCAATCACCTGATCAAGGCGCTCTACGACTTCGGCGTCGCGCCCCACCGCCTGGCGAAGATGAGCGGCATCGGCTGCTCCTCGAAGACGCCGGCCTACTTCGTCGAGCAGGCGCATGGATTCAACGGTCTGCACGGACGAATGCCCTCGGCCGCAACCGGCGCGAAGCTCGCGAATCGCGAGCTGCTCGTGCTCGGCATCAGCGGTGACGGTGACACCGCGTCAATCGGCCTCGGCCAGTTCTGCCACATGGTGCGGCGCAATCTCGATTGCACGTACCTGATCGAGAATAACGGTTGCTACGGCCTGACGAAAGGGCAGTTTTCGGCGACCGCCGACGCCGGATCGACACAGAAGAACGGCAAGGTGAACGACTACGGTGCGATCGACCTCTGCGGTCTAGCGATCGAGATCGGGGCCTCGTTCGTTGCGCGCTCCTTCTCCGGCGACGGCAAGCAGCTCGTGCCGCTTCTGCAAGCCGCGTTCGCACATCGCGGCACGGCGGTCGTCGACATCGTGAGTCCGTGCGTTACCTTCAACGACCACGTCGGCTCGACGAAGAGTTACACGTACGTCAAGGAGCACGGCCTCGCGCTTCATCTGCCGGACTTCATCAGCGGCAGCAAGGAGATCGAGGTCGATTACGAACCGGGCACCGCGCAGCACATTACGTTCGACGATGGCTCACGCATCGTGCTGCGCAAGCTCGAGCGCGACCACGATGCGACGAACCGGCTTGGAGCACTCGAAGTGATCCACGAGACACGCGACCGCGGCGAGCTCGTCACCGGCTTGCTCTACGTCGACACGTCGATGCAAGATCTCTGCGAGCGTGAACATCTCACGAGGACGCCGCTCGCGCAGCTTGGGGAAGAGGAGCTGCGGATCAGCCGCGCCGACTGGTCGAAGCTGACGGCACCTTCCTGAAGAAGATGTATGCCGGGATCGCAAGGATCAATATCCCGTAGGTGACGAGGAAGTTCGGAAGCGACGAAACGTAGCTCGTCAACGCAACGGCAACCGCGATAAGGAAGAAGAGCCCCGTCACGAGCGGGCTGAACGGCGCGACGAATCGCGGCGTCGGCCGGCCCTCGGCGAGGTCGCGCGCGCGAAAGATGAAGAGCGCGATCGCGGCAAGCGCGAAGAAGAGGTAATCGATTCCGATCACGTAGCCGAGAATCTGCGTGTATCCTTTCCAAAACGTGATGAGCGCGGCGACTGCGCCCTGCAGGGCGATCGCGAAGACGGGAACGCGCGTCTTCGGATGCAGCCACGCCATCTGCTTGAAGAAGACGCCGTCTTCGGCCATCGCATGGTAGACGCGCGGCGAGACAAGAATCTGATTGCTCAAGAAACCGAGCGTCGAGAGCGAGATGATGGCCGCGATGAGCGTTGCGCCGCGCGATCCCATGAACGCGCGCAGAACGTCCGACGCAGGAGCGCTCGTGTGTACCAGCCCCGACGGGCCGAGAACACGCAGACAGACGACGTTGACGAGCACGTAGAGCACGATGACGCCGCAAACGCCCCAGAGCAAGCCTCGGGGAAGCGACCGCTCCGGGTCTTTGAGCTCCGCCGTCATGAAGGTCGATGTCTGCCACCCGCTGTACGCGAAGAGCACGGCGATCATCGAGACGGCCATCGCTCCGAGAAGTGCGATCGTCGTTCCGCTCGAGAGCGCCGGCGCTGCCGCCGCCGTCGTTGGGTGTGCGAGAAAACCCGCGATGACGAGCGCCGCGATCGCCGCGATCTTGAGCACCATGAAGGCGTTTTGCATGCTCCCGCCCTGGCGAACGCCCAAGCAGTTGACGATGGTGAAGATCGCCAGCACCGCGAATGCGAGAAGCGTCGGATCCCACGCTAACCCCGTAAGCGGCTTGAAGTACCCCGCAAACGTCAGAGCGGCGGCGGCCATTCCCCCGCTCTGCGAAACGAGTAGGAGCGTCCAGCCATACATGAATGCGACGAGCGGATGATACGCGTCGCGCATGTATGCATAGAGCCCTCCGTCGTGGGGACGCCGCGCCGCAAGCTCGGCGAAGACGAAGGCACCGAGCAAGGCAACGACACCTCCGACGATCCAGACGCTGAGAATCGCCCAGCCGGCGTGTACGCTCTGTGCGACGACCGACGGATTGCGAAAGATACCCGAGCCGACGATGCCGCCCATAACGATGAGGGCGGCATCTCGCGTTCCGAGGCGTCGCAGGAGCCCTGCGCGAAAGCCTGTGGACATGCTCGAACTTCTCACTCTCCTTGCTTTGCTGAGCCCGCTTGCAGTCGCCCAGGCTGCGCCTCCACCCGTCGCGCCTCCGCCCGCAGCACCAAGCGTTGAAACGCTCAACGCCGGGCCATGCCTCGATTCACCTCGCTCGGTTCCGCATGTCCTGCAAGAGCCGGTCGTCCGCGAGATGCAGATCGTTCGCATCGACCGCGTCGTCTCGACCTACACGCTGACCTACGGCGACACGATCGGCTTCCTCTATACGACGGCGGACGGCACGACGTGGCTCGGACAGCGCATGCCGGATTACATGTCGGCGTCCGACGCGCGGCAGGTCAATCACGTGCTGGCTGCGACGCGCCTCTCACCCGTGGAGCCGGATGCGTTTCCGGCGACGATGCACTACGGAATACCGGTGCACGCCGAGCAATTCTTCCGCGTTCAGATTCCCGACCGTGCACTCGACCCGTTACACGTTCGTCTCGACGTTTGTGTCGCGTGGCCGCAGGGGCGCACCCTCCCGGATCCGAGCTTCTAGTTTTCGTGGACGAGTAGGAGGCGCATGATTTCGCGAACCGTCGGCTTCGAGCCGAACGCCGACGTCTTCATCGACGAGGAACACGGGACCGTCATGGTGACGGTGGAGATCGCCGGCGCCGACCCCGAGAGCCTGCGGGTCGAGATGAACGACGAGCACCACCTCGTCATCTCCGGCCGCCGCCCGCGAAGCGGCCATTCCGGCGCCGGCTCTCTCGTGCAGAAGGAGATCGCCTTCGGCGATTTTGCGAAGCGTATCTACCTTCCGGTTGCGGTCGAGTGCGAGAGTGCCGGTGCAACCTACGGTGACGGCGTGCTCGTTATTACCCTAGGTCTCTCGCAGGCGGCCTACCACCCGACGGCACGTACCGAGATCCGTATGATCATCAGACGCACGCAGGTATAAACTTTCTCAAGAATGCCGAACCACAAGAGTTCCTCGAACGTCTCGCCCGTGAGCTCCATCGGGATCCTTCCTCTGCACGACGCCGTGCTCTTTCCGAACACCGTCATTCCGCTCGCGGTCGTGAAGAGGCCCGACGTTCAGCTCGTCGAGGAGGCACTGCGCGATGGTAAGTCGATCGGATTGTGCGCCTCGCGCGATCGTGAGATCGAGAATCCGACGCCCGAGGATCTACATCGCATCGGGACGATCGGCGTCATCCAGAAGATGCTCAAGGTTCCCGACGGAACGCTCCGCTGCATCGTAGCAGGTCAGCACGTCTTTCGCACGGAGCAGTTCACACAGGAAGACCCGTACTTCGTTGCAAGCTACACCGAGCTCCCCGACGTCACGGTCGAGAACGAGGAGCTCGTTGCGATGCATCGCAACCTTGCCGGACTCTTCCAGAAGCTCCTCTCGTTCCTCCCGCAAGCACCGCGCGAGATGGAGATGGAAGTCCAGAACATCACCGATCCGAACGTTCTGACGTACTTTGTCGCCTCGACGATGCGTCTGGAGACGGCGGATCGCCAAGCGCTGCTCGAGGAGCGTGATACCGCGAAGCGCATGCGCAAGCTCACGATGCTGCTCACCAAAGAGCTCGAGGTCGTCGAGCTCGGGCACAAGATTCAGAGCGACATCCAACACGAGATGGAGAAGAACCAGCGCGAGTTCTACCTGCGCCAGCAGCTTCGCGCAATTCAGGAAGAGCTTGGCGAGGTGGATCCGCAGCAGGCCGAGACGAACGAGCTGCGCGCGAAGATCGACGAAGCAAAGATGACGGAGGAGGCGCGCAAAACCGCCGATCGTGAGCTCGAGCGCCTCTCGCGCGTCCCGCAAGCATCGCCCGAATACAGCGTCATTCGTACCTACCTCGACTGGCTCGTCCAGCTCCCGTGGAGCACGGAGACGACCGACCACATCGACATCGACAAAGCGAGAGCAATCCTCGATGAAGATCACTACGATCTCGATAAGGTCAAAGACCGCATCGTCGAGTATCTCGCCGTCGGGAAGCTCAAGAAGCGCCTCACCGGCCCGATTCTCTGCTTCGTCGGTCCGCCGGGCGTGGGCAAGACCTCGCTCGGACAGTCGATTGCCCGCGCGATGGAGCGAAAGTTCGTCCGTCTCTCCGTCGGGGGCGTGCGCGACGAGGCGGAGATCCGCGGCCATCGCCGCACCTACATCGGCGCGATGCCGGGGACGATCATTCGTTCGATGCGCGACGCGGGAACGAAGAACCCCGTGATGATGATCGACGAGATCGACAAAGTCGGTGCGGATTTCCGCGGCGATCCGCAATCGGCGTTGCTCGAGGTGCTCGACCCCGAGCAGAACGTCAACTTTCGCGATCACTACCTCGACCTGCCGTTCGACCTCTCTCAGGTTCTCTTCATCTGCACTGCAAACAGCCTCGACACGATCTCGCCGCCGCTGCGCGACCGCATGGAGATCATTCAACTTCCCGGCTACACGGAGCTTGAGAAGCTGCAGATCGCCAAGCGCTATCTCGTCGAGAAGCAACGCGTGGCAAACGGTTTGACCACCTCACAGGTGCACGTCAGCGACGCTGCGTTGCGGACGATCATTACCGAGTACACACGTGAAGCCGGCGTGCGCAACCTCGAACGTCAAATCGGCACGATCTTCCGGAAGATCGCGCGCAAGATCGCATCGGACCAGGGCTACAAGACCCGCATCAAACCGGAGAGCCTCGGCGAGTACCTCGGAAAGCAACAGTTCTTCAACGAGGCGCGCAGACGCATCGCCTCGGTCGGCGTGGCAACGGGCATGGTTGTGACACCGTTCGGTGGAGATATCGTCTTCATCGAGACGCAGGCGATGCCGGGTACCGGGAAGCTCGTCCTCACCGGTCAGCTCGGTGACGTCATGAAGGAGAGTGCGCAGGCGGCGGTCTCGTTCTTGCGCTCACGCTCGAGCGAGCTCGGCCTCTCCGAGGAGTACTTTGCGAAGAACGATCTGCACGTACACGTTCCTGCCGGAGCGACGCCGAAGGACGGGCCGTCCGCCGGCATCACCATCGCCACCTCGATCGCGTCGGTCCTCACCGGCATCAAGGTTGATCCCACGATAGCGATGACGGGTGAGATCACGCTCACCGGGCAAGTGCTGCCGATCGGCGGCCTCAAGGAGAAAACTCTCGGCGCAAAGCGCGCGGGAATCGCGAAGATTCTCTTCCCGAAGCGCAATGAGGCGGACCTCGACGACATTCCGAAAGAGGTACGCGAGACGATGGCGTTCGTTCCCGTCGAGCAGCTTTCCGAGGTCCTCGAGCACGCCCTCGGCAAGCGCATCATCGCGCCGACGATTTTCGAGAGCGGTAGGCGTGCGAGCAACGTCGTGCCGATGCGTCGGAACGCAAACGGCGTCGTGAAGCGCCCTCGCGTACCCGTGGCGCGCCGCAAAGCCAGACGCTAAAAGCTCCTAGGCGTGACCCACGCCGGAGCTGCTAGACTTGCTGGCGTTCTAAAATAGGTTTGACGAGCGGCTTCGCGAGATCCGGCAGCCGATTGTAGATCGCGTTGTCGACACGCTTGTTCTGTTGCGCGAGAATTGCGACGAGATGCGACCTGTGCAGATCCGTACGCACGCTCGTCGAGAGCGGGAAGAGAAGCGCGATAAAGAGGATGACCCACAGGAGGATCGCGCCCTTCACGAACCCGATGATGCCTCCGCCCACCGCGTTTCCGGCACCGAGCGCAGGAAGCTCCGTGTAACGCGAGATCACCCACAGCAGCAGCACGATCACGCCATAGACGATGAGGCCGGTGACGATCATGCCGGTGATGTGCGCCGATCCCGCGTTCATTTTGAGCGTCTTTTCGAAGATCGAGTCGAGCATGCCGTTGTAGTAGAGAGGAACCGCAACTGCGAGAAGCACCGCGACGACGCCGCCGAGCTCCGAGAGCAGTCCCCGAGCAAAGCCCTTGATGGCTGCGATTGCCAAAACCGCGATGATGACGATGTCAGGCCATCCGACGTAGGCGTTGTTCATGTTCGTATCGTAGCCCCCAATTGTTTCTGGAGCGCGTCGACGGCTCGTGTAACGGCGGCGTCCGCCTCTTCGTCCGTAATCGTACCGTCGAAGCGTTGCATCGTTGCTCGCAATGCCAAGCTCTTTGCACCAGGTTGGACCTGCGGGCCGCGATACTCGTCGAATACTCGCACGGCCGTACAGATATCTCCGATGGCCTGCGCGGTGGCTGCTTCGACGCTTTGCGCGCTAACCTCTGCTCCGACCAAGAGGGCTAGGTCTCGATAGGTGGACGGGTAACGCGAAGCAGGCCGATAGTGTGGGAGCGCGCGCTCCGGAAGCCGGTCAAGGCGAACGGCTGCCAGGTAGAGCGGAAGGGAGGAGCCCGAGGCCCGCTCGACGCGAGGATCGGCGCGTCCCACTGCGCCTGCTTCGACGGAATCGACGAGCACGACCGCACACTTTCCAGGGTGAAAGCCCGGGCGCTCAGCCCGCTGCACAACCGGGCACCGTCCGGTGAGCGCACAGAGCAGCTCTCGAGCATCTCCCTTGCAACGCAGAAACTCCCGATCGCGCCAGGGCGGTTCGTCGTTCGGTTCCGTGGTGAACGCAAAAGCGAGGAGCGGAACCTCGATGACGATGCCTTCCTCACGTGAGAACACATGTCCGATCTCAAAGAGGCGGTAAGGGCGACCGATGCGGGCCAACCGCGCGAAGAGCGCAGGTGCAAGGTCGGTGCGTAGGAACCGTTGTTCGTCCGAGAGTGGATTGCGCAGCGCAACCGCGTGCGGTCCCGCGGAGGCTTGGAGCGAGTGCGTGATGACCTCGTGGTAGCCGAGCGCGCGCATCGTGAACGCCGCATCGCGCTCCACGTCATATTCGCGACTCGAGATCTCCGGCGCGGCGATCGGCGGCATCGCGGCTTCGATGGCGTCGTAACCTTCCATACGCGCAACCTCCTCGACGAGGTCGGCGTCGTTCGCGAGGTCGTTGCGCCACGGCGGCGGCGTCACCGACAGTTCCTCGGGACGCTGCGCAATCGTACAGCCGAGCGCGACGAGATCGTCGGTGATGCGCTGCGCGCTGACACGCAATCCGAGAAGACGCTCGACTTCGCCGGTCATCAGCGCGATCGCCTGATGCTGCACTCGTGCCGAACCCGCAACTTGCGGAACGCCGGCGTGGGCGCCGAGTGCTAGGAGCATGTGCGCCGCCCGAGCCGCGCCGATCTCGGCGAGCGCCGGAGCGAGAGACTTCTCGTGTCGCATCGACGCCTCGGTACGCAGCGAGAAGAGCTGCGCGGTGCGGCGCACGCGGGCGCCCGCGAAGATTGCAGCCTCCAGCAGAATCGACGACGTCGCGTCGTTCACCTCGCTGCGCTCACCGCCCATCACACCCGCGAGCCCGAGTGGTCCCTCGGCATCGGCGATCACGAGAGCTGAAGGTCCCAGAGTGCGTTCGGCGCCGTCGAGCGTCACGAGCCGCTCGCCCTGACGCGCGTCCCGCACGATGAGCGTTCCGCCCCTCACCTGCGCGGCATCGTAAACGTGCAGCGGCTCTCCGGTTTCGAGCAGGACGTAGTTCGAAACGTCGACGACGCTGTTGATAGGACGAATGCCGCAGAGCGCGAGACGGACGCGCACACGTGCCGGGCCCGTACCGACGCGGACGTTCTCGAAACGCTGTGCGACGAAGCGCAAGCAGTCATCGCTCTCGATCTCGACACGCGCCCGCAGCGACACCTCGCCGCCGGGGTTCTCGAACGAGGGCAGTCTCAGCGGCAGTTGATACGAGGCGGCGAGCTCGCGCGCAAGGCCGATCGCGCACATTGCATCGACGCGATTCGAGGTGATCTCGACGTCGAGCACGTCGTCGGCAAGCCCCAGCAACGTCACCGCATCGCCGCCGAGCGGCAGCGAGTCGTCGAGCTGCATGATACCGTCGGCCTCGAACCATTCGGGCGGCAGTGCGAGCTCGTCGGGCGAGCAGAGCATCCCCTCGGAGGCGATGCCGCGCATCGTGCGCCGCTCGATCGTCGTCTGCGGCAACTTCGCGCCCAGTTTCGCAACCGGTACGATCTGTCCGGCGGCAACGTTCGTCGCTGCGGTGACGATCGTCAGTTGCGCACCGTCACCGGCGTCGATGGTGCAGACCTGGAGCCGGTCGGCGTTGGGGTGGCGCTCGATCGCGCGGATTCGCCCGACGACGACGTTCGTAATGTGTGGGCGCTTCACAATGTGCGCAACCGGGAACCCGAGCATGGCAAGACGATCGGCGACTTCCTGCGATGCCGCGGGCAGGTCGGTGTACTCACGCAGCCAGGATAGAGGAATGAACATCTACGCTAGTTGTTCGAGAAGATCGGGATCGCTGTCGATGAAGCGGCGCACGTCGTCGACCTCGTAACGTGCGAGCGCGAGCCGTTCGGCGCCGAAACCGAACGCCCAACCGGAGAGACGCTTCGGGTCGTACCCGACCTCGCGCAAGACGTTCGGATGCACCATGCCGGCGCCGCCGAGCTCGATCCATCCCGAGCCACCGCACATTGCGCACGCAGCAGCGCCGCCGCCGCACTTCGGGCACGTCGTGTCGACTTCGGCACTCGGCTCGGTGAACGGGAAAAACGACGGGCGGAACCGCACGTTCTGGTACGGGCCGAGGAGCGCGCGGCAGAGTCCGGTCAGCATTCCTTTTAAATGGCCGAAGTGCACGCCCTCGGCGACGAGCAGCCCTTCGATCTGGTGAAATTGAAAGTGATGTCGCGCGTCCACCGCGTCTCGGCGATAGCACTTTCCCGGTGCGACAATCGCGATCGGCGGGCGATGGAGCTGCATGGTACGGATCTGCATCGGAGAGGTGTGCGGTCGTAAGAGAAGCGTCTCGTCGACCCAGAATGAGTCGAAGCCTTCGCGCGCCGGATGCTCCGGAGGGATGTTCAGCGCGTCGAAGTTGTAGTAGTCGGGCTCGACCTCGGGTCCGAGCACAACGGCGAAGCCATGCCGTTCGAAGTACGCGCACGCATCTTCGATGACACGCCGGACCGGATGGATGGAACCGAGCCTCGGCTCAGGCGCGGGAAAGGTCACGTCGATTCGCTCGGAGAGCGCCGTGTCGATCGCGCGCGATGCGATCTCCTCGCGCTTGCGTTCGAGTAAGGCTTCCATGGCGGCGACCGCGTCGTTGATCTCCTTGCCCGCCAAGGGGCGCTCTTGCGCCGGAAGCCTCCCGATGCTGCGCCGGATTGCGGCCACGTCGCCGCTGCGTCCAAGGTAGACCGCGCGCGCCTCTTCGAGAGCCCGCTCGTCGCCGGCCGTTTCGAGTGCCCGAGCCAGGCGTTGCTGAAGGGAGGCGAGCTTCTCGGTTAGCTCAGACATCGCGGCAAAAGAAAAGCCCGGCATTCTTCATGCCGGGCGCTTATTGGAAAGGTCCTTGAGACCTCTTGTGCTTTCAGCCTGGGCTCGGCGCTGAATGTGTTCTCCGATAGGCTAAGTACGCGTTGATCGACCCTGTTTGCGCGAAGAGCTTCCAGAAGAAATCGCACGTTGCCATGGGGCGTCTGGTCTCCTTCTCTGCACCGATTTCCGGTACGGCGGTCCGGAATGGACCGAGTATAGCACGCGGTCTAGGAGCCCGGTAGTCTTGACAATCGCGCAACAATCGCCCTATTCAGGGCGACTTAGGCTTGCCTGGTAGAGCGCGATCGAGCCCGCCACGGCGGCGTTCAGAGAGTCGGTTAGGCCGGGGGTGCGGACGCTCAGGAACCGATCGCACGCCCCATCCCAGGGCCCGAGTCCCCCGCGCTCTTGCCCAACGACGAGAACGGGGGCCGGGTCTCGGAGGCTTGTGATGGGCTCCTCGGCTCGCGGGGCGAGGCCATAGACCCGGCGCCCCTGCTCGTTTGCCGCCACCCCAAGCTCGGAGGCGTCCGCGAGTGCGATCGGCAGGCGAAAGAGCGAGCCCATTGCCGCTCTGACCACCTTCGGGTGGTAAGGGTCGACACCGCGACGTCCGAAGACGACGCCTGAAGCACCGAAGGCCTCGGCCGAGCGGATGAGCGTTCCGGCGTTTCCCGGGTCATTGAGGTCGGCGAGGACGAGCACCGGACGCCCTTCGCGTAGGAGCTCGGAGAGCGCCGCCTTGGGGCGGCGGGCGACGGCCAGAATGCCGGTCGGGCTCTCGACGTCGGAGAGTTGCGAACACGTCCGCTCAGCGATGATGAAGAGCGGCGTTTCCTTGTCGAGTGCACGAAGGAGCGGACTACGCTCGTACGCGGCATCGGTCGCGTAGAGCTCTTCGAGCGCGAGCCCACTGCGGTGAGCCTCCTCGAGCAGCGTCGGCCCTTCGAAGAGGAAGCGCTCGCTCTTGCGGTGCCCTTTCCGCGCGAGCAGAAGGCGCACCGCGCGCAGACGCGGTGAGCGGCTCCCCAGGCGAGTCGGCACGCTTACAGCGAGCGACGCGCGCGCGCGGCGCGCGTCGCGACGTAGATTGCCGCCGCCGCGAGGCCGGCGAGCAGATCGGCGACCGTGCTGTTGAAGTGACGCGGGAAGATGACGTTGACGACGATGTTCACCGCGTAGACGGCGATCACGAGCACAACGAGGAAGTACACGAGCCAGCCGAGCTCAGCGAGGATTGAGTGCCGCTGCACCGCATGAGGATACCATGATGGAGAAGCTCGTGCACACGCTCGGCTCACACGTCGTGTTCGAAGGCCCGGTCTTCCGCGTTCGTACCGATGAGCTGCGGTACTCGGACGGAAGCACGCATCGGTGCGATGTCGTCGAGCATGCCGCGACCTTCGGCATCATTGCGCTCAGCGCCCCAGGCGAGATCGTACTCGTGCGGCAGTATCGTCATCCCGCAGGCAGGATCTTGTGGGAGATCCCGGCCGGAACCGCCGACGGCGACGAAGAGCCGATGGCCGGCGCCGCACGCGAGCTAGCCGAGGAGACTGGATTTCGCGCGGCGCGCATGCGTGCGCTCTGCACGCTCTTTATGACGCCGGGCTTCTGCGATGAGCTCATGCACTTTTTCGTTGCGGAGGAGCTGCGCGCGGGGACACAATCGCTCGACGAGGACGAACGCATCGAGGTCGGACGCTTCACGCTCGAGCAAGCGCGCAGCCTCGTCGCTGACGGCGAGATTGCGGATGTAAAGACTTTGCTAGCTTTGCAGTGGATGGCTTCAGGCGAGGGTGAACTCCTGTGCGCAACGCGTCGATAGAGAGGATTGACCCCTTTCGATAGGGGGTGCGACCGGAGGAAAAGGTTATCGTGGAAATCCCGGGTGACATCGACGCAGTTCTCAAGCGCATTTTGAGCAGCTCGCGCCCCGCTGTGCCGGTCGCGAAGGAAGATCGCTCGGTGCTCGCGGCCGAAGACGAAGCCTATCTCGGCTCGCTCGTCAACGCGATTCGTACCGGACGGCGCGCCGTCCTCATCGTTGAAGATGCCGACGAGCGCCTCCGCTACATGTTCAGCAATGCCTCACCCGCCGAAGCCGTCGCGATGCTCGGCAAAGTGACGGAAGCCACCGGTCGCCGAATCGCAGAGAACGATATCTAAGCTTCTTACGGACTAAACGAGAGGAAGGCGATCTTGCCGTCGGGCGTGATCGTCATTTTGTAGTGCAGCGTGCCGTTCGTGAAGTGCACGAGGAACTCATACGCGGTTGCGCCGTTTGCCGAAGGCATGCTCGCGATCGGCACGATCGAAACAATTGATCCGTAGGCGGCGATGTGAGCGTTGCGTATCACGCTGTCCGAAAGGTAATTGCTGAAGCCGGGCGTGAGCTGCGCGCGGTCGATGTGACCGGTTGCGACGCGTATGAGCCATTCGTGCGCGCGCGTCAAGATCGCGTTCTCGACGTGGAGCTCGCCGGGAGGCTCGAGGACGTCGAGGATGCGCCCTGCCACGCGCTCAGGCAATCCGGCCGACGTGCCTGTGTCGTCGACGTTCGCGAGCACGATCACGGCGACATGATCGTCGGGGAGGAGAGCGTTCATCGCTTGGAATCCCGGGAGCTCCCCATTCTGCCAGATAAAACGGCGGCCGCCACGCTGGTCGATCGTCCATCCCATCGCGCGGAGGTCGTAGCTGCCCTGGAGACCGGGCGTGAACATCTCGCGCACGGCATCGACGCGCAGGAGCAGAGGGAACTCAATGTCCCACTTCGCCAGATCGTACACGTTGCTGATGACGCCGGTATCGCCGGCACTTTGCGTTGCGCTCGGGAGCTCGACGTGCGCAAATGCGTTGTGGGCGGGTCGATAGCCGACGGCGTGATCCGCTCCAATGCCGCTGTCGCCGATGTACAGGGAGCCGTCCATGACGAGGGGCAGAAAGACGTGCTGCTGGACGTAGTCGGAGAGTGGAACACCGCTCACGCGCTCGACGATGAGCCCTGCAAGGAGATAGTTCACCGGATTCGGATCGTAGCTCTTCCCGGGCGGACTGATGAAGCGGCCCCTGTTAACGGCCTTGACGAGGTGCGCCCAATCGGTGACGTGCGGAAGACCGGATGTCTGATCGAGGAGCTCACGGATCGTTACGTATCTCGCCGCGGTGACGTCGGGCAGGTACGCCGTGACACGGTCGTCGAGCGAGAGTCTGGAACTCTGTACGAGCAGCAGAATGGCGGCAGCCGTGAATTCTTGGCTGATCTGCCCGATCGCGAACTGCGTGTTCGGCGAGACGCGGATTTTCCGGCTGATCTCCGCGGCCCCGAAGGCGCGCGCGTAGACGATGCGCCCCGATTCGACAATGCCGACGGCCACGCCGGGCGCGCGCCGCGCGCGGACTTCCGCCTCGGCGATACTGTCGACCCGGCGCTCGGTCGCAGGCGTGAATGCGAGGGCCGACGCCGCTGCGATGGCAGCGAGCACGAGGCTCTCCTATTTACCTCTTATTTTTGAACGGCCTGCTTCGCGAGGTTCAGTAACGATCCGAAGGCCTTGGCGTCGTTGACCGCGAGGTCCGCGAGAGCTTTGCGGTTCAGGTTGACGCCGGACTTCTTCAGGCCATACATGAGCAGCGAGTACGAAAGACCTTCGCGGCGTGCGGCCGCGTTGATGCGACTGATCCAGAGCGAGCGGAAGTCCCGCTTACGCACGCGCCGGTCACGTAGCGAGTAGGCCAGCGACTTCAGCAGTGCCTCGTTTGCGACGCGGTAGTTGCGGCGCCGCGCCGCGCGAAAGCCCTTGACGAGTTTCATGACGCGCCGGCGGTGCTTCAGCCCCGCGACGCCGCGCTTGATTCGTGCCATCTCGAACCTCCTTACGCCAAGTACGGAATCATCGCGCGCAAACGGCGCATGTCGCCGGGTGCCGTCGGCTGATCCTTCCGGAAATGGCGCTTGCGTTTTTGTGACTTCTTGCTCAGGATATGGCCGCAACCGTCGAACTGGTGCCGGTGTAACACCTTGCCGTTCGCCGTCACTTTCACGCGCTTTGCGGTTCCCCGATGCGTTCGAATCTTAGGCACTGGTCTGCTCCCTCTGTTTGTGCTGCGCGGAGTACTTCGGCGGACCTGTAGGAACCGCGCGCGGCGCCAAAATCATGAACATGTTCTTTCCTTCGAGGCGGGGTTCGCGCTCCACGGTCGCAAGCGGTTGCATGTCCTCCGCCATTCGATCGAGCAGACGCCGCCCGAAGACGGCGTACGTGATCTCTCGACCGCGGAACATGATCGTCACCTTGATCTTGCTCCCATCCTGCAGGAGCCGCTCCGCCATGCGAGCTTTCGTCTCGTAATCGTGCGTCTCGATCTTGGGACGCAGCTTGACCTCTTTCAGCTCGAAGTGGCGCTGCTTCTTGCGTGCGTCCTTGTCTTTCTTCGACTGCTCGTACTTGAGCCGGCCGTAATCGCCGATCTTGCAGACCGGCGGCTGTGCGTTCGGCGAGATTTCGATCAGGTCGAGTCCGGCGGCGCGGGCGCGCGCTTGCGCGTCCTCGATCGGCATGATGCCGAGCTGTACACCGTTCTCGTCGATCACCCGCACCGACCGAATGCGGATCTGATCGTTGACGCGAAGCGGTCGAGCTATGGCGTTACTCCCGTGAAAATGGCGGCCTCGTTCCCCCCTTAGTGAAGAAAAGTGGTGTTGCCGAAGCAACCCCACCGTGCGGAACCTGCCGTCGGCCCCTCCCAGTGTGACCGGATCGCCCGCAGGCATCCGGTGAGCGCGTGTTCCCAGGCGCTACTTCGGCTCCGAAACTATACCAGGGCCGCTGAAGCGGTGTCAATCGGTCGACGTTTCGAGCGCGTGGAGTGCGTCCCGCATGCCGTCTGCGATCATCTGGAGAGGCGCATCGTCGATGACGAGCGGCGGAGCGATACGCAGCACGTTCTCGTGCGTATCCTTCGCCACGATACCGCGAGCGAGCAGAGCCTCCGAGAGCGCGCGAGCCGGCACGTCGAGCTCGACGCCGATCAGGAGTCCGCGTCCACGAACCTCTTTCACGTGGCGCGACGTCATGCTGCGCAGCGATGCGAAAAGGTGCTCTCCCGCCCGACGCGCTCGCTCGGGCAGGCGCTCCTCGACGAGCACGTCGAGCGCGGTGCGAGCAATCGCGCAGGCAAGCGGGTTCCCTCCGAACGTGCTACCGTGATCGCCGGCGCGAAAGAGCCCCATCAGCTCGCGCCTCGAGAGGATCGCGGAGACCGGATAGAATCCGCCGCCGAGCGCCTTGCCGACGACGAGAATGTCGGCATGCACGCGTTCATGATCGCACGCAAAGAGGTTGCCCGTTCTTCCAAGCCCGGTCTGGACTTCATCGGCGATGAAGAGCACGTCGCGTTCGCGGCAGAGCGCGGATGCCGCGGAGATATAGCCGTCCGGCGGAACGATGACGCCGCCCTCTCCTTGAATCGGCTCCATGACCACGGCGCACGTCAGCGGCGTGATCGCCCGTTCGAGTGCCGCCGCGTCGCCGAACGGCACGAAGACGAAGCCTGGAAGAAACGGGCCGAAATCTTTGCGGTACTGCGCCGTCGAGCTCGCGGAGATCGCTGCGATCGTGCGACCGTGGAAGTTGTTCGCGAAAACGATGATCTCCGCGGTGTTCGCGGGGATGCCTTTGACCTCGTATCCCCATCGCCGAGCAAGCTTCAGCGCGCTCTCGACTGCCTCGACGCCGCTGTTCATCGGCAGTGCTTCGTCGTAGCCCGTGAGCGATGTGAGCCGTTCGAGGAACAACGGAAGCTGATCGTTGTACATTGCGCGTGACGTCAGGGAGAGACGTTGCGACTGCTCGACGAGCGCCGCGCGAATGCGCGGGTGCACGTGTCCGTGACTGAGCGCAGAGTACGCGCTGACACAGTCAAGGTAGCGGCGTCCCTCGACGTCCCAAAGCCAGACGCCTTCCGCGCGCGAAACGACGATCTCGAGCGGCGCGTAGTTGTGCGCTCCATGCTCGCGTTCGAGCGCGATCAAATCGTGGGCACGGTTGTGCATCCGGCTGTATGATACCATCTCTCTCATGATTCCCCGCTTCGGGCCCCTCGGGCAGCTGCTCGAGCGTGACGGCGGCGACATCTCCGAGGCGGGGCGGACAATGCTCCTCTTCCACGGTCGAACGGTGGAGCGCGTCGTCGTGCTCTTCCACGGGCTCACCTCGACCCCGAAACAGTTTCAGCGCTACGCGCATGCGCTTTTCGAGCGCGGGCACAACGTGCTCGTGCCGCGCCTTCCGCGCCACGGACATTGCGATCGTCTCACCGAGGTGCTCGCCGATCTGACCGAAGCGCAGCTACGTGCCTTCGCGTCCGAGAGTCTCGAGGCAGCGCGAACGCTCGGCGAACGCGTCACCGTGGCGGGATTCTCGGCGGGCGGAACCCTCGCACTCTGGCTCGCGCAGCACGCGCAGTTCGATCGCGCGGTTGCGGTGGCGCCGTTCTTCGGTGCGGCCATCGTACCACCGCCGCTCATGGGGCCGCTTTGCGCGTCGTTGCTCCGTTTACCGAATCGTTTCATGTGGTGGGATCCGGTGCAGCGCGAGCGCCAGATGCCGGAGCACGGGTATCCACGCTACCCGACGCACGCCCTTGCGCGGCTCTACCTCTTCTCACGCGAGGTTGTAGATGGCGCGGCGAATGCGCCGCCGAAAGCGTGCCATGTGGTTCTCGTGTTCAATAGCGGGGAGGCATCGGTCAGCAATGCTGCGACTCGCACGTTGGCTTCGAGATGGCGTCGCGCGGGCGCACGGATCGAAGAGCTCGTGCTGCCCTCGATGCCGCCTTCTCACGACGTGATCGAGCCGGAGCGCAGAGGCGATCTCGCAACCCGTGTCTTTCCGCTCATCCTCGACGCGATCGATCCGGAGCGAGAGCTTCCGCGACGCGATGCCTGAGAAGAAGCGTTGCCCATGGGCGACGACCCCGGAGATGGTCGCCTATCACGACAGCGAGTGGGGGCGACCGCTCCACGACGATCGCATGCTCTTCGAGTTCCTCATTCTCGATGGCGCACAAGCTGGTTTGAGCTGGGCGACGATCCTGCACAAGCGTAAGCGATACCGCGAGCTCTTCGACGGCTTCGATCCCGCTCGTGTCGCACGCTTTACGGCTGCACGCATCGAGCGCATCCTTCGCGACCCCGGCATCGTAAGGAATCGTGCGAAGGTCGAGTCGGCGGTAAGCAACGCGCGCGCCTTTCTGAAAGTGCAGCGCGAGTTCGGCTCCTTCGACGCGTACGTTTGGCAATTTACCGAGCGCAAGAAGCGCAAGCGTCCACGCACGCATGCGCAGGTTCGAACGACCTCACCGCAGGCCGAGGCGCTGAGCAAAGACCTCAAAGCCCGTGGCTTCCGCTTCGTCGGGCCGACGATCTGCTACGCGTTCATGCAGGCGGCCGGGATCGTTGACGACCACCTCGCCTCGTGCCCGATTCCCTAGATATAGTCACGGAGACGCGGCCACAGCGTGGCGAGCGGCACGCGGATCCCGCGGCAGAGCATGATCGGCATGTCATCCTCGTAGGGCATCACCCACCGCGCATGAAACGTCGCGGCGCGCCGGCTCGAGCGGAAGAGGTGCTCTTGCGCCCCGCAGTCGCCGTGCACGTCGATGACGACGTTGCCGTCGTATCCGTGCGTGCCCCAGAGCCAGTAGTTGTTGTGTCCTGAGAGCGCGGGCGGCAGATGGTAGCGGGCGCCGAAGAAATCAATTGCTGCGGCTTCGCCGTAGTTCCCCGTGAAGATCACCGCTTGCGTACGCTCCGGCGGGGGAAGCGAAGAGTACACGTGCGCGACGAGCGCGGCGAGCTGCGGCCAGCCGTGCATGTCGGCGAAATCCTGCCCGATCGCAGGCTGGCGCAGATTCTCGCTTGCCGTTGTCGTGTGAAGCAAATGCGCGAGCGACGCCTGATACGCCGCGATGCGGGCTTCCGGAAGGATGGGCTCGACGATCGGCAGCGTCCAGAGCGAGAAGACGAATGCTGCAACCGCGACGACGGGACGCGCCCACGGCACGCCACGCGTCCAGCCTTCGATCGTGAGCGCGCCGCTTGCGATAACGAGCGGATAGACGTCGGCGGGATAGTAGTGTTTACCGTGCAGCACGATCATCATCGCCATGAGGATCACGAACGTCCAGCCGACCCATCGCAGAGGTGCGTTCGCGAAGGCCGCGATGAGCCCGATGATCCAGATGGGCGCGAGTAAGAAGTTCGTGATGAGCAGCTGCTGCAACACGAAGCCGCCCGGCGAGAGCACGACGTTCTTGCCTTCGATTTGTGCGTCGCGGAGAAGCACCCACATTGGGAAGCCGTGTACCGCTTGCCACAGGAAGTTCGGCAGCGCGATCAGCGCGGCCAGTGCCATCCCGGCGACGAACCACGGTGTGAGCAGAGCGCGCCGCGACGGCGAGAGCGCGATGCCGGCAACAAGCGCGATGCCGAAGAAGATCACGCTGTACTTCGCTTCGCACGCGATGCCGAGCGCCGCACCGGCGGCGAGCCACCAGCGTGGGCCGGCGCCCTTGATCGCGCGCGTAACGTAGAGCGCGGCAAGCGGCCAGAGCCAGAGACCAACCATGTCGGGGCCGACCTTCTCGCCGAATGCGCAGAGCACGGGGGTGAGCGTGACGACGATCGCGGTGAGGATCTGCGCGAAGCGCCCGCCGCCCCATTCCTGCACGAGTCGGCAAGAAACGAAGACACCGGCAGCGGCGAAGAACGCGGCCGTCGCGCGTATCGCGACGAGCGAGATGCCGAAGAGCTGTGAGCCCGCCGCGATGAGCGGCACGAGCGGCGGTTGATCGACGTATCCCCACGCCGGGTGGCGTCCGCAGATGATGAAGTAGAGCTCGTCGCGGAAGAAACCGTAGTGAGGATTGGCGACCAGATGGAAGAGGAACACCAGCGCCGCCGGCGTCCACGCAATTCCCTTCATCTGCGACGGTGCTCTTACGCTGTGCGACGGGCCGATGGCGCACCTAAACCAAGAAAAACAAGGACTGCACGATTCAATCGTGCGGTGTCACCGTCATCGAGTCGCCCGATGCGTACTCCGATCTTCGCGCGAGGAACAGTGGTGATCTTGTCTACCATGATCCGGCACTCAGCCTTGAGTCCGTTTTGCCGGCTAGGCGCGACGCGAAGACGAAACAGCGGTGCGTTCGTAGCATCACTGGTAAAATCGCAAAGCGTGACCGAGTCGAGCGCTCCGAACGCATCATCTTGCACGACTACCGCCGGACGAGGCTTCCCCGCATATCTCTGTCCGGCCGCTACGGCCCAAATCTCCCCTCGCTTCACGCCTGGGTCCACCACGAGACCGAATCAATGAATTCTTGATCTTCCCGAGCTCGCGAGCTCCGCGCGACGGCGAGAGATTGGCGGCGTGCGGCCGCAAGGAAGGCCTTTCCCCGCACGTCGGGCACCCAAATCTGGATAGGGCGCAGACCTGCGGATCGTAACCTTTCCCGGTGTGCGCGAACCCTCTGAGCCAGAGCGTGTCGCGACTGCGTCTTTGCCCTCTTTTTCATGTTACATGTAACACTCTAGCATGACCGTCTCTCTTCGGTCAACCGGCATCGTGCCCGTGCAACGAGCGCGGGAGTTGCAAAAGCGCGTCTGTGTCGACGTCGGAATTGTGCACGTATCCGATAACTTTCACGCTCGAACGTGCGCTTACGAGCCGAGCGCGGATCCGGTTCCCGTGGATGACTTCGTCAAGATCCGTCTTCGCTCGTGCGCGCGATAGGCGCTCGCGAAGCCTCGCTTTCAGCTCCTCTGCCGTCTTCGACGCCTGACGTATCGGTGCGCTGACGGTGAAGATGAGCGTTCTCCCCTCCGGGACGAGCCCGCGAAGCCCGCGTCGTATGTCCAGGACAAATCGCTTCGCGACCTTGTCGAAGCGCAGGCCCGAGCGACGGCTTGTCATGCAAGCGTCGGGAGCGGCAGTGACGGTTTCGTCGTCAGGTCCGGACGCACGGGTACGTCGAGCGCGAGTGCATCGTCCATCAACGACAGCGCGGCATCGAGCTGCGGATCGAGTCCGTCGCGATACTCGTGCGGCGCGATGTCGACTTCGTAGTCGGGATCGGTGCCGTAGTTCTCGACCGCCCACCCAACGTCGGTGAACCAGAACGAGTACTCCGGCTGCGTCGTGAGCGTGCCGTCGACGAGATGGTGATACGGCTCGATGCCGATGACGCCGCCCCACGTACGCTTTCCGACGAGCGGTCCGAGCTTGTAGAGTTTGAAGCAGTGGCTGAAGATGTCGCCGTCGGAGCCCGCAAACTGATTCGTAATCGCAACCAGAGGCCCGGCAACCGATTCAGGCGGATAGGGTTGGGGAGCGCCGTAGCGCGGGATGTCGTAACCGACGCGCTTGCGTGCGAGCTTCTCGAGCAGCAGCGACGAAACGTGCCCACCGCGATTGTAACGCACATCGACGATCAATCCTTGCCGGTCGAATTCGCTCAGGTAGCCGCGATGGAACTCGGAGAATCCCCACGGCCCCATATCGGGAATATGAACGTATCCGACGCGCCCGCGGCTTCGTTCGTGCACGTAGGCGCGCTTCGCCTCGACCCACGCGCGGTAGCGCAGCGGTGCCTCGCTCGCGAGCGCCTTGACGAGAACGTTGCGCTCCGCGGCGCGACCGCGACGCACGGCGAGTGTGACGTCACGGCCCGCGGCATTCACGAGCAGCTGCTCCGGCGGGAGCTCTTGCGAGAGACGGCGCCCGCCGATCGCCGTGATCGCGTCGCCCGTGTCGATGTCGAGACCCGGCTCCGCGAGCGGTGAGTCGATCTCGCGGTTCCAGGAGTCACCGCGGAAGATGCGCTCGATGCGGTAGGCTCCTTCGGTCGCATCCCACACCAGATCGGCGCCGAGGAAGCCGCGCTGATACGGCAACGGCTCGCGAAAATCACCGCCGAGCTCGTATGCGTGCGAGGTACCGAGCTCGCCGTGCATCTCCCAGATGAGATCGGAGAGTTCGGTGCGCGTGCGCACGCGCTCGAGGACGGCGCGATACCGGTCGTAAACGCGGTCCCAGTCGATGTCGCTCATGTCCTCGACCCAGAACTGCTCCGTCTGCAAGCGCCATGCTTCGCGAAACATTTGTGCCCATTCGTCGCGCGGCACGATCTCGATCGAGGCGCGATCGAGGTCGATCCACCCGCTCTTGCGGCCGGGCTCGTTCGGTGGCTTCTGCTCCTCGCCGTCTTCCGGCAACTCGCTCTGGGCGTCGATCGCGCGCAAGCGTCGTCCCGACCGATAGAGCAGCGTTCGCGCGTCGTTACCGATCCGCACCTCCTTGACGTCGTGTGCGATCGTTGCGGCGCGCTGCTGCTCGAAGTCGTAGGCGAGGAGCGTTCCGTTCTCTTCGGGCTCCTCTCCGAACGCCGTAAACGGCTTGATACCGTGCACGGGAAAACGCGTGAAGAGGACGCGCCCGCGCGCGGCGACGATCTGCTGGTAGTCGCCTTCCTCGATCGGGAACCCCAACACGCGTCCCGTGATGCCCTCGAAATCGATGTTGACCTCAACCTTCTCCTCGCGCTTTTCCTCGTGCTCCGCCTTCGCGTGGTC
This sequence comes from Vulcanimicrobiota bacterium, assembly GCA_030041225.1. GTDB lineage: Bacteria > Vulcanimicrobiota > Vulcanimicrobiia > Vulcanimicrobiales > Vulcanimicrobiaceae > Tyrphobacter. The sequence continues at coordinate 27,725 of JASHOG010000056.1, read as the reverse complement.
GTGATCGTGATGGACTGGTCGTGGTTTCGGCGTGAAGGGCGAGGGCACGTCGGCTCGCAGCGTGACGACAAAGGGACGATGTGCTTGAGGAAAACTCAAGTCGAACTGGAGGGCATCGTACACCGGATTGAAGTCGCGGGTCGAGATGAAGTACAGATACTGTCCTTCCGGATCCCACACCGGCGAGCGATCCTCACGCAGTGCAGGCGTTACGTCGTGAACGCGTCCCGACTTCACTTTCGCGATGCGAATGATCGAGGTACCATTGACCGGCGACCACGAGTAGGCGAGAAATCTTCCATCGGGAGAGAAGGCGAGGTCGCCGATGCGCCGCGCCGGGCTCCTGTCGATCGTGCGGATCTCGCCGCTCTCGAGATCGAGCAGCGAGAGCTCGTACCGGTGGTTCGCGAATGCGACGGTGTCGCGAGAAGGCGATGCCGCGAGATCGGTAATGCGTCCGACGTCGCCCATCGTGACGAGGCGAGGAGGTTCGGCCGCGGCTGCGTCGTGGAGCTCGAGCTGCTCGTAACCGTTCCGATCGGTGACGCAGATGAACTGCTTGCCGTCGCGCAGCCATTCGACGAGACGGTAGCGAGCGCGACTGCCGACTCCGTGCGCGATCGCAGCGCCCTCGAAGAGCGGCATCGTCAGCGGTTGCCCGCGCGAGACGAATGCGAAGCTCGTCCCGTCGGGATGCGGGGCGAAGTGTTCGAGCGACTCCGATGCGGCCTCGAAACGGTGCGTCGTCTGCGGTGCCGCAGAGCGGGTCTCGATCGGAATTTCGCGGACGGCGTCTTCGATAACGTCATAGAGCATCACGCGTCCACCGCACGCATAGACGATCCGCGCACCGTCGGTTGAAGGATAGCGCGCGTAGTACTCGCTCTCGTGCGTATGGCGGCGTACGTCGCCTCCGTCGAGCGCGCACGAGTAAAGGTTTCCGATACCGTCATGATCCGCGAGAAAGAAGACGCGATCGGCGATCCACATCGGCCACGTCGGATTACCGTCGGGAAGATCGAGACGTTCGAACCGGCCCGCGCCGCTCTGATCGATCCAAATCTCGCCCGCGGTTCCACCGCGATAGCGCTTCCAACGAGCCGGGTCAAACGCGTTGCGGCCGATCGCAAGAGCTCCGCGCCCGCCGAACGCGAGAGATTTCGCGTGACCGTAGGGCACCTCACGTGGGAATCCGCCCGCGAGCGGCACCATGAAGATGCGCGTCTCGTTGGGATACCATGCCCCCGGATTGGCGACGAAGGCGATCTCGGTACCATCCTCGTTCCAGCCGGTGCTCCAGGCGATCGTGCTACCGAGGTAGGTAAGTCGCCGCGGCTCGCCCCCTTCGGCAGGCATGACGTAGATCTCCGGATGCCCCTCGTCCGTTGAAGTGAAAGCAATCCACCGGCCGTCCGGGGAGAGCCGGGGGAAGGAGCAGCTTCCGAAGCTCACCGTGAGGCGTTTTGCCGTGCCCCCCGCAGCCTCGACCGACCAGAGATCGTCCTCACAGACGAAGACAACGCGACCGCCCGCGATCGCCGGGTAGCGGTAGTAGCCCTGACTCATGTGAAGCCCATTGGTTTGCGAGACTTTGACGTCCACCCGCTTGCATAGGGCTTCACTTTGTAGTACAAAGTAAAAGATGCTGCAGCCCGCTGCGATTACCGAGGTTCCCGAGCACGTCGCCGTCATCATGGACGGAAACCGGCGCTGGGCTCGCCGGCAGAGTCTTCCTATAGCCGAGGGCTACCGCCGCGGCGTTATCGCCCTGCGCGAAGCGGTGCGCGGTGCAGTGGACGCCGGGGTGCGGCGCCTTACCGTGTACGGCTTCTCTACCGAGAATTGGGCGCGCGACAGCGGCGAGGTCAACGCGGTGATGCAGCTCTGCGCGACCTGCGCTCGCAGCGAGAAGCCGTCGCTCATGGAGCAGGGCGTGCGCGTCGAGGTGATCGGTGATCTAGAGGCCTTTGCGTTTCCGGCACGCGCAGCGGTGCGCGACCTGGTGCGAAGCACCGCACAGAACACGCGCCTCACGCTGACGCTCGCACTCAACTACAGCGGTCGTGCCGAGATCCTACGTGCCGTGCGATCGATAGCGGACGATGTCGCCGCAGGGCGCCTCGATCCGGCGCACGTCGATGAACGCGCGTTGCGCGATCGCATGTACGCGCCGCATGCTCCCGATCCCGATCTCTTGCTGCGCACCGGCGGAGATCAGCGCGTGTCGAACTTCCTTCTCTATCAACTCGCGTACACCGAGCTTCTGACCATCCCGCTGCTCTGGCCGGAGTTCACGGCCGCGGACTTTGCCGACGCCGTGCAGGTGTTCGGCGAGCGCCGCCGTCGCTACGGCGCCTGACCGCCGTTCGCCAAAATCGTCGAAAGCGCGCCGAGAATCCTCGACTCGTTCACGAGTTGCACGATGACCGGCACGAGTGTCGGTGTCTGCGTCCTCGTCTCGAATGGGAGCATGACCTCCGGATCGATGAACGGCGTCGCCGGCTCGCCCGCAAGCGAACGAAAGAGGAGCTCCGCGTAGAGTGCGTTCGCCCAGCCAAAATCAGAGCGCGTGAAACGCCAGTACCCGTCATCGTAAAAACTCTCGTGGATGAGACCGTCGTTGCTATCGGTCTGGGCGAGCGTCGTGATCGCGGTGGCAACCTCCAATGACGATGTGGCGGTGAGCGCGCGCCCGATGATGCCGAGCGGCCAGACGTTCTGAGCGGGCGTGTGCGAGCTCCCCAGCCCCTGTGCGTACGTCCCTTCGTAGTAGTACGGGTCATTCGTGCTGAGTGCGAAGTTCCGCGTGTTCAAGTACGTCACGTCGTCGGCGGAGCACCAGCCGATGTACGGGAGCGTCGTGAGATTCGGAATGTTGGCGTCATCGATCAGCAGGTCATTTCCGTATCCGTCGGTCTCATAGACGTCCATCCATCCACCGTATTGCGGCTCGAAGACGCGCCCGTAGCGCTCGATACCTGTCTGCACGCGCTCCTCGAGCGCCGTCGCCTGGCTTGCCAGCGAGGAATCGCCGTAGCCGGCGACTGCGAGCGAGCTCAGCTCGCGTAGCGCCACCGCCGCGATCGCGTTTTGCGGAATGTTCAAGCGGTAGTGAACGGGATCATCGGATGGGCGGAAGGCGCCCCAAATGAGCCCGGTCCCAGCCGCGTACGCGTCGTTCGTGCGGACGCGGTATGGGTAGGCGTACGTGCTGCAGCGCTCGTGTTGTTCTTCACACGAGTACGTGGAAACGATCGTGCGAAATGCCTGGTGGAGATCGCTCGTGAAGATCGAGCGGTCGTGGGTCGTACGCCAGTACACCCACGTGAGCAGCACGGGCCACGCCAGCGAGTCGACCTCCCATTTGCGCTCCCAGATGTGGTAGTCGGATTGAAAGGCGTTCGCGTACGGATCGGTGAGGATGTTGCGCGCGTCGCGCTCGATGACGCCGGCAATGCGCCCGTGCAGCGCAGGGAAGGATGGTTCGAAGCGGATGTACGGTATCGTCTGCGCGGAAGAGTCGCGCAGCCACATCGCTGGAATGTCGCCGGTTTGCACGTACGTGGTTCCGTCGCCCTCACCGAAGAAGTCGTTGAAGAGCGTGTGGAAGAGCGTCTCGGTCTGAATCGCACGGTGGCGTCCGCCGGTCAACGGGAGGATGAGCGCATCCGCGGGTGGCGGGGACGCCGCGGCCGGCGGATCGGCGGGAGGATCCAGGGCGTCTTGAATGACGCTCTCCGCGAGCGGGCCGAGATCGACCTCGTCGGCATTTGAGAGAAGAACGACGCCGAGGTGCATGGACGGCGCGATCGCGATGTACGACGAGTATCCTTCGATGTATCCGCTGTGCCACGCGACGTCGAGATTTCCAAGCCTTCCCGCGAAGAAGCCCATACCGCCGAACATGCGCCGTAGATCACCGGCGTTGACGACGCGCAGCGCGAAAAGGTCATCGATCCATTGCGCGAGATCGAGCGCGCTCGACTCGAGATCGGCGGCACCGAAGGCGAGCGACGGCGAGCCCGCGGCGAGGCTGCCCTGCGCACGATTCGGCTCGTCGAGGAACGGGTTCCAGCTCGCGGTCGCGCTCAGGTGCAACGGTGCCAGCAGATCGCGATGGAGCCATGCCGCGAGCGGCATCCTCGTGACCCGTTGCACGATGATCCCGAGCAGCACGTAGTCGGTATTGCTGTAACTCACGCGGGCTCCCGGCGCAAAAGCGAGCGGCAGCGAGGCGACGCGGCGGACGAGCGACTCCGGCGAGACCGGCACGCGCGCAAAGCGGTCGAAGCCGGGAAGCTGCGCGTAATCGGGGATCCCGCTCGTATGCTCGAGCAAATCGCCGATCGTGACGCCGCACGCATTCGCGTACCACGGGACGTACTTGCACACGCCGTCATCCAACGCCAGGTGCCCTCGCTCGGCCAAACGCAGGACGACGGCGGCGATGAACGACTTCTCGAGCGAGGCGATTGCAAAGACCGTCCCGGTGCGCGTCGGGCGCGTTCGTCGTCGATCCGAGAAGCCGTAGCCGTGCGCGTAGACGATGCGACCATCGCGCACGACGGCCAACGACAGTCCCAAGATGTGCTTGTCGCCCATGACGTAGCGCACGATGTGGTCGATCGCGGCGCGCTGCGGCGTTGCGAGAAGCAGCGCGAGAGCTACGGCATACATGCCGCGCCGTTCGCCGTCGTCACGAGCAGGTCCGCCGCCGCCGCGACCGCAAGTTCCAGAGTGCTTTGAGCGAACCGCAAGCGATCGACGCGCTCGTGCAAGAGTTTCGTGCCGGAAGACCGCGCGCGCTTGCGCGAGCCATCACGCTGTGCGAAGCCGGTTGTGGCGCTGCAGTCGTTGCGGCGCTCTACGACCGCGCCGGTACAGCGATGACGATAGGGATCACGGGGCCGCCTGGTGTCGGGAAATCGACGCTCTGCTCGGGGCTCGTGCGTAGCGTGCGCACCGTCGGTAAACGCGTCGGCGTCATCTCGGTCGACCCGAGCTCGCCGTTTTCGAACGGCGCACTGCTCGGCGATCGCATACGTCTTGCCGAGCACTTTACGGATGAGGGCGTCTTCATTCGCTCGATGGCAAGCCGCGGCCACCTCGGTGGGCTCGCGGGTGCGACGACTGATGCCGCGCTGCTGATGGACGCCTTCGGTCTGGATGTCGTTATCGTCGAGACGGTGGGCGCTGGGCAGAATGAAGTAGAGATCGCCTCGCTCGCGCAGACCGTTATCGTCGCGCTCCAACCGGGAAGCGGCGACTCCGTCCAAGTGTTGAAGGCGGGAATTCTGGAGATTGCCGACATCTTCGTCGTCAACAAGGCCGATCACCCGATGGCGAATCAGTTGCGGCGCGAGATCCGATCGATGCTGCAGATCATGGAGTATCGGGGTTGGGTTCCGGAGATCGTCACGACCCAAGCGCTCTCGGGAGAGGGCATTCAAGAGCTATGGGCCTCGATCGAACGCCACGCGGCCTACTTGAACGAGAGCGGCGAGGTCGAGCTTCGCCGGCGCACTCGCTTCCTGCACCAAGTCCGCGCGATTGCCGCGGGGCGCATTCGCGATCTTATCGAGCGCCGTGTCACCGGTGAGGGTGGGAACGGCGACCCCTATGCTGCGGCCGAGCGCGCGCTGAAGGCACTGGGAATCGAGGAATGAGCTCCGGCAGGGGTCCGTGAACGTTCCAGGGCTGTGGCGAAGATGATCGAGCGCCCCCCGAAAGAACGCACAGGACCTGGCTCGGGCGCGGTCGACCGCACGATCTCCGATGTTCCGCTGAAGGCGCTCTACGTGCCCGAAGACCTCGCGCATCTCGACTACGAGGGCGACCTCGGGTACCCGGGCCTCTATCCATACACGCGCGGCTTGCATCCGCTAGGGTATCGCGGCCGCCTCTGGACGATGCGTCAGTTCGCCGGGTTCGGCACCGCGCGGCAAACAAACGAGCGCTACAAGTTCCTCTTGCAGCAGGGTCAGACGGGGCTCTCCGTCGCGTTCGATATGCCGACGCTGATGGGCTTTGACTCCGACGCCGCGGAGGCGCGCGGCGAGGTTGGGCGCTGCGGCGTCGCGATCGACTCGCTTGCCGACATGGAGCGGCTCTTCGACGGGATCGATATGGGCGCGGTCACGACGTCGATGACGATCAACGGGCCTGCGGCGATCGCGCTCGCGCAGTACGTCGCGGCGGCGGAGAGGCAGGGGGTATCACGGCGCGTGCTCGGCGGCACGATTCAGGCGGACATTCTCAAGGAGTACATCGCGCAGAAGGAATGGATCTTCCCACCGCGCCCGCACATGCGCATCATCGTCGATATGATCTGCTTCTGCACGCAAGAGATGCCGCGCTGGAACACGATCTCGATCTCGGGCTACCACATTCGCGAGGCCGGGTCGACGGCCGCACAGGAGCTCGCCTTTACGCTCGCCGACGGTTTCGCGTACATCGAAGCGTGCATCGAAGCGGGCATGGACGTCGACTCGTTTGCGCCGCGCCTCTCGTTCTTCTTCAACTCGCACATCGACTTCTTCGAAGAGATTGCGAAGTTCCGCGCCGCGAGACGCATCTACGCGCGGCGCATGCGCGAGCGGTACGGCGCAAAGGATCCGCGCTCGTGGCAGCTGCGCTTTCACACCCAGACCGCCGGCTGTAGCGCGACCGCGCAGCAGCCGGAGAACAACATCGTGCGCGTCGCCTACGAAGCGCTCGCAGCGGTGCTCGGCGGAACGCAATCGCTGCACACGAACTCGATGGACGAAGTGCACGCGCTCCCGAGCGAGAAGGCCGTCGAGATCGCGCTTCGCACGCAGCAAGTGCTCGCCTACGAGACAAACGTGACCAACGTCGTCGATCCGCTCGGCGGCTCGTACTTCATCGAGTCGCTCACCGACGAGATGGAGCGAGAAGCCAACGCCTACTTCGAGCAGATCGAGCAATACGGCGGCGTCGTCGCGGCGATCGAGTCCGGTTTCTTCCAAAAAGAGATCGCCGAAGCGAGCTACCGTTTTCAGCGCTCGATCGAGACGCGCGATCGCATTATCGTCGGTGTCAATGCCTTCGAGAAACCCGAAGAGACGCAAGAGATCGAGCTGCTGCGCATTACCGAAGAGACGGAGCGCGAACAGGCGGATTCGGTGCGCCACGTTCGCGAGCATCGCGATACGAGCGTCGCGCGCGCGACGCTCGAGCGCCTGCAACGTGCCTGCCGCGACCCGCGCGATAATCTTATGCCGCACCTCATCGCCTGCGTCAATGCATACTGCACGGAGGGCGAGATCGTCGAGGCGATGGTCGAGGTGTATGGACGATATGTGGAACGGAGCGTATTCTGACTATGCAGATGACGGAGATTCAGCGGCATCGCTTTCGCCGCACGCTCTCGGAGGCGAAGCGCAAGCTTGAGGAAGCGCTACGCTTGAGCCTTTCGAGAGAGCGCCGAGACGAGCACAAGGTAAAGCAATCCTAGTGCGTCCATTGCGGATCGTTGTCGCGAAGGCCGGTCTCGACGGCCACGACCGCGGCGCAAAGGTGATCGCGCGTGCCCTGCGCGACGCCGGGATGGAAGTGATCTACACCGGCCTCTTTCAGACGCCGGAGCAGATCGTGCAGACGGCGATCCAAGAAGATGCCGACGGCATCGGGCTCTCGATTCTCTCGGGCGCGCACATGACGCTCTTCCCGCTCGTCCTCGAGCAGCTGAAGGCGCAGGGCGCGCAGGACGTCGTCTTTTTCGGCGGCGGAACGATCCCGCCCGACGACGCCGTCGCGCTCAAGAAGATGGGCGTTCGCGCGATCTTCACGCCGGGCGCGCCGCTCCAGGAGATCGTGGACTTCGTCAAAGCAGAGTGCGAGAAGGAGCGCCCGTTATTGTCATCCTGAGCGGAGTCGAAGGATGACCGTTAGGACTCGCGTTGCTCCGTCGCCGACGGGTGATCCGCACGTCGGTACCGCGTACGTCGCGCTCATCAACCTCTGCTTCGCGCGCAAACACGGTGGACAGTTCATACTACGCGTCGAGGACACCGACCGAACGCGCAGCACGCAGCAATCTGAAGGTGCAATCCTCGAATCGCTCCGTTGGCTCGGCATGTCGTGGGATGAAGGACCCGACATCGGCGGCCCGCACGGGCCGTACCGCCAGAGCGAACGGGGTGAGAGCTATCAGGAGCACGTTGCGCAACTGTTGGCCCAAGGCAACGCGTTCAAGTGTTTCTGCACGGCGGAGCGTTTGGAGGAGATGCGCGTCGCGCAACGCGCCGCGCATCAGCCGCCGCACTACGACGGTCACTGCTTGACGCTGACGGCGCAGGAGGTGACGGAGAAAGAGATCGCGGGCATACCCTCGGTCGTGCGGTTGAAGGTTCCTTCGGAAGGCGCGTGCGTTTTCGACGATGTGCTGCGTGGCCGCATCGAGATCGAGTGGAAGACGGTCGACATGCAAGTACTCTTGAAGTCCGACGGCTTCCCCACATATCATCTCGCCAACGTCGTCGACGATCACATGATGGAGATCACGCACGTCATCCGCGGTGAAGAGTGGATCAGCTCGGCGCCCAAGCACTTGCTGCTCTATCGCTACTTCGGCTGGAATCCGCCGCAGCTCTGCCACCTGCCGCTGCTGCGCAACCCCGACAAGAGCAAGCTCAGTAAGCGAAAGAATCCGACGAGCATTCTCTACTACCGGGAGCAGGGCTATCCGGCGGAGGCGTTGCTCCATTTCCTCGGCTCGCTCATCGACGCTCGCAACGACGATCAAGCGTTGATCGGACACGGCCACTCAACGCGGGAGCGCACGAGGCTCTTGCTCGAGTATTTCAGCGCGCACTGCGAGCTCGAGCGCATCTCGGTCGGCGGGCCCGTCTTCGATATCCCGAAGCTGCGTTGGCTCAGCGGGCAGTGGATACGGCGGCAGGCGCCGTCGGAGTTTTTGCAGTCGCTCGACGAATGGGGCTATGCGTGGCCGCGAGCGATTTCGCCGCAGCAACGCGAGCACGTCGCACGCATCGCAATGGAGCGCATCGAGGTCCTCTCCGATTTCGGTCCGCTCGTCGAGTTTCTCGCGGAAGCCCCCGACGTGTCACGGCACGACATGGCACTCGAGAAGCTCTCGGAAGCGCAAGTCCACGCCGGGCTGCAAGGTGCGATCGAAGCACTGGTGCCGCTGGACGGCGCTTCGTGGAATCAAGCGGCAATCGGTGAGGCTTTGAAGAAGTCGGCTGCAAGCATGGGCTTTACATTGAAAGACGTGGTGCGCGCTTTCTATATCGCGGTAACCGGCAAGCCGACGTCGCTGCCGCTCTTCGACGGTATGGAGATTTTGGGAAAGGAAGAATCGCTGCGCCGCTTCGAGATCGCGCTGGAGAGGCTGCATTGACGGTGCGCGCCGTCGTCCTCGCAGCCGGGAAAGGCACGCGCATGAAGAGCGCGCGGCCCAAAGTCTTTCACGAGCTCTGCGGACGCCCGATGCTCTGGTGGGTGCTCCGAGCGCTGCGCGAGGCGCGCATCGAGGAGATCATCGTTGTCGCCGCTCCCGAGATGCGCGAAGGAATGGAAGCCTTCTCAGATACTCAGGTCGTCATTCAGCAGGAGCAGCTCGGCACCGGACATGCGACGCGCGTTGCGCTGGAGGCGCTCCCGCCGCGCAGCCGCGGCAAGGTATTGGTCACGAACGCCGACATGCCGCTGGTTACCGCAGACATTTTTCTTGCTGCCATCGAGGCACTCGGCAACGACGCGATGTCGCTCGTCACGGTTTCCTGCGGCCCAGCTCTTCCCAGCTTCGGCCGCGTGGTCCGCAAGGGCGCACGCGTGGAGCGCATCGTCGAGGTGCGTGATGCAACGCCGGATGAGCTGAACATCGAGGAAAAAAATGCCGGGATCTACGTTGCCGACGAGACGAAGCTTCGTACCGCTCTCGCACGGCTCAAGAACGATAACGCGCAGCACGAGTACTATCTCACCGATATCGTCGAGCTGCTGTCGAAGGCCGACGAGCGCATAAACGCTACACCTCACGCGCCGATGCTCGATGTGCTTGGCGTCAATGATCGGATCGCGCTCGCCCACGCGCGCACGTGGATGAACATACGTCTCTGCGAGCAGCACATGCGCGACGGCGTGACGATCATCGACCCGGTAACCACCTATCTCGAGCCGGAGCTCGAGATCGGCTGCGATACGGTCATCTATCCGAACACGTCGATCGGCAGGCTTTCGACGATCGGCGAGGGGTGCACGATCGGCCCGAACACGCGGCTCTCCAACGCGCGAATCGGCAACCGCACCGAGATACGCGAGAGCGTCATTCTCGACAGCAGGCTCGGCGACGACGTGCACGTCGGTCCCTTCGCCCACGTGCGCGGCGAGTCGGTCCTCGAAAACGAAGTACGGATCGGCAACTTCGTCGAGCTGAAGAACGCGCGGCTCGCCAAAGGGGCGAAGGCCGCCCACCTGAGCTATATCGGTGATGCGGAGATCGGTGAGGAGGCGAACATCGGCGCCGGTACCATTACCTGCAACTTCGACGGCAAGCGCAAGCACCGCACGAAGATCGGCAAGCGCGCGCTCATCGGCTCAAACTCCTCGCTCGTCGCGCCGCTCGAGATCGGCGACGACGCGCTCACCGGCGCGGGCTCCGTCGTTACCAAGAACGTCGGCGACGGCGAGCGCGTCGCCGGTAATCCGGCGCGACCACTGCCGAAGAAATCGCCCTAGAGCTTAAGGGCGCGGCTGTGCAGCGAAATGCCTGAGTTTGTCGGGATTCGTGATCACAAAGACGTTCTGGATGACGTCGTTGCGAACATCGAGCACGACCGCCGAGTAGGGGCGATCGTTGAGATATGAGATGATCCCCGGATCGCCGTTGAGGAAGGCCGGCCTGAAGACCACGTCGCGGGGAACGTAATGCGCCATGCCGAGGACGAGCGCTCGCGCCACATTGGTTGATCCTTCAACGGTGTTTGGCAAGGCTCTCGCGATCCCCCCGCCGTCGCTGTGCAGCGTAACGTCTCTGGACAGCAGCGCCAGCAGCGCTTCCATGTCACCGCTGCGCGTGGCTTTGATGAACGTCTCCACCAGCATTCGGTGCTGTTGCTTTGAGGTGTCGAACCGGCGGCGCATGGTTCCGACGTGTTCTCGTGCGCGATGAAGCAACTGCCGGCAGTTCTCCTCTGTTTGGCCAAGGGCGCCCGCGATGTCGGCGTACGCGAACTCGAACACCTCGCGTAATATGAACACTGCACGCTCGGGAGGCGTCAAGCGCTCCAGCAGGACGAGGAGCGCCATCGAGAGCGACTCGTCAACTCGAAGAACACCGAGCGGATCGTTCGCGTCCTCGGTGAGGAGGGGCTCGGGGAGCCACTGCCCTACGTACAGTTCACGCTTGACGCGCGAAGACTGAAGGTGCTTCAGGCATAACCGCGTGATGATCGTCACGAGAAACGCGCGAGGATTTCGGATATCCTGCTCGCTCGAGCCCTGCCAACGGATGAACGTCTCCTGAAGCATGTCTTCGGCGTCGCTGACGGTACCCAGCATCCGATAGGCGATCGAAAACAGCAGCGATCGGTGCTGATCAAACGTCGCGAGTCGAACCGGCTCGGCGGGATTCATGCGAGGAATGCCGCGGCGTTCTCGCGCGCCCATTGCGAGAACGCCAGCGCGTCTCGTCCCAACAGTTCCCGAACTGTGCGCGTGCAGGGGGCCTTCTTGTCCGCGGCGCTTGCGAGGTATCCAAGCATCCGCGCCGGTATCTCGGGAGGGACGCCCGCTGCAATCATCGCGTGACGCACGTCTTCGGGCGGCAACTCGTCCCACGTGAGTTCCTTCCCAATGGCATCTCCGATGAGGCGTACCTTCTCTCTTTGTGAGAGACGCTCGGGGCCGGTGAGCGTATATGTCTCGTGCGCGTGTCGCCTATCCGCAAAGGCCAAGGCCGCAACGGCAGCGATATCGCGCTCGTGGATCGATGCGGTGGCGGCTTCACCATATGCGCCGTGCACGACGTTGGATGAGAGAACCTGTGGGATCCAGACCCTTGCGTTCGCGTCGAAGTCGGCGCATCTCACGATCGTCCATTCGATGCCTGAGGCCTTGACCGCATCTTCCGCACGGCGGAATTGTTCGACGAACCGCGGCTCGCCGCCGCCGTAACCGACGGTAAGAGATGATATGAGAACGGCACGCGTCACCTCGCGTTCGCGAGCACGCCGTAGCACGTTCTCCAGCGCAGCGCCGACGGCGCGCGGAGTGAGAAAGAGTGAATCGACGTCGCTCGGCCAGGTGAAGGCTCCTACCGTTTCCGAGGCGTCTGCCTCCAGCACCGCTGCGCCGGCCGGGAGATCGGCCGTGCCTGCTCGGCGCGTCACGGCCGTAACGCGTGCGCCGTTCTGCAAGAGCTGGGGAATCAGTTCGCGGCCAACTCGCCCGGTCGCGCCGACAACGAGAACGTTCATTGCTCCTCCTTAACTGACGAGGTGTACGCCTGTAAGACCAAGAGGCCGCGTCCGCTGTGACAGGGCCGTTGTCACAACAGCGCGGTCGCGCGGATCTCATTCGCATGAAGCTCGTAGTACTCGGCGCCACAGGCGCCACGGGGATTGAAATCGTTAGGCAGGCCATCGAGCGTGGGCACTCCGTTCGGGCGCTCGTTCGCTCCGCGCGACGGCTTGAATCTTTTGCGCCAAGCATCGACATTATCGAGGGCGACCTCTTGGATGCCGGTCAACTCGCACGCGCGATCTCAGGACAGGAAGCGGTGTTATCCGCATTCGGTCCTCGTCAACCGCGGAGGAAACAGCGGCTTGTCGGCCCGTTCGCGCGCGCGCTGACGCACGCCATGGATCAGGTAGGCGTGACGCGCTTACTCATCTTGTCCGTCGCGTTCCTGTTTCGCGACTCCCTGCTACCTCCGGCGTACGCGCTTGGGCAACTGTTCCTCAGACATCACGTTGCCGACTGCGCCGATATGGAGGCCGTCGTTCAAGGAAGCGGGCTCGATTGGACGATCGTACGACTTCCTCAATTGACCAACAGACCACGTTCCGCCACCTATCGCCTTGGCGTGCAGCATCTTCCGCTCATGGGGATGACGATACCGCGAGCTAACGTCGCCGAGTTCATGCTTCAGGCCGCGGAAGATCGGTCGTATAGCCGGCGCATCGTCGGCCTTGCGAGGTAACGTGTCCTGCGGGCGCCTTCACACGGGCACTGACCGGATGTGTGGAGGAGGTCTTCTCGCTCTTCGTTTCCGCCGCGCGCCGCTCGAGTGACGCGGTTCTCGTTGCGCTCGACGTTGCAACACGCGCAGCGGAGCCCGCCGTCGACGCGGTGCTCTTTTTCACCAGCAACGGTTCGGAACTCTCATGCCGCTTCGCGTGCGGTGCCCGGACCGAGCATTTTCGGGAGCTACGCATCGCGTGTGAGTCTATAGCGCTGCCCGCCCGCGCCGCGCTCATCGCCGCGCCGGTGGCGCTCGAGCGCGGAGAGCGTCGTGTCATACCCTCCGATCGCGCGGCGCTCGCCGTGCCGATGGTCTCCGAGCGGCGCGTGTGCGGCGTGTGGTACGCAGCGACGAGTGCTGCAAGGCGTCTCGCGAAGCCCGAGGGGATCGCTCGGGTGGTGCGCGTTGCAACGGAGCCGTACCTACTCGCGCTCGAGCGCGAGGCGGATCGCAACGAAGCGACCTTCGATGCCCTGACGGGCGTGCTAACGCCGCGCGCCTTTCGGCGCATGCTCTACGAGCTCGTCGCAGACGCCGGCGGAGCGGTCATCTCGCTCTGGTTCGTCGACACCGATCGCTTCAAGTCGATCAACGATGAGTACGGTCATGCTGCGGGCGACGTCGTCTTGCAGCGCATGGCGTCGCTGCTGCGCGCACATGCCGTGCCCGAGTGCGACGCCATCGGGCGGAAGGGCGGCGACGAGTTCTGTATGTTGGTGCGCGGATCGCAGAAGGTGCAGGCGATCGAGCGCGCCCGCCGCTTCTGCGACGCCGTGCGCGTCGCTGATTTCGGCCTCCCGGTGCACCTCACCGCGTCGGTTGGCGTGGCAGCCTTCCCGTTCGACGCCCACGACGCGGCCGCGCTGCTCGAAGCGGCCGACGCTGCGATGTATCTCGCAAAGCGCTCGGGCAGGGATCGCGTCGCGTATGCGGTCGAAGGCGCCGGCTTCGCTCTCTATGAATAAGGTCGCGCAATGGCTCCCACGTTCTTGCTCGCGGCCGTCGTGGCGGACACGCTCAACCGGCACGTCGACGCGCTCACCCCAGCGCAGCTGCTCTCGCAGCCGATCGCGACGCTCGTGGACGCCCAGCGACAGGCAGCCGGCGCACGGTTGATCGCACTCGAGGCGCCCGGCTGGCTCATCGCGATCTTGGCAGAGGCGTTCGCCCTCTTCTGGTTCTGGCGCTCGGGAAGCGCCGCGCGCTGGCGTGATGCGATCCGGCGGCGCCTGGGCAATGAGAACGCAGTGCGCTTCACGTTCGGCGCGACGCTCGCACTCATCGCGCGAGCTGCGGCGATCATTCCCGCCTTCTATCTCTGGCGCGTCGAGCGCGTCATGGGGCTGGCGCAGGCCTTGACGCGCGTCTGGTTCTACGAGTACGTGCTCGGAACGATTCTCGGAATGCTCGTCGCCGGATGCGTCGCCGCCGTGATCTTGTGGCTCGTCGCTCGCACGCACCAATGGTACCTTTACGCTGCCGGCGGCATCGTCGCGATCTCGCTCATCGCGACGCTTGTCAGTCCCTATCTGGCGCTCTTCGACCGCTATGAACCGCTACCCGCGGCACCTGCGAGGGCGGCGCGCGCCTTCGCCTCCGAGGCAGGATACGTCGGCATTCCTATTCTCGTCGGGCACCGGCTCGATCGAATTCCCATCGAAGCCGCAACGACGGAAGGTATGGGCGCGACACAACGCATCGTGCTCGCTGAGTCGGTCGTCGGAGCCTCGACGCCGGGCGAGATCGATTTTTATGTTGCCGATGAAATCGCGAGGCTCGATGCCCACGATCCGTTGCGCCTCGCGCTCATCGACGCGCTCATCGTCATCGTCGGCGTCGCGATCGCGGTCGTCATCGCCGATCGTCTCGGATTCCGCCGCGACGACGACCCGGTCTCGAGATTGGCGCTCGCGGGCGCGCTGCTCGCGATCGTGTACGTCATTGCCGTGCCCGTCGATCACGCCGCGGTCGCATCGATGCAGCTGAGTGCCGACCGCGAGGCTCTCGCGATGACGCACGATCGAGCCTCGGCACTGCGCGCATTCGTGCGAGCCGGGGACGAACGCATCGAGCAAGTCTGCCCGACCGCTCCGGGCCGGCTCTTCCTGTATCGGACGCCGCCGCTCGGAGCACGTGCCGCTGCGCTCGGCTCTACGAGCGGTTGTCCATCGTAGGCGCCCAGGTATTGGTGAAACGCATGGCGGCGTCGACACCCTCGTCAAGCCAACGCTCCGCGCCGTCGACGGCTGCCGCGATGATCGAGGGCAGCTGCGCTCGTTCCATTTTGTCGAATGGCGTCAGCACGTGATCGACCGCATCCTCTTTCGGCCGTCCAACGCCGACGCGCAGGCGTGGGAAGCCCTCACCGATCGTCGCGATGATCGAGCGCAAGCCGTTGTGACCACCGTGGCCGCCGAACGGGCGCATGCGCAGCCGCCCGAAATCGAGATCGAGATCGTCGCAGACGACGAGAATGCTCTGCGGCGGCGTGCGATACCATGACGAGATCAGGCGCACGGGCGTGCCGCTCAGATTCATGAACGACGTCGGCTCGACCAGCACGAGCGCACGCGACGAGTCGTACGCTTGGCGCGCGGAATCCTTGCTCTTCCAGTGCTCGATGTGCAGGCGTCGCGCAAGCTCGTCGACGACCATGTAACCGAGGTTGTGGCGCGTTCGCTCGTACTCGCCGCCGGGATTGCCGAGGCCGACGATCATGCGCGGCGCCTCCCGCGGGCGCTTCCTCAGGCTCCCTAAGATTCGGAAGAGCCTTCCTCCACGGGCTGTTCCTTCTCCGCTTCGCCGATGACCTCGGGCTGCACGGCCTCGACCGGCGCCGTTGCGGCTTCTTCTAGCTCGTGCGCAGTCCTCGACGGCTCGATCGCGATGATCACCGTGTCGGCAGAAGTCAGCAGCGTAAACCCGTTCGGCAGTGCGATATCCGAGGCGACGACATGCTCGTGAATGCCGAGCTCTCGCACATCGACGTCGAGCTGCGAGGGCAGCGAGTCGACCGGGCCTTCGATCTCGATTTCATGGACGAGCACGTCCATGACGCCGCCGAAGTCGCGCACACCGTGTGCCGTTCCGACCGGGACGACGCGCACGCTCGTTCGCACGGACTCGTGCGCCGAAACGCGGAGGAGATCGGCGTGAATGATGCGGTGTGAAACGGGATCACGCTGAATCGCGCGCACGAGCGCGGTGTCCTTCGTCGTGCCGTTGTCGGTGAGCGTGATCATGCCGCTGCGCCCGCCGTGTTGCAGGAGTTCCTCGAAAGCGCGCCCATCGGCGGCCAAGCTCTCCGGTTCACTCCCGTGACCGTAGAGCACGAGCGGAACCTTTCCCGCACCGCGCAGGCTGCGCGCACCACTCGTGCCGACGCGCGAACGGCGCTCCACTTGGAGTGTCAAATCTTTCGAGCTCAAGGAGTACTGCTTTCTAGACGGCCGCCGGCTCCGGCGCCGTGATGTCAAAAGGGGAGATATCGTCGCCGAAGAGCTCCGAAACGGAGCGATTTGTCGTGATGCGCGAGATCGCGTCGGCGAACGTCTGAGCGATCGAGAGCTGGATGAACTTGGGATGTGCGTCGAGATGTTCAAACGGCACCGTGTTCGTCACGATGATGCGTTCGATCTCCGAGCCCTCGAGCACCTCGATAGCTTCGCCTGCGAAGATCCCGTGCGTCGCAACGGTGTACACTTGCGTTGCCCCGCGCCGCCGAATCGCTTGTGCAGCTTTGTCGAGCGTCCCGCCGGTCGAGATCATATCGTCGACGATAATCGCCGCACGCCCTTCGACGTCGCCGACGATCTCGGCCACCTCGTTGACGTCGGGCTCCGGCCGGCGCTTGAAGACGATTGCGAGCGAGCAGTTCAGGCGCTTTGCGAAATGCTCGGCACGGTGCACACCGCCTGCATCGGGGGAAACGACGACGATGCGGTCGTCGCAGAGGCCTTCCTTCTTCAAGTAGTTGCAGAGGGTCGGCATTGCCATCAGATTGTCGACGGGGATGTCGAAGAAGCCCTGGATCTGCGCCGCGTGCAGGTCCATCGTCACGACGCGCTTCGCGCCCGTCACCTTGAGGATGTTCGCCATCACCTTGGCGGAGATCGGCTCGCGGCCTTTCGTCTTCTTGTCCTGCTTCGCGTAGCCGTAGTAGGGAATCACCGCCGTGATGCGTGAGGCGGAGGCGCGGCGCAGTGCGTCGATCATGAGGAGCGCCTCCATGACCGCGTCGTTGACGCCGTTGCCGTTGGGGGCCTTACAAATCGACTGAATGACGAAGACCTCGCGACCGCGCACGTTCTCCTGAATCTCGATGCGGGTCTCTTCGTTCTTGAACTTCGAAACGAGTGCTTTGCCGAGGTTGACCTTCAGGCGCTTGGCAATTTCCTCGGCGAGCGCTCGATTCGAGCTTCCGCTGAAGAGCAGTGGGCTAGATGACAAGGCGGCCCTCCCGAGGTTCCCTTAACATGCGACTCCCGAGGGTTCGGTTCGGGAGGCGGCGCACCTTGCTCGCATGCCCCGGTTTGAACTGGTCGTGCCGTACGAGCTCGCAGGCGATCAGCCGAAAGCGACCGATGCGCTCGCCCAGGGCCTGCGCGACGGCGACCGCGCCCAGACGCTGCTCGGTGTTACGGGCAGCGGAAAGACCCTCGCGATGGCGCGCGTCGTGGAGCTCGTGCAAAAACCGACGCTCGTGCTCTGCCACAACAAGACGCTCGCGGCGCAACTGTGTGCCGAGTTTCGCGAGTTCTTTCCGAAGAACTCCGTCGAGTACTTCGTCTCGTACTTCGACTACTATCAGCCGGAGGCATACGTCCCCTCGACCGACACGTACATCGAAAAGGACAGCTCGATCAACGATGAGATCGAGCGTCTGCGGCACTCCGCAACGCAGGCGATTCTCACGCGTCCCGATACGCTCGTCGTCGCCTCGGTCTCATGCATCTACGGCTTGGGTTCGCCCTCCGACTACGTCGAGATGTCGGCAAAAGTGCGCGTCGGCGACGAGCTCGACCGGGACGAGCTGCTGCGCAAGCTCGTGGATATGCAGTACCGCCGCAACGACATCAACCTCGTGCGCGGCACCTTTCGCGTGCGGGGCGACGTGCTCGAGTTCGTGGCGATCGACGAGGAGCTCGTTCACCGCATCGAGTTCTTCGGCGACACCATCGAGGCGATCAACGTCGTCAACATGCTCACCGGTGAGTACATCGAGAGCAAGGACGAAATCACGATCTTCCCTGCAAAGCACTTCATCACGCCCGACGAGAAGCTGCAGCGCGCAGTTGCGGCAATCGAAGCGGAGCTCGACGAACGGCTGCTCTGGTTTCGCGAGCACGGCAAACTGTTGGAGGCGCAGCGTCTCGAGCAACGTACGCGCTACGACCTCACGATGCTACGCGAGGTCGGCTACTGCAACGGTATCGAGAACTATGCGCGTCATCTCACCGGCCGTGAGCCCGGACAGACGCCGTGGTGCCTGCTGGACTTCTTTCCCCACGACTGGTTGCTCTTCGTCGACGAATCGCACCAGACGCTGCCGCAGGTGCACGGGATGTACGCCGGCGATCACCAGCGCAAGAGCGTGCTCGTCGAGCACGGTTTCCGTCTGCCGAGTGCCCTCGACAACCGGCCGCTGCGCTACGACGAGTTCGACGAGCACATCAGGCAGGTCGTCTATGTCTCCGCGACACCGAGCGCGTACGAAGTGAAGCACTCAGCGCACGTCGTCGAGATGATCATTCGTCCGACGGGCTTGGTCGATCCCGAGGTGGAGGTGCGTCCGACGCGCAACCAGGTCGACGATCTCATGGAGGAGATTCGCGTGCGCGTCTCACGCGGCGAGCGCGTTCTCGTCACGACGCTGACGAAGAAGATGGCTGAAGACTTAGCCGACTTTCTCGTCGAGATGGGGCTGCGCGTCCGCTATCTCCACAGCGAGATCGACACGCTCGAGCGCGTCGCGATCCTGCGCGACCTGCGAGCCGGCGTCTTCGACGTGCTTGTCGGTATCAATCTTCTGCGCGAGGGACTCGACCTGCCGGAGGTCTCGCTCGTCGGCATTCTCGACGCCGACAAAGAAGGGTATCTGCGCAGCGAGACGTCGCTCATTCAGACGATCGGCCGGGCCTCTCGCAACGTCGACGGGAAAGTCATCATGTACGCCGACGCGGTGACGGAGTCCATGGCGCGCGCAATCGGCGAAACACGCAGGCGCCGCGAGATGCAGCTGGGCTACAATCGCGAGCACGGCATCGAGCCGCGCTCGATTCGCAAGGAGATTCGCGACATCCTCAGCATGATCAGCGGCGGCGAGGAACGACCCGCGACGCGCAACCGCGCAGAGAGGATGCCGCGCGAGATCGCGCTCAAGACGATTGCGGAGCTCGAGCGCCGCATGCGCGAGCACGCAGCGAACCTCGAGTTCGAGCGCGCCGCGGCGCTCCGCGATGAGCTCATCGAGGTTCGCAAGCAGCTCGGCATCAACGAATCGCTCCTGCTCGGCGGCAAAGCACCAAAGATCTTCGATCGCTCGCTCGAGGAGATTACGTCCTAAAAAGGTTGGCCACGCCGCCTTGTCATCCTGAGCGGAGCGAACGAAGTGAGCGAAGTCGAAGGACCGCGGCTGGATGTATCGTCGGTCCCTCGACTCCGGTGCTCCGCACCTCCGCTCGGGATGACAAAGGCGCGCTACGCTCATCATGACAAAAGCGCTTGCGCGCTACGCTCGCCATGACGGGTTACTCGTACAAATGATCGCGAGCGCAGGGACGCAGCATTGTCATCCTGAGCGGAGCGAACGAAGTGAGCGAAGTCGAAGGACCGCCACAAGATGCCTGTGCCGGTGGTTCGACTCCGCGCTCGCTCCGCTCGCGCTACGCTCACTATGACAAAAGCGCTTGCGCGCTACGCTCACCATGACTGGTTACTCGTACAAATCTCGTGATCGCGAGCGCAGGGACGTAGCATTGTCATCCTGAGCGTAGCGAACCCTTCGACTGCGTTTCGCGCGCTCAGGGTAAACTCCGTGAGCGAAGTCGAAGGACCGCGGTTGGATGTATCGTCGGTCCCTCGACTCCGGTGCTCCGCACCTCCGCTCGGGATGACAGAGGCGCGCTACGCTCACCATGACAAAAGCGCGCTACTCGTACAGGTAGATCGCGTTGGCGATGGCGCCGAGCAACTGGCCGAGGATCGCCGTTCCATCGATGTCGTGGCCCAGCGCGACGTTGTTGACGTAGAGCGCGAAGGCGATGTGATGTCCGCTACGCGTCGTGACGTAGCCGACCAAGCCCTTATCGAAGATGATCCCGTGCGAAAGGAGGTTTGCTGCTCCCCAGGTGCCCGTCTTCGCATGCACCTTTCCGCGTGCAGGCGCGCTCTTCTGTATGTCGGCGAGCGTCCCGTCGACGCCGAGAATCGGAAGGCCGCGATAGAAATCTGGGTACCACGGCTGCGTTCGCACCCACGCGAGATAGTGCACCATAAAATCGGGGGCGAAGTCATCGGAGAACCCTAGGCCGTCGGCCTGCACCGCCCCGGAGAGATCGAGGCCGGCGCGCTTCAAGAAGGCGTCTTCGACGTCGAAGCCCGCTTGGAACTGATTCGTCGTCGCATGCGCCCCGTAGACGCCGAGCAGATACGGCATCTCCGCGGCGTGCAGGTTGTCGCTCACCTTCAGCGTGATCCGAACCTCTTCGCGCAGCGGTAGCGAGACGTGCTGCGCGACGAGATTTTCCGGCGTGTACGACGCGGCGTACGCGGCGCGATTGAAAGTTGTGTCGACGGGCGGGTCTGCGATCTGGACGCCTGCGTCGCGCAATGCGAGAGTGAAGGCGTCTTCGGCGAAGCGCGGCGGATTCTGAACGCGATACGCGTAGAGAATCTGCGGATCCGTCACCTTCACCGTCCCGGAGATCGTGACCACGCGCCCGCCGTGGCCATCATCTACATCGTTCATCGCGATGCTGTCGTCGGTGTTCGCATCGGCGGTCGTCGCCGTGTTCACGAAACGCGCGTACGGCGTCTGCGGCGAGATCGAGACGATCTGCGCGGCATCTCCGGCGTGCGCACCAGGGGCAATGATGACGTCGACGACGTTGTCGTTGAGAATCATCGGCGAGATCTCAGTGCCCGTGCCCTGCTCGGCGCCGCCGTCGGGGAAGAGCGACGCGTCGACGACGACGCGCCCCGTGACAGTATGAATTCCTTGCGCAAGAACCTGGCGCGCGAGCTCGCGCAGCACCGCCAGGGGATCGCCGGGAACGGCCTTTGTCTCAGGCGACCCGTCGTAGGCGTGATCCTCGTTTTCAAACGCGAGCGTGCCGTCAGCCTGAATCCGCTGCGAGATGTCGGGATCGCCGGATGCGACGAGAACGAGATCCCCGTGCAGCACGCCGTTTTCCACCGGCCCGGTTCGGTAGACCGGCGTCGTGAATCGGAAACCGGAACCGAGAACGCCGAGCGCCGTTCCCTCGGTAAGTGTCTTCGTCGTCGACGCTGGTATGAAGAGCCGGTGTGCGTTCACGCCGTAGAGCATGCGGCTCGTGTCGAGATCGTAGACGGCGATTCCAAAGAAGGCGCGCGCGTAGCGCGGACCCTGCGTGAGCCGAGCGACTGCCTGGGCCAGATGATTCGGCTGCGCGGCAGCCGACGCGTTCAAGGAGAAAAGGAAGAGCGCCGCTGCCGATGTCGCGGCATAACGAAGAGTATGCATCGTAGTCTCGAAGTTAAGGGCTATGCTCGCCATCGTCCTGCCGCTTCTCGTCGCCGCAGCTCCGACCGTACAGCCGGCGCCGGTTCAGGTACCCTCGCCGCCCGCGGTCGCCTCGACCCCCGTTCCGCCCTCGCCCCTTCCGACCGCAGCCGCGACCTTGGTGCCGAACCCCACGGTCGACGCGCGTGCGCTGCAGTGGTTCCACCGGCTGCAAGATGGACGCATCGACTACTCACAGCTCGACGATCAGGGAAAGCAGGCGCTCAACTCCGACGTCATTCTCATGACGCAGACGCAATGGAGTCTCCTCGGTTCGCCCATCTCCTTCGATGAGGTGCGGCAAGAGCCGCCCACGATTGCGACGCCGGAATGGATCTACCTCTACCGTATGGTCTTCTCCGACGACAGCGCGCTCGATTTCTTCTTCGGTATCGATGCGCAAGGGTTGATCAGCGGCATGCGTCTCGCACCGGAACAGTAGCACTCGTCTCGCTGCGGACATGACGCCCCGAAGCATCGAGGTCGTGCTCTTCGATCTCGACGACACCCTTCACGACGACACGGCTTCGTTTCGCAAAGCCGCTCGTCGCGTCGCAGCAGACGTTTCCGCCGAACGCGGCCTCGACGCAGAGGCGCTGGCAGAGGCCTACGTCGAGGAGGCATTCGCATTCTGGGGCGAGCTCACCGCGGCGCAACTGAACACGCGGGTGGCAAATATCCGTCGGCAGCTTTGGGCGAAGGGGCTCGCCCGACTCGGTATCGCGGACGATAAGCTCGCCGAACGCTGTGCACGCGCCTTCAACGCCTATCGGCGCGAGTACCTCACCGTATTTCCGGGCGTGCTCGAGCTCCTACGGTCACTGCGCGACGACGGCAAGCGCATCGGACTCCTCACCAATGGCTTTGCCGAAACGCACAACGAGAAGATCACGTTGCTGAAAATTCGCGAGCTCTTCGACGCGATCTTCATCGCCGACGAGATCGGCATGGTGAAACCCGATCCGCAGCTCTTCGCGCACGCCTGCACGGTGCTCGGCGCAACCCCGCGCGCGAGCGCGATGGTCGGGGACCGGTACGAGCGCGATATTCTCGGCGCGATCGAGGCCGGGCTGTTCACGATCTGGGTGAACGTACGAGGCGAGGAGCTACCGGCAGGCGCAACGCCGCCCAACGCCGTCTGCGACTCGATACTCGAGGTTCGGCAGATCCTCGAAGGCGCATCCACCGCCGTCGCGCAGGGTTCATAAGAAAAGCACCATGCCGCTCGACTCGATCGTCATCAAAGGCGCGCGGGAGCACAACCTCAAGAACGTCGACCTCACGCTGCCGCGCAACAAGCTGATCGTCATCACGGGCCTCTCCGGTTCGGGAAAGTCGTCGCTTGCCTTCGACACGATCTATGCCGAAGGACAACGGCGTTACGTCGAGTCGCTCTCGTCGTACGCGCGGCAGTTTCTCGGACAGATGGAGAAGCCGGATGTCGACTATATCGAGGGCCTCTCGCCGGCAATCTCGATCGATCAGAAATCGACCTCGCACAATCCGCGCTCGACGGTCGGCACCGTCACGGAAATCTACGACTACCTGCGCCTGCTGTATGCCCGTGTCGGGACACCGCACTGCTACAACTGCGGACGCGAGATCAGCACGCAGTCGAGCGAGCAGATCGTCGATGCGATCATGGAGCTCCCGGAAGGGACGCGCATTACGCTGCTGGCGCCGCTCGTGCGCGGCCGCAAAGGCGAGTACGCGAAGCTTTTCGAGGAGATCGCGAAGGAGGGCTTCGCACGAGTTCGCGTCGACGGCGAGATGCGCGAGCTGCGCGAGAAGATCGCACTCGACAAGAAGCGCAAGCACACGATCGAGGTTGTCGTCGATCGGCTCGTGATGAAGGCCGATCTGCGCAAGCGCCTTACCGATTCCGTCGAGACGACGTTGCGGCTTTCGAGCGGCATCGTCACCGCGCTGACGTCCTTCGACTCGCCCGCTTCACGAACGGCTCAGGATGACAAGACGCGGGAGTTGACCTTCAGCGAGGCGTTTGCCTGTGTCTCCTGCGGGCTGTCTTTCGAAGAGGCGGCGCCGCGGCTCTTCTCGTTCAACTCGCCGTACGGCGCGTGTCCCGCATGCACGGGGCTCGGCGTGAAGACGGAGATCGATCCATGGAAGGTCATTCCCGATCGCTCGAAGTCGATCGACGAAGGCGCGATCGTGCCGTGGAGCCGCACGCTCGGAACCGGCAAGTATCCCTCGATGAACCCGTACTACCTCCAGCAGCTCGAGCGCGTCCTCAAGCAATATCGCGTTCGCATGTCAACGCCGATCGAGCAGATGCGCGACGACGTCATCGACGTCATTCTCTACGGCGCGGACCGCGAGCAGGAGTTCAAGTACACGTCCCGCTCGGGAACGACGTGGGCGTATCGCACCTCGTTCGAAGGCGTCATCAACAACTTGCAGCGGCGATACAACGAAACGTCGAGCGAGTACGTGAAGGAGGACATCGAGAAGTACATGTCCTCGTCGGTCTGCCCGGTCTGCAAAGGCGCGCGGCTCAAGCCGGAGGCGCTCGCGGTCACCGTCGGCGGCATGAACATCGACGAGCTCACGCGCCTCTCGATCGAGCGCGCGCAGCGCTTCTTCGGCGACCTCGTTCTCACGGAGCGGCAGGAGAAGATCGCGCACCAAATCGTCAAGGAGATTCGCGCACGCTTGGGATTTCTCGCGGGCGTCGGCCTCGGCTACCTCACGATTGCGAGATCGGCGACGACGCTCGCCGGCGGCGAGTCGCAGCGTATTCGTCTCGCGACGCAGATCGGCAGCGCGCTCGTCGGCGTCCTCTACATCTTGGATGAGCCCTCGATCGGATTGCATCCGCGCGACAACGACCGTTTGCTCGCGACGCTGAAGACGCTGCGTGACCTGGGCAACACGCTCATCGTCATCGAGCACGACGAGGACACGATGCGCATGGCGGACGTCATCGTCGACATCGGCCCCGGCGCGGGCGCAGAAGGCGGCGAGATCCTCACGATCGGCACGCTCGAAGAGATTCTGCGCGACGCGCGCTCGGAGACCGGTGCCTACCTCTCCGGTCGTAAGTTTATCCCGATACCGCGCGGTCGCCGCGAACCACGCGGCTGGCTCGAGATTCGAAAGGCGGTAGCAAACAACTTGCGCGGTATCGACGTTCGCATTCCGCTCGGCGTCTTTACGGCGGTGACCGGCGTGAGCGGGAGCGGCAAGTCGACGCTCGTGAACGAGGTGCTGGTGCGAGCGTTGAGCGCGTCGCTCCACGGGCAGCGCTCGAGCGCGCCTTCGACCTACGCGAGCATCAAAGGCGCGAATCAGCTTGACAAGATCGTCGTCATCGATCAGTCGCCGATCGGCCGCACGCCGCGTAGTAACCCCGCAACATATACCGGCGCCTTCGACTCCGTCCGCGAGCTCTTCTCGCTCGTTCC
The DNA here is from genome assembly GCA_030041225.1 of Vulcanimicrobiota bacterium. Lineage (GTDB taxonomy): Bacteria > Vulcanimicrobiota > Vulcanimicrobiia > Vulcanimicrobiales > Vulcanimicrobiaceae > Tyrphobacter. The sequence goes on along the minus strand of JASHOG010000056.1, from coordinate 2,308 downwards.
CGAAGCGAAGGTGCGCGGCTACACGCCCGGGAGGTTCTCATTCAACGTGAAGGGCGGTCGCTGCGAGTCGTGTCAGGGCGACGGCATCATCAAGATCGAGATGCACTTCCTCCCCGACGTCTATGTGCCGTGCGAGGTCTGCAAGGGCAAGCGCTACAACGCGCAGACGCTCGAAGTAAAGTATAAGGGGAAGTCGATCGCGGACGTGCTCGAGATGCGCGTCGATGAGGCCGATGCCTTCTTCGAAGCGATTCCTCGCATCCACAACAAGCTGCGTACGATCTGCGACGTCGGGCTCGGCTACATCAAGATGGGACAGCCGGCGACGACGCTTTCGGGCGGTGAGGCACAGCGCGTGAAGCTCGCCACCGAGCTGTCACGCCGCTCGACGGGGCGCACGTTTTACGTGCTCGACGAGCCGACGACCGGGCTCCACTTTGCCGATGTTCACAAGCTGCTCGACGTCTTGCAGCGTCTCGTCGAAGGCGGTAACAGCGTGCTCGTCATCGAGCACAATCTCGACGTCGTGAAGAGCGCAGATTATCTCATCGATCTCGGCCCGGAGGGTGGCGACCGCGGCGGCACCGTGATCGGTGTCGGCACGCCGGAAGAACTCGCCGCGAACATCTCATCGTACACCGGCGCGTACCTCGTGCCGGTGTTGCGAGACGAGCGCGCCGTCGGCCATCACGTTCCCGATGCCCAGCGTCTCGCGAGCCTCGAGCGGGAGAATTTGCTCGTGCTGGACGACCTAGCCAAGAGTGAACGCATCGAAGTCGAGGCCTGAAGAACATGCCGCCGAGCTGCGCGCACGGCTCGAGGAGGCGAATGTCCGCTACTACGTCCTCGACGCGCCGACGATCACCGATGCCGAGTACGACGCGATGCTGCGGGAACTCGTGGAGCTCGAAGCCGCGTACCCGGAGTTGCGTACCGCGGACTCACCGACGCAGCGTGTCGGCGCTCCGGCATCGGAGCGTTTCGCTCCCTACGAACACGGCTCGCCGATGCTCAGCCTCGCCAACGCGTTTGACGAAAGGGAGCTTCGCGCGTTCGACGAGCGTGTGCGCAAGCTCGCGGATTCGGACGTTGCGTACGTCTGCGAGCTGAAGATCGACGGCCTTGCAATCTCGTTGCGCTACCGTGGCGGCCTCTTCGAGCGCGGAGGCACGCGCGGCGACGGACGCATCGGCGAAGACGTTACACCGAACCTGCGTACGATCAAGAGCATACCGCTTCGCCTAAAAGGCAAGGTGCCTGCGGCGATCGAGGTGCGCGGTGAGGCTTACCTGCGCAAGAGCGACTTTGCGAAGCTCAACGACGCGCGTGAAGCCGCCGGCCTCGCAGCCTTCGCAAATCCACGCAACGCCGCATCGGGCGGCTTGCGGCAACTCGACCCGCGCCTCACCGCGGAGCGCCGCCTCTCGTTCTTCGCGTACTCCTTGCTTGTCATCCCGAGCGTAGCCCCGCAGGGGCGCAGTCGAGGGACCGCCACGCAGTGGAGTGCGTTGAAGGAGCTTTCCAATATTGGTTTTCACGTCAACGAAAACATCGCGCGCTACGAGAGCATCGGCGAGGTCGTCGACTACTGCCGGGAGTGGGAAGAGCGGCGTGACGAGCTCGACTACGAGATCGACGGCGTCGTCGTCAAGGTCGATGACGTCGCAGTGCAGGAGCGGCTCGGATCCGTCGGACGCAATCCGCGTTGGGCGATCGCCTTCAAGTTCAAGCCGCGCGAGGCACGGACAAAGCTCAAAGAGATCGCGATCAACGTCGGGCGCACCGGCACCCTCAATCCCTACGCGATCCTCGAGCCGGTGCACGTCGGCGGCGTGACGATCTCGAACGCGACGCTGCACAACGAGGACTACGTCAAGAACAACGACATTCGCATCGGCGACACGGTGCTCGTGACGCGTGCCGGCGACGTGATTCCGCGCGTCGTCGGGCCGATCGCCGAGTTGCGAACGGGTAAAGAGCGGATCTTTCGCATGCCCAAGCGCTGCCCGGTCTGCGGCGCCGACGCGTTCCGCCCCGAGGGCGAGGCGATGTGGCGTTGCACGAACGCTGCGTGCCCTGCACAACGCTACGAGCGCCTACGTCACTTTGCTTCGCGCGGCGCGATGGATATCGAAGGCATCGGCGACGTCATGGCGGGGGAGCTTACCTCGCGCGAGATCGTGAAGGATCCCAGTGACGTCTATGCGCTCGACGTCTCGAAGCTCGAGCGCGTGCCGCGCACCGGCGAAAAATCGATTCAAAAGCTGCTCGCGGCGATCGGAGCATCGAAGCAACGCGGCCTCGCGCG
>JASHOG010000055.1 GCA_030041225.1 Vulcanimicrobiota bacterium | reverse complement strand
AGTATCTGGAAAGGATCGTCGGGAAGGATGCGCTGCTCGAGGTAGCGCGGGATGAACGAGTTCTCGGCGTCGTCGCGGCTGTAGCCGTACGTCGTCTGCGTGAGATCGTTCGTGCCGAACGAGAAGAACTCGGCGACACCGGCGAGTTCGTCGGCGATAACGCAGGCGCGTGGGAGCTCGATCATCGTGCCGACGTGATACGAAAGCTTGCAGTCGCGCTCGCGCAAGACGTCGTCGGCGACACGCCGTGCATTCTCCGCGGTCACTTGCATCTCGCGGATGCTCCCCACGCCGGGGATCATCACCTCGGGGCGCGCATCGACGCCGCGCTGGACGAGATCGCAGGCCGCTTCGAAGATCGCACGCACCTGCATCGCATAGATCTCGGGATAGAGAATCCCGAGGCGGCAGACTCGTAGGCCGAGCATCGGGTTCTGCTCGTGCATCTGCTGCACGCGCTTGAGCACCGCTTCGCGCTCCCGGTAATCAGCCGAATCGATACCTTTCGTGAGGCGCAGCTCGGTCGTTTCGACGAGCAGTGTTTCGAGGGAGGGGAGAAACTCGTGCAACGGCGGGTCGAGCAGACGAATCGTTACCGGCAGGCCCGCCATCGCGTCGAGGATACCGACAAAGTCTTCGCGCTGGAACGGCAGAAGCCGCGCGAGTGCCGTAGCCCGCGCCTCCGGTGTGTTGGCGAGAATCATCTCCTGAACGACGGGCAGGCGATCGCGTTGCATGAACATGTGCTCGGTTCGGCAGAGCCCGATCCCCTGTGCACCGAGATCGCGCGCCTTGCGCGCGTCCTCGGGTGTGTCCGCGTTTGCCCAGACTTCGAGCCTCCGCTGCGCATCCGCCCATTCGAGCAGCGTCGCAAGGCGCTCGGGCAGTTTCGCGGGCGGCGGAATCAACTGGAGCTTTCCAATCGCGACGTTTCCCGTGGTGCCGTCGATCGTAATCCAATCACCCTCGCCGAACTCGATGCCGCTGAGCGTGGCGCGCTTGCTCCGCCGATCGATGTGCAGCGCTTCACAACCCGCGACGCACGGCTTGCCCATGCCGCGAGCGACGACTGCGGCGTGCGACGTGGCGCCGCCTTTTGCCGTCAGCACGCCGCGCGCCGCGATCATGCCGTGCACGTCATCGGGCGTCGTCTCGACGCGCACGAGCACGACGTCTTCACCGCGCTCCGCCCACGCGACGGCATCGTCGGCGTCGAAGACAGTCCGTCCCGCGGCGGCACCCGGCGACGCGTTCAAACCTTTGGCGGCGACGGCGTACTTCTCGTTCGGGTCAATGCGAGCGTGGAACAGCTGGTCGAGCGCGCGCGCGTCCACGCGGCCGACGGCGGTGGCACGATCGATCAAATCTTCGTTCACGAGGTCGAGCGCGATGCGCACGGCAGCCTCGGCGCTGCGCTTTGCGTTGCGCGTCTGGAGCATGTAGAGCTTGCCGCGCTCGACCGTGAACTCAAGGTCTTGCACGTCGCGGTAATGCTTCTCGAGCCGCTGCGCGATCTCGACGAACTGACGATAAATCTGCGGCTGCGTGCGTTCCAAGTCGGAGATGCGCACGGGCGTGCGAATCCCCGCAACGACGTCCTCGCCCTGCGCGTTATAGAGGTACTCGCCGAAGAGCGCGCGCTCGCCCGTATTCGGGTCGCGCGTGAAAGCAACACCCGTGCCCGAGTCGTCACCCATGTTGCCGAAGACCATCTGCACGATGTTCACCGCGGTGCCGAGGTCGTCGGGAATGCGGTTGTAGCGGCGGTAGTCGGTTGCGCGTTTTGAGTGCCACGAGTTGAAAACGGCCTCGACCGCCCGGATCACTTGCTCGTTGATGTCTTGCGGGAATCCATCCGCAGTATGATTTGCCGCGATGCGCTTGAACTCGCCGACGAGCGCGCGCCACGAGTCGGCATCGACTTCGGGATCGTTCTTCACGCCGAGCTCGTGCTTACGCCGCTCGAGCGGCTCTTCGAAGAGTCCTTTGTCGACGCCATAGACGGTCGATGAAAACATCGCGATGAGCCGCCGGTACGCGTCCCACGCAAAGCGATCGTTGTTCGTGAGCCGCGCGATGCCTTCGACGGTCTGGTCGTTCAGGCCGACATTGAGAATCGTGTCCATCATCCCGGGCATCGACATTCTCGCACCGCTGCGAACCGAGACGAGCAACGGCGCGTTCGGGTCGTTGAAGCGCTTTCCGGTGCGCCGTTCGAGCTCGGCGATTGCCTCACGCAACTGCTCGAGAAAACTTTCCGAGAGCCGTTTGCCGTCTTCGTAATACTGCAAGCACGCCTGCGTCGTGATCGTAAAGCCGAGTGGGACGGGTAGACCGGCTGCAGTCATCTCCGCGAGACCGGCGCCTTTCCCGCCGAGCAAGTCGCGTGACGTATTCCCCTCGTCGAAGAAATAGATGCGCTTGGCAGCGGGATGCACGCGAACGCTCACGTTCTTTCCTCCAGGTACTGAGACAGTTGACTCTCGCCGACACGCTCTTGGCGCATCGTGTCACGCTCGCGAACCGTGACGCCGGCGCCGCCGAGCGTCTCGTAATCGACGGTGACGCAGAAAGGTGTACCGATCTCGTCTTGACGCCGGTAGAGTTGGCCGATGTTTCCTTCATCGTATTGCGTGCGAAGGGATCGGCGAAGCGCATGCTCGATCGCCTGTGCGCGCTCGACGAGCTCGGGTTTGTTGCGGGCGAGTGAGAAAACCGCGGCCTGCACCGGCGCGATCTTCGGATGCAGCCGCAGCACGGTGCGCTCGGTCTCCTTTCCATTCGGATCGACACTGATCTCGCGCTCGTACGCGTCGATGAGAAAGGTGAGCATCGTGCGATCCATCCCGGCCGAAGACTCGATGAGAAGTGGCGTCTCGTGCCGCTTCGTCGTCTCGTCAAAGAAGCGCAGATCCTTTCCCGATGTTCGCATATGCGCGTCGAGATCGTACGTGCCGCGGTGCGCGATCGATTCGAGCTCCCCCCAGCCCCACGGAAAAAGGTACTCGACGTCGACGCCCGCCTTTGCATAGTGCGGACGCTCCTCGGCCTTCAGCTCGTAGAAGCGCAAACGCTCCGGTTTGATGCCGTAGCTCGCGTACCAGGCCTTGCGCCGCTCGACCCACTCGTGAAAAGCTTCCATGTCGTGCCCGTCGTCGGGAACGAAGTACTCGAGCTCGGCTTGTTCGAACTCACGCACGCGGAAGATGAAGTTTCCGGGAGTGATCTCGTTGCGAAAAGCTTTGCCGATTTGCGCGACGCCGAATGGCGGACGCTTGCGGGCGGTCTGATAGATGTTTTTGAAATTCACGAAGATGCCCTGAGCCGTCTCCGGGCGTAAGTACGCGAGCGACGACGTGTCTTCCATCGGCCCGACCGACGTCTTGAGCATCAGATTGAAGTTTCGCGGCTCGGTGAAAGAATTTGCGCTTCCGCAATCCGGGCAGCGCGCCGTATCCTTCAAATGGTCGTAGCGAAAACGGTGTTTGCACACCCTGCAGTCCACCATCGCGTCATGAAAGGCGGCGACGTGCCCCGAGGCCTCCCACGTCGCCGGATGCATGATGATCGAAGAATCGAAGGCGACGACGTCATCGCGCAGCTCGACGGTATCGTGCCACCACGCGTCTTTGACGTTACGCTTCATCACCGCACCGAGCGGCCCGTAGTCCCAGAAGCCGCCGATGCCGCCGTAGATTTCGCTCGACTGAAAGATGAAGCCACGGCGCTTCGCGAGCGCCGCGATCTCCTCCATGCTCACCGGCCGCTCCGCCGTCGGGGTCGCCATCGTCCGGTAGTTGCTCAACTGCCGTGTAAAACCCCGCGATAGCGGCGGCCGCGCCACTCGATGCCTCCGCAGGCGCCTCGTACGACCGATGTCGCAAGGATTGCGGGCAGGAGCGAGAGAGCGGCCGGGAACCACAGTCCCGAGCCTGCCGGAAAACGAGCGCGTCGCATCCCAACTTCGGCGACCGCCGTCGTCGATGCAAGCGAGGCGAGCACGATCGCGGCGAGAGCCCACTGCCGCGAGGCAAACAGCGCGATTGCGAGAAGCGGCGTCACCGGCGAGACGAGCACGAGGCCGACGAAGCCCGCGACCCGTTCCGTGGTGCGCTCGCGCACGCCGATCCAGAAGTTCTTCACGAAGCCGCTCCAAATCTCACCAAACGAGCGATACATTCGCGTGCTGACCAGGTCGGTCCAAGCGACGTTGATGCGAAAGCGCCCGGCGCTTTTGAGTCTACGCGCAAGCTCCAAGTCTTCGGCAATCTCGTTTGCGACGAGCTCGTGCCCGCCGGTGGCTTCGTAGAGCGCGCGTGAGAGCAACAGGTATTGACCATTGAACATCGCCGCAGGCTTTCGCGGGTCGTTAATCGCGTCGAGCGGACCGACGGCAACAATGATAACCCAGAGAATCGACGGCAGCAGCGCGCGCTCCGCAAGCGATTTCGTCTCTTGCAGCGTCAAGAGGCTGAATGCATCGGCGCCGCGATCTTGCGCCGCCTGCACCGCCGATGATGCCGCGAGCGGCTCATGCACGGTGTCGGCATCCGTGCAGAGCATCCACGCGCCGCGCGCGATGCGCTCGCCCTGCGCGAGCGCCCACGGCTTGCCAACCCACCCTTGAGGAAGGGCGGCGCCGCGCACGACGCGTAGGCGCATGTCCTCGGCGGCGATGCGTGAGAGAATCCGGGGCGTCGCATCGCTCGATTCGTCGTCGACGACGATGACTTCGAAGTTAGGGTAGCGCTGCGCGAGGAGCGACCGCACGCATCGCTCGATCTGCCGCTCTTCATTGCGCGCCGGGACGATGATCGAAAGCATCGGAAGAGACGCATCGGGTTCGCGAGCGGCAATGATATCGCGCGAGCCGCGGATGTGAAGCAGCATCCGCGCAATGAGCAGCGCATTTGCCAGGACGAGGAGAGCGGCGGCGCCGGTCAAAGCACTGCCCATGAGCCGGGAGTTGCACGTCCGTACGCACCCCTCCCGCGTCGAGCATTGGCGGCATATCGCCGAGATCGTCGCGATCGTTGCAGCTGCCATATGGGCGCTGTACGTTTTCGTGTATCAGGAGAGCATCAAGCCGGCGAGCCAACCGCCGGAGCTCCAACCCACGTACACCGTCGAGCACGCGCTACTTCCCGACGGCAACGAGTTCGTCAAAGTGAGGACAGAGCTCAGGAACAATGGGGCGTCGACGATCTACATGGCCGGGCTCAGCATGAACATCTACGGCGAGCGCTTTGAGAACGTCGATGTCTCAATTGAGAGCGACCCCTCGTCGGGCTCCGTGCATGCAAATCGAACGCTCAAGCGGACGACGCCGGTCTTTTTGTACGCGTCGGCCTTCCTTCTGAAACCGTTTGGCCGAAAGGACGAGGAGCTCAATATCCAGCCTTCGACGTCGTTCAACGGATTCGGCAATTTTGCGATCGCTCCCCGACAATACGACGTCGTTCTGGTATCCCTGGAGTGGTGTTTTACAAAGGACCCGAACGGCCACTGGCCCGCTCGCATCGTGAAACGACCGGACGGCTCATACAAGATCGACGACGAGGGCCAGGCAAATAAGGGCCTCGGGTTGTTTTGTTACTTCGGGCCCGGTCAGTCGTTCTCTTTATGACTCAGGGCCCGTTTCAGGTTTACACGCATCAGTCGCGTCTCCAGCACTGGCGGCATATCATCGAGATTGCGGCTATCGCCGGCGCTGCGGTGTGGGGTTTGTACGTTTTCATCTACCAGGAGCACATCAAGCCGGCGGCGGAGCCGCCGCAACTCGAGCACGCAATCAGCATCACGCAGAACGCACTGCCGAATAACAGAGAGCTCATCAGTTTCCAACAGACGCTCAGCAACGTAGGGACGTCGACCATCTACCTGGCCGGGATCGCGATGAACGTCTACGCGGTGCGCTTCGGCGATCGCATGCAGACGACGACCGAGCCACTCTCGCACGGCTCGGGAACGTCTACGTATTCGATTCCTGCGAAGTCCCAGACGCTGCTCTACTCAATCGGCGAGTCGATGGAGCCATTAGGGTCCACTCACTGGATCCATCTGCAACCAAGTACGCGCTACGCCTTTACGCGAACCGTGGTCGTTCCGGCGAGCTGGATGGACGCCGTGCGGATCACGTGGCAGACGTGCTTTACGAAGAGCCCGAGCCGGCATTGGCAACTACCGTTGGAGCGGCGGCCGGATGGGTCGTTGACATTCGTAGATTCACAGCATGTCGTTTCAGACGACCCCAACGGGCTCATCTGCTACAGCGGCGACGGATACTACGCTCTATAGCTCGTACAATTCTACAGTGGTTCGCGAAATGTCAGGTGGTTGTTGAATGGGTCGTACACTGTCATCTCGCGCACGCCCCACTCCTGCTCAACAATTCCGGGATTCATGTATTTATAGCGCTTTCCTTGGAGTTCGGCATGTAGTTCACGTACGCCGCTCATCTCGATGCACATGTGCGATCCGGGTGCGCCGTCGCCGTGGTGTTCGCTGAGGAACAGTCTCACATTTCGAACATTCGGAGTATGGGAATAACTGAGTGAAACTCCATGCGCGCGACGTTCGATGCGCTTCCCTCGACTCCGCTTCGCTACGCTCGGGATGACAAAGCTATGTATGCGCCTTTGCCTGCGTTTCGACGCGCAACTGGCCGCAGGCGGCGGCGATGTCGCGCCCCATGTTGTGGCGCACCGTGACGGGAACGCCCGCCTTGTCGAGGATTTCCGCAAAGTCCCATATCCGCTCGTCGGAGCTCCCCGTGTACGGCGCGTCCGGCGTCGTGTTGTACGGAATGAGATTTACATGGTAGATGTTGCCGCGCATGAGCGCCGCAAGCTCGCGCGCGCATTTGTCGGAATCGTTGATACCGGCGAGCATGACGTACTCGAAGAAAACCTTGCGATGCGTGCGACTGACGTACCGCTCGCAGGCCGCCATGAGCTCCTCTAACGAGTAGCGCCGATTGACCGGCATGAAGCTGCTGCGTAGCGTGTCGTTCGGAGCATGGAGCGAGATCGCAAGGTTGACCTGCACGCCCTCCTCCGCGAACTGATCGATGCGGTCGACGAGGCCGACGGTCGAGATCGTGATGTGCCGTTGCCCGAGGCCGAAGCCTTGCGGATCGTTGAGGAGCGCGACCGCGTCCATGACCGCGTCGTAGTTGTGGAAGGGCTCTCCCATTCCCATGAAAACGACATTCGTCACACGCTTGCCCTTCGCACGTGCCTCGCGCGCGAAGTATCGCGCTTGATCGAAGATCTCGACGGCACTGAGGTTCCGCCCGAATCCTGCCTGGCCGGTCGAGCAGAAGGCGCACGCGAACGCGCAGCCGGCTTGCGAAGAGATGCAGATCGTCGTTCGATCGCCCCGATGCTCCATGAGCACCGCTTCTACTTCTTTCCCGTCGCCGCAGCGAAAGAGTCCTTTCGTGGTGTGCCGATCGCGCGAGCGCTGGATCGTCACGGGCTCTATTGACGAGAGGCGAACGCCGCGCGACGTTATCGCGGAGCGCAGCTCCTTCGGCAGCGTCGTGATCTCGTCGACGGACTCGCAGAGTTCTTTGGCCGCAGCGCGATAGAGCTGCGCTAAGCGATATTCGCGCAGCTCGAACGCTCGCGCAAAATCCTGCGTGTCTTCAAAGCCCGCACGCCTCGCCAAAGAGTCGAGCCAGATCGATCGCGGGTCTGAAGTCACGCGGCCGATTGTACCACTTCTTCACACCGCTACGGGCGAGCACCGAAACGGCTTGACAGCACGTGTTTAACGTGCTACACATAATTCACGTGCATCAAAACCTCACCATCCGGCTCAGCAGAGAAACGATCCGTAAAGCGAAGCTCCTTGCTGCCCGGCGCGCAACCTCCGTAAGCGGCCTCGTCACCGCGCACATCGAGGCGCTTGCATCCGAAGAGGAGGCCTACGAGCGCGCGAAGCGGCAGGCGATCGCGCTATTGGAGCTGCCCTTCCGTCTCGGTGGCGGGAAAGTCGATCGCGCATCGCTCCATGATCGATAGGCTCTTCGTCGATACGAACGTCCTCGTGTACGCCCACGACGCTGACGCCGGACGGAAGCATGTTGCAGCGCGCACCCTGTTACACACTCTTTGGAATGACGGGTCCGGAGCACTGAGCCCGCAAGTGCTTCAGGAGTTCTACGTCAACATTACTCGCAAGCTTCGTACACCCGTTACCAAAGAGCGGGCGCGCTCAATCGTAGACGCCTACGCGATCTGGTGCGTTGACCTTACCTCCGCGGACATCTCGGCGGCATTCCGTGTCGAGGACGAAGCCCATATCAACTTCTGGGATGCGCTGATCGTCGCTTCGGCGGCCAAGGCCGGCGCAAAATATCTTCTCACCGAGGACTTGAACCACGGCCAGGTGATCGCGGGCGTTGAGATTCACAACCCCTTCGTCGAGCATCGCTAAAATAGACTCGCCTGCTCGAAGGCGGGCTCGGGCGGCGGCTCGTCGAGCTTCGCGCGCACTTGCTTGAGGTCGTCCCATACGAGACGCTTCACGGCATCGATCTCGCCCCCGGTTTGACGCAATACATAGGCGGGGTGAAACGTCACCATCATCGGAATGCCGTGCGGCCCTTCGTACCAGCGCCCTCGCATCTTCGTAATTTGGAAGCTCGAGCCGAGAAACGACTTCGCCGCAGGAGCACCGAGCGCAAGGACGACTGAGGGGCGAATCACGTCGATCTGCCGGTCGAGGAAGGCGCGGCAGTTGGCAATCTCCTGTGGCTCCGGCGCGCGGTTGCGTAGACCGCCGGGAGTCTCCATCGTCGGGCGGCACTTCACGATGTTGCAGATGTAGACGTCTTCGCGCGCAAGGCCGATTGCGGCGAGCATCTTGTTCAGCAACTCTCCGGCACGTCCGACGAACGGACGCCCGAGCATGTCTTCGGTCTCACCGGGGCCTTCACCAATGACCATCAGCTGTGCGCACGGGTCACCCTCCCCATAGACGTTGTTGCGACGCTGCGACCCGATTGCGCACTTCCGGCACTGCCCCGCTGCAGCCGCAGCTTCTTCGAGAGCACGCGTTCGCCGCGCACGTTCCTCGAGACTCATGCGATGCGTTCGACTTCGACTGCGCGGCCGAACGCGGTCACTTTGCACGAACCCTCTTCCTCTGCAATGTGAAACTGCACGCCGACCACTGCGTTGGCGCCGACCTCACCCGCCTGACGGCTGAGCGCCTCGAGCGCCTCCGCGCGGAGCTCGTCGGCGTCGGAGAGCGACTCGATCGGAGCGAGGCCGATCAGCATCCCGAGACTCCTAAACGTCGAGCGCAAGAGGTTGCGCGGGCGCGAGGCGCTTCCCGAGACGTAACCATGATCGCGCAGGCTCTTGTATCCGGCCAGCTCTTCGAAGGTCACGACGTTATCGGTCGGCAAGCCCCCTTCACGCATGCCGCAGAGTTCACCGCCGGTGCTCATCATCCGCCTCGACGGCATCGGCGACGCGCTCGCGCTGACGCCGCTGCTCGCTGCGCTGTACTCCCGCGGCATCGCTACCGATCTCGTCCTCCAGGAGGACAACGCTGCGCTGTTTACGCCCGCGGCCGCGCGTCGCGTCGATATCGCACCCTTCGCCTTGCGGTCGAGCACACCGGAGAACCTCGCTTGCATTCGCTCTTTCGCCGCGACGCTGGCGCCACGCGAGTATGGGACGATCCTCGTTGCAACCGAGGACCCCGGCGGTTACCGGCTCGCGCGTGCGATCGGCGCACCCACGAGAATCGGCTTCGCAAATGGTTGGGGCAAACCGTTCAAGACGCTCTGGGTGCGCTCGCTACTGACGACGACGCTCTATCGCTCCGCTGGGCTTGACGTGCACGGGCAGCATGAGTGTGATGTGCTCTTCGAGCTCGGCCGCAGCCTCCTCGGAGATGCGACGCCGACGCGGGATCTCAATGCCTTACGCCCGCTGCTCTTAGAGCGCACGCTCGATCGCGGCGAGCTTGTTGCCGTACAGGTGACGCAGCGCTGGGAGCGATTTCATGTCACTGCAGAGGAGCTCGCACGGTTTCTGCGCGGGTTCGCGAGTGAGGCGCCCGTGCAAACGTTCTCTCCCGCCGCGGAGAACGATTTCGCCGACACCGTCGAGCGCGCAAGCGGGTTGCGCGTCGAGCGTTTTGCTTCCTTAGAGCCGTGGAAAGAGGCAATCGCGCAGGCACGCGCGCTCGTTGCGCCCGACTCCGGGGCCATTCACATCGCCGGCATGCTCGGCACGCCGACCGTCGCGCTCTTTCCTCCCCGCCGCCGGCTCGATCTTCAGGTTGCCCGTTGGCATCCCTGGGCGGCGCCCTATCGCATCGTTAGGATCGAGAGCGATTGGCAAGCGCGAGTGCGCGCTGCGCTAGATACGCTTTGATGAACTCGTCGATCTCGCCGTCGAGTACCGCTTGCGCGTTCCCGGTCTCGACGCCGGTGCGGTGATCCTTCACAAGCTGATACGGCTGCAACACGTACGAACGGATCTGCGAGCCCCACTCGATTGCTTGCCGATCTCCGCGTAGATCGGCAAGGCGTTTGTCACGCTCTTCGGCCGCGCGTTGCACGAGCCGTGCGCGTAGAATGCCCATCGCAACGTCGCGGTTCTGCGCCTGCGAACGCTCCTGCTGCGACGCGACGATGATGCCCGTCGGAATGTGCACGACGCGCACCGCCGACTCAGTTTTGTTGACATACTGGCCGCCCGCACCGCCGGATTTGAACGTTTCGATGCGCACCTCGTCGGGCTTGATCTCGACGCCGCCCTCGCTCGCCTCGATCTCCGGCACGACATCGACCGCGGCAAAAGACGTATGGCGGCGATGCGCCGCGTCAAAGGGCGAGATACGTACGAGCCGATGCACACCGCGTTCGCTCTCGAGCAGTCCATACGCGTTGCGACCGCGCACGAAGAAGGTGATCGACTTGAGACCGGCCTCTTCCGCCGGTGACTCGTCGACGACCCTCGTCTCGAAGCCCTTGCTCTCCGCCCACCGCAGGTAGAGCCGCGCGAGCATCTGCGTCCAGTCGGCGGCGTCGACACCGCCCGCGCCGGCATTGATGCTCACGATCGCACCGTGCGCATCGAACTCGCCGCTGAAGCTCGCCGCCATGTCGAGCTCCTCGAGTCGCGAGCGCGACTCGAAGATCGCTCGCTCCGCCTCGTTCCCGGCGCTCGCGTCCTCGGGAAAGAGCTCGAGCATCTCCCGCGCATCGTGCAGAAGCGTCGCAATGTGATCGATCCGGCCGATCTCGTCGCGTAGCGCCGCTGCTTCCTTCATTACCCGTTGCGCCGCTTCGGCGTCGTCCCAGAATCCGGGCGCGCCTGCACGCGCGTCGAGCTCGCTTAGGCGGCGCCGCTTTCCGGAGTCGTCAAAGACGCTCCTTGACGGAGGAAAGCTGCTCTTCGAGGCGGCCGATCGCCGTGCGCTGCGAATCGCTCATGTCGGGCCATTGCGTTGCTCAGCGTCCGGCCGGGCTCCTGCGAAGAATTTTTTGCGACCCCTTTCCACGCGGCTCGGGCGTCGTGATGGAGCGGCGACGATGGAGGTAAACCATGTACATTCAACCCTACGAGCCGCAACAGAGCTCGTTCACCAGTCCACCGCTTGGGCGCCGTAGCTTCGGCGAGACGTCGTGCTCACCCGATATGTCCGCTTCGGATGCGTCGCTCGGCGATGACGGCGTCTCTCAGAGCGCGCCGTGGAGCCAGATGCTCTCCGGCGTCGGTGACGCAGCCGGCGCGCTCGAAGATGGCCCGCTCGGCATGTTCGGTCTCGGAGGTATGCTGACGAGCCTAACGAGCATGATGCAGCAGCTCGCCCAAATGATTCAGGCACTCCTGGCTCGCTCGAACGGCGGCGGTGAGCCCGGCGCGCAACCGAACCCCACGCAAACGTCGAGTCACCATCACTCTCGCCGGATGACGGGCGGAGACGGCAGCATGAGCGATGGTTGCGGTTGCACGCAGCAGAGCGCGCAACCGCCGTTCGACGGTGGTTAAGCCTTGCATGTTCGCGCGATTCGTGTAGACTCAGCCTATGCTTCTCGCGGTATTGCTCACGATCGGTGGCGCATTCGTTCATGCGGAATCGCTCGACGCGGCGGCGCTTTCGAAGCTTCCGCACGTGACGATCAGCGCAGTCGACCCCGGCGGCGTTACCGCGAGTTACAGCGGCGTGCCGCTCGCAGTGCTCCTCCAGGGCGCAGGGGCGCCGATAGGAGATGCCGTGAAGGGACCGCCGGCGCGTTCCTACGTCGCGGTCGAGGGCTCCGACGGCTACGTCGCGCTGTATTCCCTCGCGGAGCTCGACACGACGGCGACGCAATGCGCGCCGATCCTCGCGGACGCACGAAACGGCACGGCAGTTCCAGCGTCGCTCGGACCATTTCACGTTGTTGCTCCCTGCGATCGCACCCATGCGCGCTGGGTACGCAACGTCACCTCGCTGACGATCGTCACCGTGCCGGAGGAAAAGCGTTAGCCGGCTTCGTGGTATTCGCGCTGACCCGTCTGCGGGTTGTAGCGAACCTCCATGAGCTTTCCGGTCGTCGGATCGGTGAAACGCTCGCCGGTCGCCTCCCATGGCCCGGTGTCCTGATTCTTCTTCGCACCGTAGCGCCGGGCTTCAGCGAATATGACGATCAGCAGAAAGGCGCCGCCGAAGAGAAGCTGCGCCGCTGCCGGCCATCCGAAGCTTCCCAAGACGTGGAGGGTCGCGATGCCGCCGGCGAGGAGCAGCACGCCGACGGCGATGAGAAACCAGCGAAGCATCAGGAGCTCTCTTCGGCGATAACCGCCGTTCCGTAGGCGACGATCTCGCTCATGGTTTGCCCAAGCTCGGAGGAGTCGAAGCGCATCATCGTCACCGCGTTGGCTCCCATCGCCTGCGCGTTGGCCACCATGCGATCGACGGCGTGACGCCGCGCATCCTCGAGCATCTGCGTGTACTCGGTGATCTCGCCGCCCACTATTGACCGCAGCCCCGCCATGACGTTCCCGGCTAAGCCACGGCTGCGCACGACGAGGCCGAAGACCTGCCCCAGCGACTTGGTGATCCGATATCCCGTGATGTTTTCGGTAGTCGTAATAATCATGCCGGAGACTACGCCACAGTACGCGCAGGCTCATGGGTGCCGGGAGAGAACGGCCATCTTAATGTTTGCGCGGCGCGTCGGTGGCCACAGGGGCGTCGCAATCGCGCGCGACGCGGTCGAGATCGCGGCGATTGTCGCTGCGGGCGTGTGGGCTGTGTACACGTTTATCTACGTGGAACACGTCAAGCCGGCAGGCGAGACGCCCGCAGTGACGATGACCGGGTCGCTCCACCGCATGGGCGAGCGCAACGGCCTGATCCAGTTTGCGTGGAATGCCGTCGTTCACAACGTCGGGCAGACCCGCATTTACTTCATTGCGGAGAGCTTCACCGTTACTGGGGAAATTTATACCACGCAGGGGACACCGTACACGTTCGCACAGGGAGCGACGACCGAGTACGAGCGAAGCGGACGTATAGCACGCATCGTTCCGATTTTTCGAGAGACGGAGCTCTCGCGCTACGTGGATCCGAAATACCACATCAGCATCTTCCTCGATCCCGGCGAGCAGGCTACGTTCTCGGGCGACTTTCTCGTTCGACATGATGACGCCGATGTTATCGTACTCTGGGGTGGGGCTGCCTTTACGAAATCCCCACGACTGCACCCGACGAAGATACTGTACACACCGGAAGGTGCCGTGTATTTTTCACCAATCGGCGACGATTCAGACTACCACAGCTTCTTATCCGCTCGCGACCGCACGACACTTTGGTAACCAGGAAGGAGCTCTTCATGCGAAATAAGACTGCCGTCCTCGTCGCCGTTATTGCTCTTGCGTTGACGACCGTCTGCGTGCGAGCCGCCGGCGGCATTTTCGGTAGTTGGGGTGAGTGCAACGCCTACGTGAGCGGTGCTTGTTTGGACGGCACATGGTGGCAGCATCTGAATCCGTCATCGAAGCAGGCCGTCGCAGAAGGCATGATCGCAAGCTACATCGCGGGGTATCGCCTCGCGCAGTTCAACGACTACAGCGATTGGCTCGACACGTACGGCTCCGGGAAGGAGACCGGCGCGGACAAGGCATTTCTCGCGCGCTTCCGCTCCGACACCAACGGCGTCCCGGTCTTCAACGAGAGCCCGAGTGCGTACGCCGCCGCGATCGACCGCTTCTACGAAAAGTATCCCTCGAAGCGAAGCCTAGAAGTCGCAGGTGTGCTGCGCTGTCTCGCCGCGCACGCAGAGTTCTCCTGTGACACAGTGGGAAGTTCGGAGCTCCTGCCGTGGCCGACCGGCCCGTGACCACGCGTGGATCCACGTAGTTCAACCAGAGGGATCAGTCGTCGTCCGGAGGTCGATTGTCGATCGGGAGCTGCTCGAAGTATGCCGCGTTGTGAGCAGCCGCGATCGCGGCGAACGGTTGCGGCGATTGCGAGAAGTCGAAGCAGTCGGAGAGATCGTCGGCAAGTGCGTCGGTCGAGTTCAGCGTCGGCAGGCCGAGTGACTCCTCCGTGAAGCGCAAGATGCTGCCAAACTCATGCTGCACGTGTGAAATGTATCCGTGCCGCGAGTAAGGTGAGATCACGATGAGCGGCACGCGGAAGCCTAACTCGTAAGCGTTGCGCTGCGGCGGTGCGACGTGGTCGTACCACCCACCCCAATCGTCCCATACGATGAAGATCGCGGTCGTGTTCCAGAATGAGCTACGGCCGATGGTGTTCACGATCGATGCAACCCAGTCGGGGCCGGTGCCGTCGGTGTAGCCGGCATGGTCCGAGGCTGCCGCCGTCGGCGTGATCCACGTTACGGACGCGAGCTGACCCGCACGGAGGTCGCGTAGGAATTGCGAGGGCGGCGTGATGACATCGGCGGAATACTCCGGTGAGTAGCGCACGTCCGAGATCGCTCCGGGCGCGTTCCAGAATGGACTGTTGAAATCGGCTTCATAGTACCGCCACGTCTTTCCAGCCGACTCGACGGCGTCGACGAGCGACGCGACGTCAATGCAAGGCCGGACATTTGGTCCCGGCTCGCCGGTATCGATGTTGATCGTATCCTGCAATGCCGCGGAGACGTCGCACGCCGTGTTGGTGTTTGCCCCAATGGGATTATTCTCCGCGTACCATGGGCTGGCTTCCTGGATCGCGGACGTGCCCGCGAGTAGGAACATGTGCGCCGGCATGCTCGGGCCGGCGTTTGTTTGAAACATTCGATCGGCAAGTGTGTACGCCGACGCGAGTTTCCAATACGGCCCGATCTGCGAGCGTGGGACATGGCCGCGTGCGCGCGACCCGAACCCATCGAGCCTTCCGCCATCATAGTCGGCCTCGAATGCCTTGTGGGAGTGAACGAGATCGTATCCCGTCTGCAAATCGATCGGCGAGAGTGCGACGGGTGCCGCACTGTCGGCTCCGGGAAAGCCGTCGAAGAGATCGTCGAACGAGCGATTCTCCTGGATGACGATGACGACGTGCTGAATGTTTCCGTCTCCCAGCGTAATCGGCTGCGCTCCGCCGAGTGGGAGCGGCGACGCGAACGTGTCGGGTGCGATCTCCGACGAAGGGGCGGCGCCGCGACAGGCGGCGAGTAGGAACAAGGCGGCTATGGAAGCAGCGAGGCGCACCTTCATCTCTCCGTACGTTGGCTACGTCTCATCGGCGGTGCGCCCCTTTCGCCGGTTGCGCCGGTGAAGGGCCATCCCACTCCGGTTGAAGAATCGCGCTTTCGCAGTGGGCAAGGCAAGAGTTCTCGCATCTTCAGGCTCTCTCGGCGGTTTCGATGCCGGACCGCTTCGCCCGTGCTGAAGACGCTCGCGCTCCTCCTTTTCACCGCGTTGGCGTCTTCGCGTGCGGCCTTTGCGCAACAGCCACCGCCTGCCGTGCATTCGGCGTTGCTCGATCACTTCACCGGTCGATGGATCTTGCGGTACACTGCGCCCGGCGTGCATAGCATCCACGACGTCACCGGGCAATGGGTCCTCGGGCATCATTACCTCGAACTGCACGAGGTTGCGCGTGAAAGAACGGCCGGCGGTGAAGCGCAGTATGAAGCCGATATCTTCATTACATTGGATACGAGCCCGCGTGCGTACGTCGTACAGTGGCTCGATGATTTTGGCGGTGCGGTCGCACCTTCTGTCGGTTACGCAGTGCCGCAGCCGAACCGCATGCGATTTATCTTTCGCGACGCGAGCGGCAATGTGAACTTCATCAACGATATGCGTTACCGCGCTACGAGCGACTCCTGGGAGTGGCGCATGTTGAATGTGAATCACGGGAAGAGCACGCTCTTCGCTCAGATGACGCTATCGCGCGCGCCCGGAGGGTCCGGCAGGTAAGTTCTTCGCGAGCGTCGGGAACATTTTGCCGTTCCGCCGCCTCTTTCTGTGTAGATGGGCGAGTTTGAGGGGCCTGGTATGGGCCGCTGGGCTCCGCGGGAGATGGTCGTCGCCGCTCTGTCGGGCGATGAGAATGCCGTGGAGCGGCTCGTCGCCGCGGTATGGCCGGCCTGCTTTCGCCTCGCCGCTACGGTCATCGGCGATAGGAATCTCGCGCAGGACGCGGCGCAGGAAACGTGCGTCATCCTCTATCGCAACGTGCGAAGCCTGCGACGAGTAGAGGCGTTCGATGCGTGGCTCTACCGCATCGTCATGCGAGAATCTGTTCGCGTCAGAAGACGCCGCCATTCGGAAGCGGCCGGGGCCGAGGGTTCTGGGCCCTCCGACGATATCGCGAGCATCGATGTGTGGCGAGCGCTCGAGGCGCTGCCGCCGAAGCTGCGTGATGTCACGGTGCTCTTCTACTTCGACGACCTGAAAAGCGAAGAGATCGCTGCAATCCTGCGCATTCCACATGCGACGGTTCGTACGAGGCTTACGCGAGCGCGCGAGCACCTCAGAGAATTGTTGGGCGACTATGCCGGCGAGTCATCACCAAAGCGGAGAGAGGTACGACAAGGTGTCTTCTGATTTTGCAACCCTTGGACGGTCCGCAAGGGCCGCGATTCCGGTGCCCGAGGTACCGATGGCGGCCATACGAGGCCGTGTACGCCGTTCCCGTGGGCGTGATCGTTCGGTGAGGCTTGTTCTTTGCGGCGCGCTCTGCCTTGCCGCGCTCGGCATCGGCGTGGAACTTGGAGATAGGGCCTACGAGGGAGTCCGCGTCTGGCTCCTAGGAGGCAAGGAAGTTGTGGCGGTGCGCTCGGTCGCGTTCTTGCGCAATCCGATGGCGTTCGAAGTCCGTGCGGTCGCTTCGACTGCCGCGTTTCCGGTGATATTCCCGGTCGGCCTTCCCGCCAACTCGCAACTACGCAGCCTCGTTGTTGCTCCGGCGGAGCATCCTACGTTCATCCAAGTCGGCTATCGCTTACCAAACCGTTACCCGCTCAACGTTCAGTTGGTCGACGCGGTCTCAGTAGCAACAGACGCCGCAGCGCTCTCCAAAGTGTCGCACACGCGATTGTTCGGTGTGTACCAGTGGAGAGTGGGAGATGAAATCGTACTCGTGGGGCGAGGGGTCAGTCGCAGCATCGTGGCACGGGTGCGTTCGCAAATGATGCGAACATCGCCGCGGCAGAGCCTTTCCGAGACAGAAGGCGCAGCTCTGGGATTCGTCGTACTCGGCTATCCCACGGCCTTCAGCGATATCGCCAGGCGTTACGTGCCGCCGGGTAGCCGGGCCGTTCTGCTTGACTCATGGCACGTGAAGGCATTATCGATGAGCGCCCAACGCAAGAAGCCTCTCTTCGATGACCGAACAGTGTACATTCATCTCGCCCCATCGGCAAGCGGCACGCCCGATTGGTCCAGCGCAAGGCCACGCTGGAAGAGAGTCATGGCGATATCCGCGCCCGGCGTACAAGGCGTCGAGGCAGTTTTGAGATACGCGTACGGCGGTAGGACCTGCTCCTGCGAGATACTGTTCGACCAACGGAGCAGGGGAGCGTATTGGGTTTGGACGATAGCAAATGCTCCGCCGCATCTCGTTCAGAGATACACCGTCGACGCCACGACGCTCGCGATAGTGCCGTCGACGTAGACCCATGTCAAAGGTCAAAGTGAGCTTTACCGTCTCCATCGACGGATTCGGCGCCGCTCCTCAGCAAAGTCTCGAGAATCCGATGGGCATCGGCGGGGAGGTGCTGGGTGAGTGGGTCTTCGCTACGCGGACGTTCCAGCGCATGCATGATAAGGAGTGGACGTTCCAGCACATTCGCAAGGACGGTGGAACGACCGGAATCGACGACGCTTTCTTCGCTCGCCGCTTCCTGAACGTGGGCGCCTGGATCTTCGGCAGAAACATGTTCGGGCCCGTGCGAGGAGCGTGGCGTGACACCTCGTGGAAGGGTGCGTGGGGAGAGACGCCGCCGTTTTGCAATCCCGTGTTCGTGCTGACCCATTACCCGCGCGAATCGATTCCGATGCGAGGAGGAACGACGTTCCATTTTATAACGGATGGAATCTACCGCGCCCTCGAAAGAGCGACAGCGGCCGCGAACGGGAAAGACGTTTGTATCGGGGGCGGCGTCAATACCATTCAGCAGTATCTTCGTGCCGGACTCATCGATGAGCTGAATCTGGCGATATGCCCGGCGCTCCTTGGCTCCGGCGAACGCTTCTTCGGCGACATTGATCTCGTCAAGCTCGGATACACCTGTACGGACCACGTCGCGGGCGAGCGTGCGACGCACGTTGCTCTAGAGCGTCACGCGGCCGCTCCCTCTCAATAAGGGAGCCATTCAAGGCTTCGCTGAATCCGGCAGGGGATGCCGTGCTATGAGGTGAGGCGCACCCTCTTCACCGTAGGGGCCGCGGTTTTGGCGCTCTCGGCCTGGACGTCGGCGCTCGCCGCAACTCCCGGTGGCGCCTCCAGCGTACAGCACATCTTCCTGAATGGAACTGCCGTGACCGCCGTGAGTGGGGTCACGGTGAGTCATGGAGGAGCGACCGACCATACACTTCGCGTCGGCGAGGTGATCTCTGACGGCACACGTGTCACGGTACCGGCGCAGGTTACGGTCGTCATCGTTGGCGGGGGCGGGGGGAACACCACGACGCTCGACCCCGGCTCGAGCGTGACGTTCGTCAGCACCGGCGCGAACGAGATCGTCTCCAATATCGCGGGAAGCTCTACCTTTAGCAACGTCGGCTCCATCGGTGCAGCAGATGCCATTCAGGTGCAGTCCGGCGATGCTCTAAGCGCGTCGGCGAGCTCTGCGGCATTCAGTGTCGATAGCAGCGGAAGCGATGTGACGTTCAGGCCCACGCAAGGAGACGTCAGCGTCACGAAAACCGGCTACGTCCGAGTCGGAGCCCAGCGATTCAGGGCCTCGCTCGTCGATACGGTGTCCGCGGCAAGCGGACCGGTAACATACCATCCGAGTCTCGGTTGGTACCTCGCGAACTTCGCCACGTTTGAGCAAGCCGAGGCGCATTACCGGCAGCAACTCGCAGCCGCAAAACGAGGGAACGATCCAAAAGCGACGGCGGGGGCGCTAAGGAACGTCGGCGTCGTTCAGGAACATGAAGGCAACTACGCCGACGCGTTGCAATCGTTCCAGCAAGCACTCGCGATCAGTCAGCGACTGGGCGACCACGATGGTGCGGCAAAGGTTCTGAACGACGTCGGCCTCGTTCAGTGGCACGAAGGTCGATACGCGATCGCTCTGGCTTCATACCAACAGGCGCTCGCGATCGATCGTCAGTCAGGCGACCGCGATGGCGCAGCGAACGTTTACAACGATGTCGGCCTTATCTACGAGAGTCGCAGTCAGTTCACGGAGGCGCTGCAATCGTTCCAGCAAGCGCTTGCGATCCACAATGAAGTGGATGATCGGGATGCCGCGGCAACAAACCTCAACAACATAGGCTTGGTGCGTGCAGACACGAGCCGGTACGGCGATGCGCTACAAACCTACCAACGAGCACTGGCAGCATATCGTCAGCTTGGCGACCGCGACGGAGAGGCGCTCGCTCTCAGCAACGTCGCCAGCATGCAAGACGCTACGGGCCGGGTCACCGACGCACTTCAATCGTACGAGCAGGCGCTCACAATCGCCAGGGAGCTTGGAGCCCGCGATCGCGAGGCCTTCGATTTGGTCTGGATCGGCGGCATGCGACAGTCACTAGGACAGTACTCCCAGGCGCTGCAGGCATATCGGCAAGCGCTGGCCGTTTTCCGGCTTTTGGGCGACCCGACCGGAGAAGCGAATGCCTTGGCTAGCATCGGCAGCGTCCAAGCAACTCAAGGTCAGTACACGGACGCGTTACAAGCAAATCGACAGGCGCTTACACTCTATCAGCAATTGGGAAATCGCGACGGCGTAGCATATGTGACCAGGCACATCGGGGAGGTTCAAGAGGGCGAAGGCCACTACGCTGACGCGCTCGAATCGTATCGGCAGGCACTGGCGATTTTCCAACACGTAGGGGATCGTGACGAAGTAGCCTCGGTCCTCATCGACACCGGCGACACCCAGCAAGATGAAGGCCTAAGCGCGGCTGCGACTCAATCGTATCGGCAAGCGCTCCAGATTCTCCAACGGGTCGGCGACCGCGACGGCGTGGCAAATGTGCTCAACGACATCGGCAACGCCGAGCTGGCTGAAGGGCAGTATCCGGATGCGTTGCACTCGTGTCAGCAGGCGCTCTCGATACTCCATCAGGTACGCGACCGTGACGGCGCAGCCCGCACACTCGACACGATCGGTGACATCCAAGAGCGAGAAGGCCGGTACGATGTGGCGTTGCAGACACTTCAAGAGGCCCTCGTATCGCTCCGGCAGCTCAACGATCCACGCGGCGAGGCCGACGCGCTTGACGACGTCGGCGATGCTCAGGCCCACCAGCGTCAGTATTCTGCCGCGTTGCAATCGTATCGGCAGGCGCTCGCGCTCTACCAGCAGCTCAATGATGCAGCGGATGTGACAAAGACGATGAAACGCATTCAGGGGCTACCGGCCGGAGTGAGGCCGTCGCCGACTCCGTAACGCGCCGCCCGGACGAAGTTGGGCTAGAGCGAGTTGCCTGCCGGCGCCGGATAGCGGCGTTGCGCGAGCGCGAGCGCTTCTCGAAGCGCCGCCGCCTCGACGTGGTCGAGCGCCGCGGAGGCGCGCTCGATCAACTCGGCGAGCTCCTCGGCTTCCGCGCTGTCGATCTCGGTGTGGTCGCTGTGCGCGCCATACAACACGACGGCGTCGACGTCACCGCGGAGCAGCATCGGGATTGCAAGGGCCGGCGCTGCGATGCCGCTTGGCACGTCGCCCGGCGTCCAGCGCGCGTCGCCGGGCCGCAGCGGTGTGCGTGCAACCTTGAGGAACCGAATGAGAGGGTCGTCCGCGGAAAGCTCGTGCGCACTGGTCTCTTCCCAGCCGACGGCGCGGCGCCGAACGAACGCATGCTTTTCCGGAACGTAGCGGAAGAGGGCCGCGGATGCCAAGTCGAGCTCTCGTGCCGCGTCGGCGGTAATCGCGTCTTCTACGACGCTCTCGTGCGTGGCGACCGAGAGCGATTGCCCCAGCGTGCGCAAGTATTGTGCGGACTCATACCTCTTGCGAAAGAGCACGCGCTCAACGCTGCTTTCGATGTGGCGATGCAGCCGGTTGAGCCCGAAGCCGAGTGCCACCGTCACCGCGGCTTGCAGCGCGAGGGCAACGCCGCTCTCCGCCAGGAAGCGCTCGATCAACCAATCGGCGCCCCCGACGAGAAGCGCGATCAGTGCGATCGTCACCGTCAGCACTGTGGCTCTGTTGAGCACGAAGACGGGGTCGGCGTACCGTGTGCGCACCAACGCATACGCGACGCATGCGGGAAGGACTACTACGCCGGCGATGAGCGACGTCCCGAACGTCTGTAGGAGCATCGCGACCGTCGTCAACGAGCCCTCTACCCTAGCGAACCCTGCGGCGACGAACGCGAGTGCGGTCGTCGAGCACAGCATTCCAACGACGCAGCCTATCGTCGCCCATCGAAGTTGCGCTCTTGTGCGCGCGTCAACGCCCGCAAAGCGCGCCATCAAGAGCAGCGCCGAGATGAGGATCGATCCGGACGCGAATGAGTTGAAGATTGAGGTGGCGGAGCTCGGCCGTGGCCCGTTCGGACCGATGGCTAATGCGAGTACGTACGCTTCGGCAATCACTGCGACAGCGATCGCGCAGCGCTGCGCCCAAAGCTGCCACCCTGTCGGCGCGTCGTCGCTCGGGAAGCGAACGGCAAAGACGACGAGCACGGGCCACATCGCATTGTAGGTAAAGAGTAGCCCAAGCACCGTGACTGCATGTGCGAGCGCATGCGGCAAGGGCCACGCGGGGAGATACCCGTTCGCACTATCGAGCATTGCGAGAAAGAGCGCGAACGTCATCCAGCCGGGGCGTATCGTAACCAGCCAGAGCGCGAGGATGATCGCCACCGTAGATCCTAGAAAATTGCTCACACCGTCGCTGCCAAGGAACTTCTGTGCCGGCAGCACGTGCGAGAAGAGCGGCGAGCAAAAGAGCGCCATCAGATTTGAAAGCTGTATGGCAACCGTGGCGATCGCGAGCACCCATGATAACGGCACGAGGATCGTGCTCGTGCTGCGCTGCCACGATGCCGTGCGGGCTGCCGCCGGCAACTGCATAGGCCGCCCTTCTTCCGCGGTATTGTAGAGCCTTCATTTGAGCGGAGGGTAACGCCCCTGGCGCGAAACGCGACTCCGTGGCGGCTCGCGTACAACCGGGGATGCCGTCCTCGGCTCGCCCTACCGGCGCGGTCACGTTTATGTTTTCGGATATCGAAGGCAGCACGGCGCGCTGGGACCGTGATCGGACGGCGATGCAGGATGCCGTGCGGCGGCACGACGCGCTGATGCAGACGGCGATCGCGCAGCACGACGGGTACGTCTTCAAAACCGTCGGCGATGCGTTTTGCGTGGCCTTCGTTCGTCCCGAAGACGCCCTGGCAGCGATCCTCGACGCCCAACGCGCCCTGGCTGCCGAAGATTTCTCGGCGGTCAATGGTGTGCGCGTCCGTGCTGCCGTCCATACCGGCACGGCCGACGAGCGCGAAGGTGACTATTTCGGCCCAGCGGTCAATCGCGTTGCGCGCTTACTTGCGATCGGACACGGCGGCCAAGTGCTCGTCTCGGGCGTTACGACCGATCTCGTTCAGGGCGCGCTCCCGCCTCGGGCAAGCCTGCGCGACCTGGGCGAGCATCGTTTACGCGACCTCGCACGCCCCGAACGAGTCTATCAGCTGCTCGCGCCCGATCTGACAGCAGACTTTCCGCCGTTGCGATCGCTCGGTACGCTCGCGAATAATCTCCCGCTGCAGTTAACCTCGTTCGTCGGTCGCGAGGCGGAGACTGCCGAAATCACCTCGCTCATCAACAAGCACCGGCTCGTGACGCTAACCGGCCCGGGCGGCGTGGGCAAGACGCGTGTCTCCCTGCAGGTCGCAGCAAACCTGCTCGACGGTTCGGGCGACGGTGTGTGGTTCATCGAACTCGCCCCACTCACCACCGGCGAGTACATTCCTTCGACCGTCGCGCTGGCACTCGGGCTCACGCTCCCGCTCGAAGGCGATCCGTTGGAGAATCTCGTTCGCGCGCTCAAGGGCCGGCACGCGCTGCTCGTCTTCGACAACTGCGAGCATCTGGTCGAGCCCGCCGCACGCGTGATCTCCGCTATTCTGCACGGTTGTCCCAAGATCAAGGTGCTCGCCTCCAGCCGCCAAGGTTTGGGAATCGAAGGCGAGGAGACGTACCGGATGCCGTCGCTTGAGGTTTCCACGGCCGTGGCACTCTTCGTCGATCGTGCTCTGAGCATAGACAAAACGTTTGCGTTGACCGACGACAACGCGCCGGTCGTGGCCGACATCTGCCGGCGGCTCGACGGCATTCCGCTAGCCATCGAACTGGCGTCAGCGCGGGTGAAGATGCTCAGCCCAAAACAGTTGCGCGAACGACTCGACGAGCGCTTCCGGGTGCTCACCGGCGGCAACCGCGACGTGCTGCCGCGCCAACAGACCCTGCGCGCACTGATCGATTGGAGCCACGACCTGCTCGACGAACGCCAGCGCACGCTGTTCCGGCGACTGGGGATCTTCGTGAGCGGACTTACGCTGGAGGGAGCCGTTGCCGTCGGAAGCGGCGAGGATCTCGATGAGCTCGACGTCTTCGACGCGCTGGCGTCGCTCGTCGATAAGTCACTCGTGCTCGCCGAGCCGCAGGGCGATTCGCTACGCTACCGGTTGCTCGAATCGACGCGCGCCTATGCCGTGGAGAAACTTGACGCTGCGGGCGAGCGCGATCTGCTTGCCGATCGCCACTTGCGCTATCTGCGCGATCGGTTCGTCGCGCTGTGGAAACGGTGCGACCGGACCGGACGAGTTGCGGAGCTCTATGCAGCGCTGCAAGCCGAGCTGGAGGACGTGCGCTTTGCGCTCCACGGTGCGTTGGCCCGTTCGCAGGTGATCGACGGCGGCGAGCTGCTTGCGAACATTGACACGAGTTGGCGAGCGGTCGGCCTCGATGCGGAAGCCATAGCGCGATGCGAGGCATATAGCGCGACGCTCCCAGCGGATCAGTCGCGGATACGCGCCCGGCTCTCGACAACGTTGGCGTACTTGCTCAGCAGTTCCGGCCACAAGATGCGCGCTCTTGACGCGGCTACGCAGGCCGTGGAGCAGGCGCGGGCGAGCAGCGATGACTCGTCGCTCGCCTGGGCGCTCTGCCGGTATGCGAATACGGCAGCGCTCCTCCATCGGCTGGATGACGCCGAACACGCCTTGGCGCAAGCGGAAGCGATGCCCGAAATCTCGGCTGCGGTTCGTCTTCAGTTGCTCGAAGCGCGTGCGCTCATAAGCTCGTTCCGTGGTGACCTCGAGACGGCGGCGCGTACATACGAACAACTCCGCAAGGAGCACCACTCGGCCGGAAACACGCGTGGCGAGCAGAGCGCGGCGCTCAACCTCGCCGAGCCGGAACACGCGCGCGGGCAGACGCAGCGCGCGATCGCGATCGTGCGCGAGACGTTGCCGGCAATGCGATCGAGTGGTGATAAGGGCTCATTGGGTGCGCTCCTCGTGAGCCTCGTAGGCTATCTCGTCGCAGTGGACGATGTTCCCGGCGCCCTCGCGGCGGCTCGCGAGGCGATCGAGATCCATGCCGCGTCCGAGCCGGACCATTACTACGTCGCGATTGCGATCGAGCATCTGGCGCTCGCCATCGCCCTGCGCGGCGAACTTACGCGCGCAGCTATCTTCGAAGGCTACGCCGACGCGGCGTTTGCGCGACATGGATTCGAACGCGAGTTCACCGAGGCGACAACGCACAGCCGCCTCGCCGCACTCCTACGCGAAGGACTTATGGCCGAGGAACTTGTGCGACTCAGCGCGGAGGGCGCCGCACTCACACCGGAAGCGGCAATCGCGCTCGCACTCGAGGAACGTGACTCGCCGTAGCACCCCCTCACACTACGCTGAGGTTTTCACGCGCGGCTCCCAGTTCTACGGCCTCCCGGAGCGATGTTCGCTGCCAACATGATGGAAACCAGCATACCTACCTCCGGTCACCCTGCTCCGACAACGCATTTACGCGTCGTGCAGTTCCCCCTCGCGATGTTACGTGTGTTCCTGAGCAGGCGCCTCTTCCCGTAGCACCGCCGCATCTCAGGCATTGGGAGGTGTTCGAAACTCTCGTGCTCCCCGCTCGTACAATGTAGAACAGGGAGGCCAATCAAGTGCTTCATGGCGCACGTGCAGTTTTTTTCGGCGCGCTCTTCTTATGCATGCTCGCGGCAACGCCCGCGCCGAGTCCTCCGCCCTCGGCCATCATCACAGGTACATGGTCCGGGACCCTGAACGCCCAGGGCCGCGCGGTTCCGGTCGTTCTACACATTACTCGGGCATCAGGCTGGATACTGAGCGCAACGCTGGACAGTCCTCTGGAAGGTTTATACGGACTCCGGTTGACGGGAGTGAGCGCGGCAAACGGCGTTCTGACGTTTGCGCTGCCGGCGGCCTACATCTCGTATCGTGGCACGATTGGTTCGCACACCATCATCGGCACCTTTACGAAGAACGGCGCAGCGTTACCGTTGACGTTCTCACGCCCCGGCCCGGGTACCGAAACCCCGGCGGCGACTCCGGTCATGCACGGCACGGCGCAGCCGGGCGGACTCGCGCTCGTGACACATCCGTGCGCTGAGGGTAAGAGCAAAGTTTCCGCGCTCTGCGGGACGTTTCGCGTCTACGAGAACCGCGCGGCACACGCGGGACGAACGACCGAGCTCGGCTTCGTGCTTCTCAGGGCGGAGCACCATAGCGGGCGAGTAGTCTACTTCGCCAACGGTGGTCCGGGCG
>JASHOG010000054.1 GCA_030041225.1 Vulcanimicrobiota bacterium | reverse complement strand
CCAATAGAGTGCATACCAGTATGAGGGAGACGAGCGTGGTCTTCGTCCTAGAACCTCCGGATCTAAACCTTCGAGCAAGATGTTTGTCGATCCCGGTGCCCCATCAGACGTAAGCGGAGTCGCGCCGATTGCGCCCTGCCATTGTTTGTTTATACTCGACAACTTTCGAGCGGGGTTGAACGGCCAGTAAGCGTCGTCGTAATAGGGCACAGCCAGCCACACATGGGCGGTAGTGGGATTGAACCACTGACCTCTTCCGTGTCAAGGAAGCGCTCTCCCACTGAGCTAACCGCCCTCGGTTGCTTTGCCGATTATTCGTACGTCTGCGGCTGACCTGCCTCGAACGCCGCGACGGCGGAGCGCCACTCATCCGGAACGCGGATCGAATGGCCGTGAGTGAAGTCGTATGCGACGAGGACAGTTCTTCCGAATGCGGCTCGATAGTCGTTGGGTACGCTCCAGATCTCGTGCGCCATCTCGAATGACTTGTTGCCGATGTGCGTGACCTTGCAGCCAACGGTTACACGCTCGTGATACCGTAACTGCCGCTCGTAGGTGAAGTCGAGCTGCGCGAGGATCATTCCCCGCGGGCCGTTGATCGGCTCTCCTGTAACTCGCGTGAAGTACTCACAGCGGATCGTTTCGATCCAACGGATGTAGGCGACGTTGTTGACGTGTTGTAACATGTCGATGTCGGACCAAGGCACGGTTAACGTCCAGAGCAGTGGATAGCCGCTGATCATCGAGCGCCGCTTCGCCGCTTGCGTTCACCGCTCCGGCAGGGGTAGGATGGAGCCTGTCCAACAGGACGCTGCCGGCAACGTGGGCGCGTAGCTCAGTGGGAGAGCATCCGCTTCACACGCGGAGGGTCGCTGGTTCGACCCCAGCCGTGCCCACTATGCCTGGCGCTGTAGCTCAGTTGGTTAGAGCGCCGCCCTGTCACGGCGGAGGTCACGGGTTCGAGCCCCGTCAGCGTCGCCAGCCAAGGTAGCTCAGTCGGTAGAGCACTCGCCTGAAAAGCGAGGGGTCACCCGTTCAACTCGGGTCCTTGGCAAATCTGAAGTGAAAGCCGCCGAGTTTTTCTCGGCGGCTTTCATCATTGCGCCATACGGTTGGCAGTCCTCTCATGTACGATCGTCGTCGTGAAGAGAGAACCGACTTGCCCGCGTTGCGGAATATCGAAGAAACGGCTATCTAGCGGGATTCTTCGTTGCCGCAGTTGTGCGAGAAAATGGAACCGCGAGTACTACCATAAGAGCCCACGGCGACGGGAAGCGATACGGCGTCAAACGATAGAGAAGAAATACGGCGTCTCATTTGCACGCATCGAGCAGCTCTTCGAAATGCAACATGAACGCTGCGCCATTTGTAATAGGCACTGGACGGATTGCAAAAGAGCTAGTAACTCGATGTATGATGCCGTTTTCCTCCAGCACTTGTACGTCGATCACTGCCATACTACGGGCACAGTACGCGGCCTGCTCTGTAACAGATGTAACACAGCAATCGCTATGCTTGAAGAAAACCTGTCGCGCTTCGATGCTGGAAAGGCTTACCTATCGAGGACTCGTGCCGATTCTAATCCCGCGGGATGACTTTACCGGCCTAAGTCGGCGAGGCTTTGAAAGAGCTTGCGAAGTGCGATGACGACGGCAACCGCGGCGCCTATTGCTGCCGCGATGAGTTCGATCTGCTGTTCGCGCTCGCGCTTTTGGTCGACATTTTTCATCCTCGGCATCACCTCAGCGTTCGGTTGAAGAAATCCACGGTTCGGCGCCACGCCTTCTCAGCCGACTCGCGGTCGTAGTTCCCTAAGCCTTTGGGGTTGGCAAAGGCGTGCTTCGCGTCGTAGCGATGGAACTCGTGCGGTACGTTACCAGCTTTCAATTTCTGCTCGAGTGCGTCGACGACGTCGATCGTGAAGAATTCATCGTGGAGAGCCCAATGCGCCATAAGGGGGATGCGGATCTTCGACGGATCTCCGGCCTCCGGCGGCGGAAAGCCGTACCATGCCACGGCGGCGTCGGCCTCGGGAACGTTCATTGCGGCGAGAAACGTCAGCGCGCCACCCATACAGAAGCCGATGACGCCGACTTTTCCACCGCTCCTCTTCAAATATTGCACGGCCCCGCGGGTGTCTTGCGTCGCCGCGTCCCCGAAGTCGAGGCCCTGCATCATATGATGTGCCTCGTCGCCGGTTGCCGCGACGCGCCCGCGGAACAGGTCGGGAACCAGCACGCGGAAGTTCTCGCTCGCGAGGCGGTCCGCCGTGTGCTTGATCTCGTCGTTGACGCCCCACCACTCCTCGAGCATCACGACACCCGGAGCGCCCGTGCGCGCCGGTTCGGCAAGATACCCTGGTGCCTTCTGCCCGTCAGGCCGCGTAAACTCGATCCTCGAGCCCATCGCTCGTCTTTAGGCGGCGCCTTCCTCCGCGTCCTGTCGGTCCATGTTCGAGACCTTCTCCTTCGTCAGCCATTCGTTCGCCGAGCGGACGCCCTCGGGTGAAACGCGCTGTGCGAACCAGTTTGCGATTTCACCGTCGCTCGGATGCGCTACAACTGCTGCGCTGAACTCGTCGGATGTGATCCCCCAGCGTTCGAAGACACCTTTGTCCATCGGGCAGGGATAGATGTAATCGTGAATCGTGCCCGCCCCCGCCGCGCGGGCCTTGTCGAAGACGCGCCAGAGCCAGAGTGCCTCACCATGAGGGTCGCGCCCACGGCGCGGAAAGGTCTTTCCATCGCGAAAATCAGTCGGCATGCGGCCCATAACCGCGGTGCAGAGCGGCGGGTTGCCGCACGCACGCGGAGAATCGCCCGGCGCATGAGGACGGCCCTGGACTCTTCGCGCTGGTATGCGACGGTGACGGTGCTGCTGGCGGTCGCGCTCTATGCCCTGCTGCCGCCGCGCTACACCGTAGGCCCCGTTTGGGTGGCACCGGTGCTCGTGCTGATCGTGCTCGTCCCGCTTCTCATCATGCGTTTCCGCAGCGCGCGATGGGGAGCACAGCGCACGGCGTCGATCGTACTGATCGCGATCGTGAACTTCTTCAACGCTGCTTCGGTGGTGCTGCTCGTCTACTACATTCTCACCTCGCGGCACATGACGGGTGTCGAGCTGCTGACGACGGGAGCGCAGATATGGATCACCAACATCCTCGTCTTTGCGCTTTGGTACTGGGAGCTCGACGCCGGCGGGCCGTACCCCCGATCGCTCCACGCGGCTCGTGAGATTCCGAGCGCGGATTTTCTCTTTCCTCAAATGAGCGCGCTCGTGGGGCAGACGGCGTCTATCCCGGCGGATTGGAAGGCTCAATTTCCCGATTACCTCTATCTCGCGTTCGTTACTGCAACCGCGTTCAGCCCCGCGGACGTTATGCCGCTCAGCCCCATGGCAAAGATGCTCATGCTCGTCGAAGCACTCATCTCGCTGGTGACGCTGTCGCTCGTTCTTGCGCGCGCGGTCGGCGTGCTGTCGTAGGTCCTAGGATGCCAAAGCGAACGAGGCGAACCGGCGGCGTATGGCGAGAACGCGGGTATGATGTAATGGTAGCCTGCGACCTTCCCAAGGTTGATGCGTGGGTTCGATTCCCACTACCCGCTAGGGTTCTCGATGCGAAGCGCAGTGGGAGCGCGGCGACGTAGCCAAGTGGTAAGGCAGAGCTCTGCAAAAGCTCCATCCGGCAGTTCGAATCTGCCCGTCGCCTCATTTCACCCGGAGCGCGAATCGCGCGAGTAGTCGTCGTCGGCGCGGGAGCAATCGGCGGCTTCGTCGCGGCCGCTCTCGCGCGTGCAGGTGTTTCAGTCGCGGCGGTCGCGCGCGGTGCGCACCTCGCAGCCATACGCGAGCGCGGCGTGCGCATCATCGAGAGCGATCTGGGTGCCTTCACCGCCACCATCGAGGCGAGCGACGATCTGCGCGAGCTCGGCGATGCGGACGTCCTGCTGCTCACGTTCAAGGCGCACCAATGGCCGGCGTTCTTGGAGCAGCTTGCACCATCCGCGCAGCGCGGTACGACGATCGTCACGCTGCAGAACGGCGTACCATTTTGGTTTGAGCGCACACCGCCGCTTGAGTCGGTGGATCCGGGAGGAAGAATCGGCGCACTCTTCTCGGATGCGCAGACAATAGGAGGTGTCGTGCACGTCTCCGGACACATTGCGTCACCGGGGGAGATCGTTCAGAGCGGCGGTCTACGGTATATCCTCGGCCAGGTGAACGCAGGCAACGGCGAGCGCGTGCGCGAGCTCGCCGGCGTCCTTCGCCACGCCGGCCTCGACGCAAGCGTCGAGGAGAATCTCCGCAGATCACTCTGGCATAAGCTGGTAGGAAACGCGAGCCTGAATCCAGTGAGCGCCGCGAGAGGCATGACGATCGGCGCGTTGATGCGCGACACGGAGGCGCTTACCGAAGTGCGCGAACTCATGACGGAGGCCCTCGAGGTGGGCAAGGCACTCGGCCTCGTGCGCAACGTTGAAGAAGACGCAACGGCGCGCATCGCATACGCGGCGCGGCTCGACGACGTCAAGACGTCGATGCTGCAGGACGTAGAGGCAGGCAGGCCGCTCGAGCTAGCGCCGATCCTCGGTGCGGTGATCGAGATCGGCGCGCGCTATCACGTTGAGGTTCCAAAGCAGCGCGCGATGTACGAGCGGCTTCGGCGCATTCCGGCGCGCTCCGGCCTTCCGTAGGGCAGGTCCGTGCTGACGCGCCGCATCATTCCGTGCCTCGACGTCAAGGACGGTCGCGTCGTCAAGGGCGTGAACTTCGTCGGTCTGCGTGATGCCGGAGACCCCGTCGAGCTCGCCGCGCGCTACGAAGCCGCCGGTGCCGATGAGCTCGTTTTCCTCGACATCACGGCGACAATCGAGGGAAGGAAGACACGGCGCGCGCTTGTCGAGAGTATCGCACGGCAGTTAACGACGCCGTTCGCCGTTGGCGGCGGCATCGGCTCCGTCGATGAGGTGCGCGAGCTCTTGCGCGCGGGCTGCGACAAAGTCGCGCTCAACAGCGCCGCCGTTCGCGAGCCCTTGGTATTGCGTCACGCTGCCGAGGAGTTCGGCAGCCAGTGCATCATGCTCGCGATCGACGCGCGCAAGAACGGCGCGGGCTGGGAGGTCGTGATCGACGGTGGGCGGACGCCGACCCAGCGCGAGGCCGTCGCCTGGGCGCACGAAGCCTGCATGGAGAACGGCGCCGGCGAGATTCTCCTCACTTCGATGGATCGGGACGGTACGAGAACGGGCTACGATCTCGCGCTGGTTCGCGCGGTACGCGGTGTGGTGCCGGTCCCCGTGATCGCCTCCGGCGGCGCAGGGTCGATCGACGACGTCGCGCGCCTCTTCTTGGAGACCGATGCCGACGCCGCGCTCGCAGCATCGCTCTTTCACGACGGTGATGTGGAGATCGGCGCTTTGAAGGAAGCGCTGGCGGAGCGCGGCATTCCCATCCGACGATGAATCTGGACGAGTTGAAGTTCGACGAACGCGGCCTCGTGCCCGTCACGATTGCCGATGCTCGAAACGGCGACGTGCTCACGCTCGCGTGGGCGAATCGGGAAGCGCTCGAGCAGACGATGCGCACGCGCGAAACCCATCTCTACAGCCGTAGGAGAGGGCGGCTCTGGCGCAAGGGCGAGGAGAGCGCAAACACTCAACGCGTCGTCGAGGTGCTGGTCGATTGCGATAAGGATGCCGTCCTCTATCGCGTCGTTCCGAGTGGTCCGGCCTGCCACACCGGCGCGCGCAGCTGCTTCGAGGAGACGCTCTTGCCGAAGGCAGGTGCCGAAGGCGATTTCATGCGCGCCGTCGCGCATCTGCAGCACGTCTTGCGCGAGCGAAAATCGCATGCGCCCGAGGGCTCCTACGTCGCGAAACTCTACGCCGGCGGCGTCGATCGCATCGGCAAGAAGATCGGTGAAGAGGCGACGGAGCTCGTCATCGCCGCAAAGAACGACGACGACGGCGCCGTCGTTTGGGAGGCGGCGGACCTCCTCTTTCACATGCTCGCGCTGCTCGAAACTCGCGGCATTGCGCTCGATGCGATCGGAGCGCATCTCCTGGAACGTGCTCACTAAGGAGAAGCCGACAGACATCGGTGAGCTCCAAGGCGTTGGTGAGAAGTCGCTGCGCCTCTTCGCGGAGCTCGGACTCGTGACGGCGAAAGATCTTCTCGACTACTTTCCGTTTCGTTACGATGACCTTCGTGAGCCGACACCGACGGCGCAGTTGTTGAACGCCGCGGAGCATGAACGAGGCGAGGTGAATGCGCTCGGGAGCGTCGTGGCGGTGCACGAACGGCGTGCACGCGGGTACGAGATCGTCGAGGTGCGCGCGCGCGATGAGAGCGGCGAGTTCATTGCGAAGTGGATCGGGCGGCATCGGTACGTTATAGGGCGTTTCCGTGAGGGGATGCGACTTTTCGTTCGCGGCAGATTGGAACGCTCGCTGGGAGGGCCGGTGATCAGCGTGTCGCAGCACCGCGTGCTCGGGGCGGACGAACAGTACCGGGGTGAGATGGTTCCGGTCTATCGCGCGACTGCCGACCTTCCGTCGCGAAAGATTGCCAGCGTCGTAAAGAAGAACCTCGCGCTGCTCCTGAGCAGCCTGGGCGATGACGTCCTGCCGGCGCCTCTCGCACGAGAGCGTGGTTACGGAGCATTACGCGACGCGTATCGTGCGGTGCATGCGCCCGCCACTCCGGAAGAGGCGAGCGCCGCCCGCGAACGCTTCGTGTTCTCGGAGTTTCTCGTGCTGGCATCGGCCGCACACCTGCGGCGCGCCCAACGCGAAGGCGAGCACGATGCCGCGTCGCTCGCCGTCCCGTCGTCCCTGCTCGCGGAGCTCGAGTCCTCGTTGGCCTTCATCCTGACGAGTGCCCAGCGGCGAGCGATCGAGCAGATTTGGCGTGACATGTCGCGTGACGTGCCGATGAACCGCTTGCTGCAAGGCGATGTCGGCAGCGGCAAAACGCTCGTTGCGGCGGCGGCCGTGCTGCTCGCGGCGCGAAACGGTTACCAGGCTGCGCTCATGGCGCCTACGGAAATTCTCGCCGCCCAGCATCGCGACAAGTTGCTGCCGCTTCTCACCGAGCTTCGCATCCCGCTAGAGTTCATCTCCGGGAGCCAAAAGCAAAGCGAGCGGCAGCGAGCGGTCGAGCGCCTTGGGAGCGGTGAAGCGGCGCTTGCGATCGGCACGCATGCTCTGTTGACGGAGAGTGTGGAGTTCAAGAGGCTGGGCTTGGCGATCATCGACGAGCAGCATCGCTTTGGTGTCGCGCATCGTGCAAAGCTGCGGGCAAAGGGCAGCTCGCCGCACACGTTGCACATGACGGCGACGCCTATTCCGCGAACGCTCGCGCAGTCGCTCTACGCCGACCTCGATCAATCCGAGCTCGACGAGCTGCCACCCGGACGAACACCGGTGCAGACCTTTGCCGTGCGTCTCTCGCGGATCGAGCGCGTCTACGACTTCATCCGAGCAGGCGTCGCGCGTGGCGGCCAGGCGTACGTCGTTGCGCCTCTGATAGAGGAAGGCGAGAGCGGTGCGGCAAGCGTTCTAGCGGAGCTCGAGCACCTGCGCGACGTCTTTGCCGATCTTCGGCTCGGACTCGTCCATGGCCGGCTCGCGCCGCGCGAGAAGGAAGAGGTCATGAAAGCGTTCGCGGGCGGCGACATCGACGTGCTCGTCGCAACGACGGTCATCGAAGTCGGCGTGGACATTCCAAACGCCAGTCTCATGATCGTGCTTGACGCGCAGCGCTACGGGCTCGCGCAGCTTCATCAATTACGCGGGCGCGTCGGGCGCGGCGCAGCGCAGTCCTATTGCGTGCTCGTCTATCCTGACGACCAGGACGAAGCCAAGCGCCTAGCGGTGCTGACGCAAACGAACGACGGTTTCGAAATCGCGGAGGCCGACCTCGCAATGCGCGGCTCCGGCGAGCTTACCGGCACACGACAATCCGGAGAAAACGGGCTGCGCTTAGGTGACCTCGCGCGTGACTTCGCGATGTATCGCCAAGCGCGTGCCGCAGCCGAAACGCTTCTGCGCGACGATCCGGTCCTGCAGTCGCCCGGTAATGCCGGATTGCACGCGGCGCTCGAGGCGACGCCCTCGCTGCGTGAGCTCATGAGCTCTTCGTAAAGGGGCGCCGCTACGGCGGTTGAAAGGCGGAGCATGCTCAGGATGCGCCTTCTCGTTCCCTGCTGCGTGCTCGCGATGGGGCTGCTCGCCGCGCGCGGTGAGGCTTCGACGTCTGACGTCACGCGTGCGACGCTAGCGAACGGGCTGCAGGTCGTCGTGGTTCACGATCCGCTCGCGCCGGTCGTCACCACCGTGATGAACTACGACGTCGGCTCGAACGAAGAGCGGTACCCGGGAGAG
Source organism: Vulcanimicrobiota bacterium (assembly GCA_030041225.1). Taxonomy (GTDB): domain Bacteria; phylum Vulcanimicrobiota; class Vulcanimicrobiia; order Vulcanimicrobiales; family Vulcanimicrobiaceae; genus Tyrphobacter. The sequence continues at coordinate 29,155 of JASHOG010000054.1, read as the reverse complement.
GCGCACGCGCTAGAACATATGATGTTCCGAGGCACGTCCGATATTTCTCAGACGCAGCTCTTTGAAATCGGCCAACTCATGGGCGGCGACTATGACGCTGACACACAGGCCGAGATGACGCAGTTCTTCTTTTCCGTGCCGGTGCAGTATCTCAGCGTCGCCATTCGGCTGGAGGCAGATCGCGCGCGCCGCTTGACGGTGTCGCAAGCGGGCTGGGCCGCCGAGAGCGCCGCGATCAAGCAGGAAGTGACCCAAGACGACAGTGTGCCTATCGCTAGGCTGTTCCAGCGTACGATCTTACCGGCGATCTTCAGAGGGACGCCCTACGCGAACGACACGCTCGGAACACTCTACTCCTTCAACAATCAGATCAACGCGCAGGTGCTGCGCCGTTTCTACCAGGCGTGGTATCATCCGAACAACGCCGTCTACGTGATCGCCGGTGACGTCGATGGCCCATCGACGATTGCGCTGGTGGCGAAGTACTTTGGGAGCATTCCGGCGGCAACGCTCCCACCTCGACGGCGAGTTGCCTTGCACCCGATGACGGTTGCGACGTACCATGTCGTGAGCGACGAGCCGATCTCGCTGATCGCGATGGCCTTTCGCCTTCCGGGGTGGAAAGATCGCGATTACGCGGCCGCGCAGATCCTTGAAGACGTCCTGAACAATCAACGCTCGAACCTGTACGGCTTGGTCGCCTCCGGTGCCTCGCTGTACACGACGTTTGAAGACATCGAGACGCACCCATACGCGACGGCTAGTGCAGCCCTGTCGGTCGTGCCTGTGACGGCAAACGTTGAGAGCGCCGCGGCGGACGTGCGAGGTGTGTTGGAGTCCTACCGGCGCACGGGGTTGCCGGCGGATTTAGTACAGGTCGCTAAGGAGCGCGCGATCGCGGACGATGAGTTCGAAGCGAACTCGATTGAGGGCCTTGCCCTTTCATGGAGTGACGCGGTCGCCGCTCGCGGCGAAGGCTCACCTGCAGAGCTGCTCGCGGCGATGGAGCGTGTGACGGTCGCCGACGTGGACCGCGTCCTTCGCGAGTACGTCGATCCGTCGAAAGCGATCGTCGCGTTTGCTGTTCCAAAGAACGCCGGCGCCATCAACGCTGCCGCCGGCGGGCAGGCGCAGGAGAATAACACCTTTCCTCCGCAGCAGGGTCAGCCTTTGCCGGCATGGGCAAGAGCGGCATTTGCACACGTTGTCCCACCCCCGCACGTCGTGCATCCCGTTTCGATGACGCTTTCCAACGGCATGCGTCTGATCGTGATTCCCGAGCACGTGAGCGACACGGTTGAGGTATTCGGCGGCATCACGAGTAGCGAGCATATCCAAGCCCCGCCCCAGCAGCAGGGTATCGGAGACATCACCTCCGCGCTCTTTCAGTTTGGCACGGCGCACGACGATCGGATCCAGCTCCGCCGTCAGCTCGACGCGATCGCGGCGGAAGCGACGGCAGGGATTCCATTCTCGTTACAGGTTCTCAGCAGCCACTTCGACCGCGGCGTGCAATTGCTCGCGGACGAAGAGCTCCACCCCGCGTTTCCGGCGAGCGCATTTAACATCGTCAAGCGACAGGAAGTGGGAGAGCTGACCGGCGAGATGACCTCACCGGATCACTTGGCTGAAGTTGCGCTGCACAAGGCGCTCTATCCCCCGACCGATCCGATGCAGCTCTACGCGACGCCGCTGACCGCGGGCTCGGTGACGCTCGACGACGTCAAGGCCTACTACGCGAGCGTCTACAGACCGGATATGACGAGCGTCCTCGTCATCGGGGACGTCACCCCTGCGCAGACGCGGGCGACGTTCGAAAAGTATTTCGGAGCGTGGAACGCGCATGGCCCAAGGCCGGATGTCGACGCGCCGCAGGTTCCCAAGAATGGAACGACGAGCGCTACTGTACCCGATCCTTCGCGGGTGCAATCCGACGTCGAACTGTCGCAGGTCGTGGACGTACGGCGCGCAGACCCCGACTGGGCCCTGCTTCAAGTCGCCAACAACATCCTCGGTGGAGGTGGCTTCGGCTCACTGCTCATGGACGACCTCCGTGTGAAACACGGGTACGTCTACACGGCATCGTCGGCGATCGCGTCGGTGAGGAACCGCTCCGTCTTCAGCATCACGTACGCGTGCGATCCGGACAACATCGTGCCGGCGGAGCAGCTTGCGTTGCGCGACCTCGGCGAGCTCGAACGCGGCGAGATTTCGGCGACGCGCCTTAGCCGCGCGAAGGCAATGCTCATGAGCGATGCGGTCCTGTCGGAGGCAAGTTTCGACGGTATATCGACGGAGCTGCTAGACGACGCCCTATTTCGTCTGCCGCTCGATCAGAGAGAAATCGACGCAGCAAGGGAGCTGAACGCGACGCCTTCGAGCGTCCGGGCGGCTCTGGTGAAGTGGATCTCGCCGGGCGATTTCGTCCGCATCATTACCGGCCCGGGGCCGACGTAGCAGTGGCCGTCTGTGCGATTGCATTCGACATCGATCATACGCTGGCGATCGATAACAAGATCGAGCGCATCGGCTTTCTACGGCTGCTCGCACGGATCGACGCGGAAGGGGGAAAGTCACTCGGTACGCTCGACCAAGAGACGAGTGCGATCGACACGCTACTGCAACGGCAGCGAGCCGGCGCCTTCACGATCGATGAAGCGGTGCGCCGATTCGTACGAGAGCGAGGCGTCGATCGCGCAGAGTCGTTCGTCGGTCCCTTTCGCGAGATCGTCCTCTCGCTTGTCGATCACATCGTCGTTCCGATTCCGGGCGTACGGCGCATGCTTGCCGGGCTTCGTTCGCAAGGCGTTCCCATGGCGATCCTGAGCAACGGCTGGAATCCCTTGCAGCAACGTAAGGCCGAGCGCGCGGGCTTCGAGGGCCCCGTCCTGGCGAGTGCCGAGATCGGGGCGTCGAAACCGGAACCGCGAGCATTCCTCACGCTCGTCGAGCGGCTCGGCGTTCCGGCCGACCGCGCGTGGTACGTCGGCGACGATCCACGCGCCGACATCGCCGGCGCAAAAAGCGCCGGGCTAAAAGCGGCGTGGTACAACAGCGAAGGACGCACCTATCCGAAAGAGCTCTCGCCGCCCGATGTCGTTCTCGCAGATATCGGCGACGTCGCGCGCCTTACCGCGTCGGCGGCGCTTCGCTGATGCCGAAAATCACGGGAGGTCAGCTTGGTAGCCGAAAGCTGCGCTCGCCGAAGTCGAGCGCCGTTCGGCCGACTCCCGGTCGCGTCAAGGAGGCGCTCTTCTCGATACTCATGCACCAGGTCGAGGGCGCGCGCGTGCTCGACCTGTTCGCAGGGACCGGTGCGATTGGAATCGAGGCGGCGTCGCGCGGAGCGGCGCGCGTGGTCGCGGTGGAGGCGGATCGAACGATCGCGCGCGCGATCGAGGAGGCCGTCGAGCAGCTCGAGGTCGCGGACATCGTGAATGTCGTCGCGGCGCCGGCCGATCGCGCGCTCTATCGCTTGGAAGGGCCGTTCGATATCGTCTATCTCGACCCGCCGTATGCCGGAGACGTGCCGTTGCAGCTCTTCGCCTTGTTGCGGGAGCGAGCGCTGCTCGCGCCTGACGCGGTCGTCGTGTACGAGCACGCAGCACGCCGAATTCTTCCGGCAATACCGGGGTATCGCTCGACGCGCGAGGAAGTCTACGGCGATGTCGCGTTGGCCTTCTTCGCTCGGGACGCCTCGTGAAGCGTAACGGTCGCGCCACGATTGCGACGCACGCGATCCTCCCGGGCTCGTTCGATCCCCCGACGAACGGGCATCTCGACGTCATCGAGCGCGCGGCGAAGTGTTTCGCACGCGTGACCGTTGCCGTCGTCGTCAATCCGCAGAAACGCAGCCCGATGTTTTCGCTGGACGAACGTGAGTCGATGTTGAAGAGCTGCACCGCGCATCTCCCTACCGTCAGCGTCACGCATTTTCGCGGTCTCCTCGCAGACTATGTCAAGGATATCGAGGCCGACGTCATCGTGAAGGGCCTGCGGGCCGTTTCCGACTTCGAGAGCGAGATGTCGACGGCCCTGATGAATCGCTCGCTCTCCGGCGTCGACACCTTGTTCCTGATGTCCGATCAGAAATATTCATTCGTGAGTTCCAGCATCGTCAAAGAAGTGTTCTTTCTCGGCGGCGACGTTGCCGCGCTCGTCCCGGAACCGGCTCTGCGCATCATGAGCGCAAAGCGTGCCGGTGCACACCGCTCGACATAACGGAGGTTCATTCAATGTCGGTCTATCGCGTCTTGGACAAGTTGGAGGCGTACGTGCGCGAGGGCACGTGGCTCCCCGCGGGGTATCGGATTCTTTCAGAGGAACGATTGAGCGAGTTTGTGGAGAAAATTCGCGCGACGCTTCCCGAGGAAGTGGGGCGCGCGAAGATCATCACGAAGGATCACGAGCGTATGCTGCGCGCCGCGCAGGAGAAGGCGCAAGCGCTCGTTGACGACGCCGCAACGAAGCACGAGGAGCTGCTCGATCAACACGAGCTCGTGCAGCGCGCACGCCGGACGGCCGACGCGATTCTTCGCGACGCGGAGCAGCGCGCGCAAAAGGTCCGGGAAGGCGCCGATCACTACGCCGGGTCGGTGCTTGCAGAGATGGAAGCGCGGCTCTCGGGCGCGCTTGGCGCGGTGCGCAAAGGGCGCGATACGCTCACAGCGCAGACGACGACGGGGACGGCCGCAGCCACGCAACTCGCCGACGCAGCGGCGAAGAGCAGGCGCGCCGCCTTCGACAACGACGTGCAACCGGTGCAGGCGGATACCGCGCCGCTCGAGACCGTCGAGAGCTAGATCCGGCGGCTTACGTCATCATCGCGAGCGTCGTGCGCAAGGCGCAACGTTCGAACCGGTATGTGGATTCCGAACGACTTTCACGTCGACGACCGTGACGAGCTGACGGCTTTCATGAAAGCGCACTCTTTTGCCGCCCTCGTCTCCACCGTCGAGGGCGGACTCTTTGCGTCGCATCTTCCGTTCATGGTCGAGCGCCGCGGTGACGACCTGATGCTCCTCGCGCATATGGCACGCGCGAATCCGCAGTGGCGCGAACTCGAAGGACAGGAGTCGCTCGTCGTCTTCAACGGTCCGCACGCATACATCTCGCCGGACTGGTACGAGAGCCGCGCGAACGTTCCGACCTGGGACTATATGGCCGTTCACGCGCTAGGATCCGCCAGAATTCTGCGTGGCGAAGCCGACGCGCGTAACGCCGTCGCGCGGTTGAGCGAGATCAACGAGGCGAGCTTTCCGAAAGCGTGGAGTTTGGACGAGATGCCGGAGGAGCGAGTCCGCACGATGCTCCGGGCAATCGTGCCGTTCGAGATCAGGGTGCAACGGCTCTACGGCAAGTACAAGCTCTCACAGAACCGCACGCCGGCTGACCGCAAGGGCGTGGTTGCGGGACTACGACAGCTGGGCCTGCACTCTCTCGCTAACGAGATCGAAGAACGGAGCTAGACCGGCGGGGCTTGAACGTTGTGCGCGAAGGCCTCGAGCCTCGCGCGGTTGATCGCCTTCACACGACCGCGATCGAGCTCCACGGCTCCGGCGTTTTTCAGGCGCAACAATGCACGTGCTGCCATGTCGCGCACAGTACCCGCCGCCGCGGCAATCTGCGCTTGCGAGAGGTGCTCGACGCCGGGAAGTCCTCGCGTCATCCCAACGGAGGCGCGCGCGTAACCGAGTAAGAACTTCGCAACGCGCTGGAGCACGTGCGCGAACGCAAGGTCGGCAATCGTGTCGATCGAGCGACGGCGTGCCTGGGACGCCGTCACGAGAAAGCCGAGCGCAAGCTCTGCGTCGTTGCGGCATGCATGGACGATCGCCTCACTCGGGATCGTGATGAGCGTTACCGCAGTCAGTGCTTCGGCCCGCGTCGTGGCTCCGCCACCGTCGAAGGTACCGCTCTCGTTCATCGTGTCGTGCGCGAGCCGTTCCCCGATCGTGTGCGTCTTGCCGTCGGGCGAGAGTAGTGTATAGATAACCTTGCCGCTGCGCACGATGCCGAGGTACGGCCAGACCTCGCCTTCGTCAAAGATCGTGTCGCTCGCCTCGTAGGATCGCTCTGCCGCTTGGGCGGCGAGGTCCGCGATGGTCGTTGCCTTGGCGGTCGAGAACGGCGGCACATGCTGGAGAAACGTCTCCATGTCGGCGTTCTCGTCGATGCGCTCGAGACGCACCGTCCAACGATTGCCCCCGAAATTCCGTGCATCCCACGAGAAGCGCCCGGACCGGAGCTGCATCATTTCGTTGCGCAGCGCACGCGGATCGGTCTCCTCGACGATCTCCATGATGCCGCCGAGCTGGAGCTTGTCGAAACCCTCGACAATCTGGTCGGTCCGTGTCGCAGCTGAGAGCGACCGGGCATCGAGCGTGATGGCGGCGGGACGTGAGAATGGCATATTCGCGAGCGACTCTTAGGGAGAAACGCCGGAGGCGCCTGCCGGAAGGCGGAGCGAGGGCACTGAATGTTCCTTAGGTGGAAGTTTCCGACACCGACGTCGTCGTTCTCGGAGGAGCACGCACGCCCTTCGGTAACTTCGGCGGCGCTCTCTCGGGTTTGAGTGCGACGGATCTCGGGCTCTACGCGGCCGAGGCAGCCATCGCGCGCTCCGGTGTCGCGAAGGAGTGCATCGATGACGTCGTGTTCGGAAACGTCGTTCAGTCGAGTGCCGATGCGATCTATCTGGCGAGACACATCGCGCTGGGCGCCGGTCTGCCGACCGAGACGCCGGCGCTCATCGTCAATCGGCTCTGCGGTTCCGGCCTGCAAGCCGTCCTTTCCGCCGCGCAGTCGCTCAGACAAGGGTATGCGACCTACGCGCTTGCGGGTGGTACCGAGTCGATGAGCCAGGCGCCGCACGTTGTGCGCGGCGCGCGCAAAGGATTTCGCTTCGGTGAAGACGTGCGCTTCGAAGACTCTCTTTGGGAGGCGCTCACGGATTCGTACAACGGCATGCCGATGGCGATCACTGCGGAGAACCTCGCGCTCCGCTACGGTCTGACGCGCGACGCATGCGACGCGTTTGCGCTGCGCAGTCAGGAGCGCGCGATTGCCGCGCAAAACTCGGGATTCTTCGCTGAGGAGATCGTCGCGGTGAAGGCGCCTGCGCCGAAGGGAGGCGAGGCGGTCGTCGATCGCGATGAGGGTCCACGCGCCGCGCTTACGATGGAACGGCTCGCGGCGCTCTCGCCTCGCTTCAAAGGCGACGGCGTCGTAACGGCGGGGAACGCGAGTGGGATTACCGACGGCGCCGCGGCGCTCGTGCTCACGACGGCCGGGCAGGCGCGCAAGGACGGCATCGCGTGGGTCGGACGATTCGTCGACGCCTGCGTCGTCGGTGTTGACCCCGATGTCATGGGGCTTGGTCCCGCGCGGGCGATCCCACGGGCACTTACGCGGGCGGGTATCGCGATGAGGGATCTTGCAGTCACTGAGATCAACGAAGCCTTTGCTGCGCAAGTGCTCGCGTGTTCGCGCGACCTCGCGTGCGACACGACAGCGGAACGCTTCAACCCACACGGCGGGGCGATCGCGTTGGGCCACCCGCTGGGTGCTTCCGGCGCACGGCTCGCACTGACGGTTCTGCACGAGTTGCGCCGGCGCGGCGGAGGCTACGGGGTTGCCTCTGCTTGCATTGGAGGAGGCCAAGGCATCGCCGCGATCTTCGCGGTGTAGGTCTCGATAGCGATGCGCTTACTCAACAAAGTCTGGGATCTGCTCGCCGTCGTGATCGTCCTCGCGATCGCGTGGAAGATCTTCTTTGCGCCCCGAATGCTTGCGACGGCGTCCGCGTACCCTGCTCCGCACGCATCGTACGAACGCCTCGACGGCGGCACGTTCCGCATCACCGACGCGCGCGGGCGGCTGCTCTTCCTCGACTTTTACGCATCGTGGTGCGAGCCGTGCCGCGAGGAGCTACCGATGGTCGAGGCCTACGCGCAGGCACATCCTGACGTGGAGGTGGTACCGATCGACGTGGGCGAGCCGCGGAACGTCGCGGCGACGTTTGCCGCGCAGCTCCACCTACGCGACGTCGCACTCGATCCGCAGGGACTCTCGCAGGGGTTCTTTCAAATCGAAGGCTTCCCAACGATCGTGACGATCGATCCGAAGGGGCGCATCCGTGCGACGTGGGCAGGGTTCAATCCTGCGATCTCACTCGCAATGGCGAACGCGCAGAAGCAGTTGACGCGTTCGGGGCTGCGTTAGCCTCGTCATTTCCCGGTAAAGCGCGGAGCGCGCTTTTCGAGAAATGCGCTTGTGCCTTCCTTGAAGTCGTCGCTCTCGATGAGTTTCGCGAACTCGTCGGCTTCAACGTCGAGGGCCTCGTCGAGAGAAAGGTGCGCACCGGCATCAATCGCGCGCTTGCACGCACCGACTGCGAGCGGCGCTTTTGAGGCGATGAGCCCGGCGATGCGGCGCGCTTCATCCATCAGCTCGCCCGGGGGAACGACGCGATCGACAAGACCGATGCGTAGGGCTTCCTCCGCGTCGATGAGCTCGCCACTCAGGCAGAGGTACATTGCTTGCCCACGCCCTGCCAGGCGAAGCGTGCGTTGCGAGCCTCCGTAGCCGGGGATGATGCCGAGATTGACCTCCGGCTGACCAAGCTTCGCACTCCGGCTCGCGACTCGAATATCGCACGCCATCGCGAGCTCGCAACCACCGCCGAGCGCGAAGCCATTGATGGCAGCGATCACCGGAAGACGCATTCGCTCGATCTGCCGCGTCAACGCCTGCCCCGTTCTCGCTGCGACTTTTGCCTCGACTGCCGTCTGGAGGACCGCTAACTCGGCGATGTCGGCGCCCGCCGCAAAGGCCTTCTCGCCCTTACCCGTGAGGATGACCGCGCGCAGAGAGCGCTCTTCATCGAGGCTCCGCATCGCGCGCGATAATTCATCGAGCACAGCGAAGCTGAGCGCGTTGACCGGCGGCCGGTCGAGCGCGACGACGGCAATCGGCTCGTCGTGCTCAACGGAGAGATAATCGTACATGCAGATTATGCTTTCTTTAAGTGTGTGCCACACCTTGCGGGCCTACCAGAGCCGGGCGCGATGGCGTATAATGCGTTCATGCGGACAGTCTACCACGAAGCGTTGGAAGGGACCCGGCTCGACGTCGTACGCCTCGGCGCGCTCGTGGGCGATGCGATGCGTGTGGCTGCCGAGGCGCTGGAGAACCGTAACGCCGGTGCGGGCGCCCGCGTCGTTGCAGGCGACGACGTCGTCGACGATCTGCGGCGGCGCATCGAGTCACACTGTATAGAGTTGATCTGGCGGCAGCAGCCGGTGGCGGGTGAGCTGCGCGAGATCGCAGCGATGCTCAATATCGCAACCGACCTCGAGCGAATCGGCGACTACGCGGTCGAAATCGCGAAGAACGCGATCAAGCTTGCCGACATGCCCTTGCGCCCGCACCGCGTCGAGATCGATCGCATCGTCGGCGTCGTGCACGGCATGCTCCTCGACGTGATGCGCAGCTATTCGGAACGCGATGGGGAGCTGGCAAACTCGGTCATCGCCCGCGACAGCGAGGTCGATCGGCTGTACAAACGCAGCATCACCGTCCTCCAGGAGGAGATGCAATCCGACTCGGAGATCGTACCGGCGGCAACACGCTATCTCTTCATCTTGACGTCACTCGAACGCGCCGGCGATCGGGCCGGAAATATCGCCTGGCACACCAAAGATATGTTAGGTTTAGGCTGACTCTCGGCCGGATGACGCCTCTTCCTCGTTCTGAGTTTCCCGTTGCCGAGCGTGTTGCGTATTTGAATCATGCCGCGACCGGTGTGCTTCCGCGTTGCACGCAGGAAGCGTGCGCACAGTTCTTGCGCGCGCAGAGCGAGGGTGCCGTCATCGGCACGTGGCCCTACGAGCTCAAGCTGCCGGAGTTTCGCGAGCGGCTAGCCGACTACATCGGCGCCCGTGGCCGGGAGATCGCCTTTCTAAGAAATACGAGTGAGGGGGCGAACATTCTCGCGCTCGGATTGAACCTTCAGCCCGGCGACGAGGTGATTCTGCCGGACGATGAGTTCCCCGCGAACGCCGTGCCGTGGGTTGCCCTGCGCTCGCGCGGCGTGAAGGTGCGCTTCATCGAGACCGCTCGGGAGCGAATGACACCCGACGTGCTGCGACGGTCGATGACGGCGCAGACGCGGGTCGTGACGCTCTCATGGGTCTCGTTCGCCGACGGCTATCGTCACGATCTGGCGGCGCTGGCGAGCATCGCGCACGAGCGCGGTGCGTTGCTCTGCGTCGACGCGATTCAAGGGCTCGGAGCGTTCCCCACGGACGTGCATGCGATGGACGTCGACGCATTGTACGGCGGCGGCCAGAAGTGGATGCTCGCGCTGCAGGGCAGCGCGTACATCTACGTCGCGCCGAGACTGCACGAACGCCTGAGCGTCGCATTCCCAGGTTGGCGCGCGCTCGAGAACATGTGGGATTTCTTGAACTACGATCAGCCGTATGTTCGTGACGCCGCGAAGTTCGAAGGAGGCACCCCGAACCTCATCGGCGTTCTCTCGCTGGCAACCTCAGTAGATTTTCTTCAACGGTACGACCGTGCCGCCGTGGCCGCGCACGTGCTCGCTCTCACCGATCACCTCGCCGAGGGCCTCAAACGTGCCGGGGCGAGTGTGCTGAGCGCACGCGGCGAGGGCGTCTCCTCCGGCATCGTGACGTTTGCTCTGCCGGGCCAGGACCCGATCGAGCTCGGAAAAACGTTGCAACGCGATGGTATCGTCACGACCTATCGTGCGAACGGCATACGCGTTTCTCCACACGGCTACAACACGTTCGACGAGATCGACGCACTGCTCGACGTGGTTTCTCGTTCGAGCGAGAGCGTTATTGGACGAGCGCGATACTCCTAAGATCGAAGACGACGGGAACGGGCTCGCCGACGTCGCACCGGCTGATGTCCCGGTGAAGCGGGTTGAGCAGGATGTTCTCTTCGAGTGAGTTCGCCGCAGAGGGAACGCGCAATACCAGCCCTGTTCGCGCTTCGATCCAACTGGAGCCGATGTTCACGCACTCCGCATTGTCGATGTCGCGCCACGTCGAGGGCAGATCGCGCGCTGAGATGGATCTCACCGGGGCGTCATCCGGTATCGTGATGGGCACGGCAACAAGCGAGGGTGGAAGATAGCGCTCGCGGACGTGTGCAAGATTCTCCAGGATCGCGAGTGATGAGCTTTCGGAAGCGTAAACGAGAGGAAGCCCCGCTTTATTCCAGCGGCCTCCCTCTCTAGCTCCCTCGCCGTCGAGAATGGTGCGTTTCGCGCTGTAGCGACGTTTTGTGAGTCGCCACGCGATCACGAGTAGATGCCGAACTCGATACGCTTGAGGACTCGCACGACATCTCGTGTGCCCGCTTCCGTGTCGAGAAGGTCCAAGGGTCGCTCCCCGTGGAGCGCGCGGTTGGGTTCCTTAAACCATGCCCGCGCATGCTCGGGGCTTTCCAGGGCTTCCTCAGCCAGCGCGAAGACGCTCGCCAGTCGAAAGGCGCGGTCGGACGGAAGTGGTCGCAAAGGGGCGCGTGCGTTTCGTCTCCGAGTCCCGATCGCTGGCGAGAGTCCGATAAGCTTCTGAATGTCCTCGACGCTTGCGCCGAAGGCTTCGGCAAGGCGGTCGACCGCGGCAACCGGCAGAGAGAGACCGGAGCGGCCAGTTAGTAGCCGTCTTCTTTAAGCACACAGGGAGACATGACTGCCTCCTTCATGCCGTGGATCAAGTGCTTGTCGGCGGGTGCGACCGTCGCGAGCACGCCGCCGAGCTTCACTTCCTCACCGATCACGAAATAGTAGGGACAGAGGCGAACGCGGCCTTCGAAGTAAGCGATCTCGTCTTTGGCGCGGTCGAAGTAGGGCTGGCGCAGGCGCTTTCCTTTGTAGAAACGTTGCAGCACGTACGGCGTGCGATCGAACGACGCGAGTGCTCCTTCGAGCGTCTGCGTCCACTCTTCTTTCGTCAAATCATTTGCGATCTTCACGCCGCGCGAACCCCACGCCAGCTCCGAGAAACCCGAGGGCTTGGTGACGAAATTGCGCTCGGTCTTGCTGAGCTCGAGCAGCTGCCGCCAATCGTTGACCGGTACCCCGTTTGCGACGAGATCGTCGACGGAAGCTTGCGGCGGAAGAGGCCGCGGGTCAAGGATCCAGGTCCTCGGCATCAGCTCGCGCAGGCGGTCGTAGGCGTCGCCTAGCTCAGCGCGCCATAGTTGCGCGAGCGCTGGATGGTGGAGGAGCGCGAAGGCGAGCTTCTCTTCGAGGTGAGCTTTCGGCGGTGGCGTCATTTTCACGCGCGCATGACGCGCCGCGTAGAGCATAAGCTCTTGCTTCGGAATGTTGAGCAGATCGAAGAGCTCGAAGTTGCGATAGAGGACGTCGAGGCGCTCCTCGCGCCCATCCGCAAGCCGCGCGAAGAGGCCCTCCTCCGTGAAAACGATGTCTTGCGGCGCACAGACGTAAACGTTGCCGAGGCCGAGCTTGCCGATCGCCTCGGCGAGCCAACGCATCTCCGGGCGGTAATCGCCCGATTCATCGGAGACGACGATTGCGGTCGTGACGTCGGAGGCTTCACGTACGCTGCGCAGCATCTCTGAGAAGGTGCGCGGCATGCCGTCGCGACCGCCGATCGACTCGATGCCGAGCTTGCAGTATGCTTCTGCCATCGCGCCGACGAAGCCGAGTCCGCCCGGAATGCTGTCGAGCTCGGTCGCCACGAAGCCGTCATCGGTGAGAAGAAGATCGGGACGAATCACGCTGGGCACGTCCTGCTTGAAACGGTTCTGCCGCGCGAGCCTGACGATGCTCTCCGGCTTCCCGCGGTCGAGATACTCAGCGATGAAAGCCGGCGCGGTACCGCGAGTGCTGCGCAGATAGAGTGCGTTGAGCGCGCGATAGAAGGCGAAGAGGTCCCCGCCGATGCGCTCGATCCTCTCGACCGAGTGCGGCGACAGGGGGAAAGGCTCCGGGCTGATGCGCCATGCGATGCGCTCGCCCTCCTCTTCGACTCGGAAAAGCCCAGGCGGGATCGCCTCGTAGAGAAAATGCGCTTGATCTCTCGCGGTGAGATTGGGTTGAGTCGCCGTACAGCCCACGAAGCTATAAGGTTCCCCGTCCATGCCGGGGTTTCACCTCTGCCGGCCTGTGATTTGACCGGGAGGGGTATTCTAGGGATGGTGTCCATCGAGCTCGTTGCCCTCGACCTCGACGGGACGCTGCTCGATTCACAGGAGCAGGTCTCGGAGGCGAACCGTGCCGCAATCTCCGCCGCGCTCGCGGAGGGGGTTCGTGTCGTGCTCGTGACAGGGCGCGGCGTTGAGGCTCCGACAGAAATCGCACGCGACCTGGCGATCATGCTGCCGGTGATCTGCTGTCACGGGGCGCTGACCAAAGACATCCAAACCGGCAAGACCATCGGCCACATTCCGATTCCGCTCATGTACGCGAAGCCCATGCTCGAGTTCGCGGAGGAGAGGTCGCTCGACGTCGCCGTCTATATCGAAGAGCGCTTCTATCGGATAAACACCGTGCGGCACTATATGAGCGACATGCGCGGGCCGGAGTGGGACGAAGTCGCAACCTTCGATGGGCTTCCGCGCTCGGCGCCGACGTTCTTACGCTTTCTTGGAAGCGATGCAGCCGAGGCCGTACGCGAGAGGTTCGCCGAGTTCCCCCTCCACTTCAAGTTCGAACGGTGGGGTGAGTTCGAGGAATGTGCGGTGACGAGCCGCGAGGCAACAAAGCAGCGCGCTTTGAAAAATTTGTGCAGGACGTACGGCATCGCACGCGAGCACGTGCTTGCGGTTGGTGACTCGCGCAACGACGTGCCGATGCTGCGCTGGGCGGGTGTCGGCGTTGCGATGGGAAACGCGGAGCCCGACGTCAAGCGCAGTGTCGGCCGCGTGACGGCCACGAACGAACGCGACGGCGTCGCTCGAGCGATCGAGCGCTACGTGCTGCACGCGGGCGAGCGCGCGCGCTCGGCGTGAAGATTCGGCTTCTCGCGTTCGCGCACGTCCGGGAAATACTCGGAAGCGGCGAGCTCGCGCTCGAGCTTACGGAGGGAGCTCGAGTCGCGGACGCGTGGAACGCCCTGGCAGCCGAGAAGCCGGAGCTCGCGGCGCTCGCGAGCTCAACACGTCTCGCGCGCAACGGACGCATCGTGGAGGCGGGCGAGGAGCTCCGCGAGAGCGATGAGCTCGCATTGCTGCCGCCAAGCGGTGGTGGTTGATGTTCGCGGTCACGCGCGAGCCGATCGACGTTGCCGCGCTCGAGGAGATGGTGCGTGCAGTGACCTATGGTGCCATCGTCACCTTTATCGGGAAGGTACGCGAGCACGCTGACGATGGGCGCAAGGTCGTCGCGCTCGAGTATGAGGCGCATGAGGATATGGCGCTTGCGGAGTTCGAGCGTATCGCCGAGAGCGTTCGCCTGCTCTATGGCGACATGCGCATCGCAATCACCCACCGCATCGGTACGCTGTACGTTGGTGACGTCGCCATCGCGGTTGCGGTCGCAGCACCGCATCGACGGCAGGCCTTCACCGCGTGCTCGGTCGCCATCGATGAGCTCAAATCGAAGGCTCCGATCTGGAAGAAGGAGCGCTACGCGGACGGCACGGCACAATGGCGTAGTAACCCGTGAAGCTCACGCTGCAGCGCATGAATGCGCAGCGCAACGAGATCGCGGTCCTGCGCTACACTCCACGCAAGCCTCGCGGCGTAGCGATCGTCGCGGCGCACGGCTACTCTTCCTCGAAGCAAAACCTCGACGCGCTGTGCGCGTTTCTCGCCGCGCACGGCTTCGAGATCTTTAGCCTCGACTTTCCGGGGCACAAGCTCGGTGCGAGCGGCGGCAGGCTGCGCGACTTCGAGGACTGCCTGGACGCGATGACTGCGGTCGCTTCCCATGCATCTGCGGAATATGAGCATCGGTATCTGCTCGGACATAGCCTCGGCGCGATCACCGCGCTCGTCACGGCCGCTCGCGACGACACGGTTCGCGGTGTCGTCGCGATTGCGACAGGCTACGGCAGGCCTGCTGCGCTCAAGGCGCTGGAGAGTACGTTCACGACGGACCTGCGCGCGGCATACGTTGACGGCGCTTCGTTACCGGAGCTCCTCGAAGGCGTCGATTCGCGCCTCGACGACGCGCTGCCGCACCTTGCCGGGCGCCCGGGTTTGTACATCGCCGCCGAGCACGACGCAATGGTCTCCGTTGCGAGCGTGACGAGGCTCTTCGAACGAGCGCCCGACCCCAAGCGCCTGGTACGCATCGAGAGCAATCACACGGCAGCTGCCGAATACGCTCGGACCCCGGTACTACAATGGCTGAACGAGTTGCATCCAAAGACGTGATCGCAGAGCTGAGCCCACGCGAGCTGCGCCGCTACAGTCGGCATCTCCTGATTCCGGAGATTGGTCTCGCCGGGCAGGAGCGCTTAGCGGCGGCGCGCGCGCTCGTCGTGGGCGCGGGTGGACTCGGCTCGCCTGCGCTGCAGTACCTTGCAGCGGCGGGAGTCGGACGTATCGGCATCGCTGACGACGACGTCGTCGAGGAGACGAATCTCCAGCGGCAGACACTCTTCGTCACGAGCGACGTCGGGCGCCCTAAGGTCGAGGTCGCGGCGGAGCGCGTGCTCGCGATCAACCCGTTCGTGGCGGCCGACGCGATCGGCGTGCGCTTCGAAGAACGTAACGCGCGCGCACTCGTCGCGCTCTACGACGTCGTGCTCGATTGCAGCGATCGCTTTCCGACGCGCTATCTCGTCAACGATGCTTGCATTCTCGAGGGAAAGCCTGACGTCTACGCCTCGATATTTCGCTTCGATGGTCAGATCGGCGTCTTCGCGCGCGGTGCGCCCTG
Source organism: Vulcanimicrobiota bacterium (assembly GCA_030041225.1). Lineage (GTDB taxonomy): Bacteria > Vulcanimicrobiota > Vulcanimicrobiia > Vulcanimicrobiales > Vulcanimicrobiaceae > Tyrphobacter. Next base: position 13,266 of record JASHOG010000054.1, on the reverse strand, counting down.
CTATCGCTGCCTGTACCCCGAGCCGCCGCCTGCCGGGAGCGTGCCGACGTGTGCGGAGGGGGGAGTGCTCGGCGCTCTCGCAGGCATCGTTGGAGCGTGGCAAGCGAACGAGGCGCTCAAGCTGCTGCTCGGGATCGGTGAGCCGCTCACAGGGCGTCTCATGCTGGTGGATGCGCTGGGCGCACGCGCGCGAGAAGTGCGTTTCGAGCGCGACGCATGCTGCTCGCTCTGCGGAGAATCGCCGGTGCTGAGCGACGCAATCGAGATGCGCAACGAGGAGCGGGAGAGGGTCGAAGAGGTGGAGGCCGCCGAGCTCGCTGCCGCACTGCGCGAGTGGAGGTTGCTCGACGTGCGCGAGCCGCACGAAACCGTCCTGGGCGTGCTTCCGGGAGCCATACACATTCCGGCGAGCCGGCTCGATGCTCGCCTGCACGAGCTCGACAGTGCGCAACGGTATATCGTCGCGTGTCGCGTCGGCGTGAAGTCACGCTGGGCGGCGCAACGGCTACGCGATGCCGGGTTCACACGCGTGCGCCACCTTCGTGGCGGCTTGCTCGCCTACGCCGCGCAGGACGAGTCCTTCGCCTTTTTCTGATGATGCGTCTGATGCGTCGGAAGCCGTTCGGCAGAACGGGCGTCGATCTGCCGGTGATCGGTCAGGGGACATGGGGCATTCCCGAGCGCGGCGCCGCGGTACGCGAGGTAATCGCAACGATCCGTCGCGGTATCGAGCTCGGTATGACGCATCTCGATACCGCCGAGATGTACGGCGCCGGACGCGTCGAGGAAATCCTTGGTGAAGCGATTGCAGGCGTTGCGCGCGACTCGATCTTCGTAACGAGCAAGGTGCTCCCGTCCAACGCGACCTTCAAGGGCACCCTGAGAGCGTGCGATGCCTCTCTGAAGCGCCTTGGTCTGGAATACCTCGACCTGTACCTCTTGCACTGGCCCGGCGAGCATCCGCTCGAGGAAACGATGAGCGCGCTCGAACGACTCGTGGAGGATGGCAAGACGCGATTCATCGGCGTCTCAAACTTCGACGAGGAGGAGATGCACCGCGCGAAGGGTCACCTGCGGGCGGTGCCGCTGGCATGCAATCAAGTCCTGTACCATCTGCGCGAGCGCGGCATCGAGCGCCGCGTCATCCCGGCTGCGCGCAAGGAGAGCATCGCGATCGTCGCGTACACGCCGTTCGGTCGCGAAGCGTTCCCGCGCGCGGAAGCTCGGCCCGGCGGCGTGCTCGGTCGCATCGCGGCGAAGCACGGCACGACGCCGCGCGCAGTGATTCTCGCCTTCCTCACACGCGAGCCGGAACTCTTCACGATCCCTAAGGCGTCGACGATTGCGCACGTCGAGGAGAACGCGCGTGCGGGGTCGCTGACGCTCGACGCGCAGGAGATCGCCGAAATCGACCGTGCCTTTCCGGTAGGCCCCGATGCCCCACTTGCAATGCTCTGAGGAGATCTCGCGGGAGGAGATCATCGAGCTTGCCCACGATGCGGCGAGCGGCGAGATCGAGATCCGCATCGCACCGGCGTTCGTCGACGAGCGCACGCGCGAGCGCTTGCGTGAAGCTTTTAGACGCGGCGACTTTGCAACCTGGGGATACGACGACGACCGGGCCGCTCGCGCCGCCGACCCCGGCAGCGTCCTTGACGATGCAAGGAGCGTGATCTGCGTCGCATTTCCGTATGCGACGAACGCCCCGGCGCGCTCTCGCTTCCAGGGCCGCGTCTCGAACTATGCGTGGTCGAGCGATTACCACCGTCGCATCTCGTGCACGCTGCGCGAGATTGCGCGACGAATCGACGAGCGAGCGGGAGCGCCCGTGACGGCCGTGGCGTGCGATACGAAGCCGATCGCTGAGCGCGCCTTCGCGGCGCGCGCAGGACTGGGCTGGATCGGCAAGCACACGAATCTCATCTCGTCGCGCCTGGGCTCGTACGTCTTTCTGGGCGAGATAGTTACGACGCTCGAGCTGAAGCCGGACGTGCCGCTGCGCAAGAGCTGCGGCGCATGCCGCCGCTGCGTGGATGCCTGCCCGACCGGCGCTCTGCGCGGTGACTACACGATCGATGCCGGACGCTGCATCGCGGACCTCACGCAGCGGACGGACTCGGTGCCGCGCGAGCTACGCCCGCTCATGGGCGAGTGGGTGTGGGGATGCGATCTCTGCCAGGAAGTCTGTCCACCGACGCAGCGCGCCGGCGTGCGAGGCAGGAGCGAGGACGCGGCGATGAACGCGTCGGCGGCGGCGCCTGATCTCCTTAGGCTCCTGCGTTTGCGCGCGGGAGAGTACAGGCGCACGTTCGCATCGACCGCAATGGGGTGGCGGGGCGCCGCGGTTCTGCGCCGGAACGCGGCAATTGCGCTCGGAAACACGCTCGATCGCGCGATCGTTCCCACGTTGCTCGAAGCGCTCGAAACGGATCCGCACCCGATGGTGCGAGCACACGTTGCGTGGGCGCTTGGACACATCGGCTCTCCCGCCGCGCGCGAGGGGCTGCAACGGCACTTCGTGCGCGAACGCGAGCAGAGCGTCCTCGAGGAGATCGCTCTAGCTTTGCAGGTTTCGACGGCACCCAAAGCTTAAGCGGGTCGCTAGTGACCCAGCGAGCAACCATTCACCGGATCGCACGCGAGGCGCGTCCATACTACGCGCGTATCGCGATCGCGCTGCTCCTCGGCACGCTTGCGGGCGTCCTGAATCTCGTGGCACCGTGGGCATTCAGTCTCATCGTAGGACGCGTGCTCGCGCCGCAACCGGGGCATCACCCCGACGTTCCAGTCCTGTACTTCGCCCTTGCGGCAACATTTGTGGCCCTCGTCATGCAGAATCTTGCCACGTACTTTCAAACGTATCTGACGGCATGGAGCGGGCAGCATCTCATCGCGCGCTGGCGCGTCGCGCTGTTCTCACGCGTGCTCAACCTACCACTCGGCGAGTTCGACAAGTGGCGCCCCGGCGAGCTCATCGCGCGCTTCAGTACCGATTTGCAGATGATGACCGACGCGGTCAGCGTCTCGCTGCCGCAGTTCGTCGTGGCCATGGTAACGTTCATCTCGTCTTTTGCGGTGATGGTGTACCTCGACTGGCTCTTGACGCTTACGCTCATCGTCGTCGCTCCCGCGGTGTCGCTCGCGGTGTCGCAATTCCAGCGTTTGATCTCCGTGTCGACGACGCGCACGCAGGAGCGCATCGCAAATCTCTCCTCGAACCTCACGGAGATTCTCGCCGGTCAGCGCGTCGTCAAGGCGTTCGGGCAAGAGGAGTACGAAGTACGGCGCTTCCGGCGCTCGAACGAAGAGTTCTTCGGCGCCTACATGAAGCTGACGCAGTTCATCCAGACGCAGCCGCTCGTCGTCTCGACGATCATGGTCATGGCGGTCGTCATCATCATATGGCTCTCCGTTCGCGAGGTGCTCGTCGGGCGGCTCACGACCGAGCACGTCTTCAACTACTGGATGCTGCTCGTAGCGCTCGCCAACCCGCTCAACAGGCTCGCAGCGTTCATGGGCGACCTATCAAAGGCGATCGTCGGCGCGGGCCGCGTTTTCGAGATTCTCGATCTGCCCGTCGAGGTCGAGGATCGGCCGGGCGCGCAGGCGCTCGTCAACCCAAAGGGTGCGATCGACTTCGAGAACGTCTCGTTCTGGTACCGACCGGCGGATCCGCCGGCGCTCTCCGACGTGAATGCCTCCATTGCCGCCGGCGAGATCGTCGCGCTCGTCGGCCGCTCCGGCGCCGGAAAGACGACGCTCGTGAACCTCGTGCCTCGTTTCTACGAGCCGCAGGAAGGCGTCATTCGCGTCGACGGGATCGACATCGCGAGCGTGCGGCTCTCCGACCTGCGGCGAATCATCGGCATCGTTCCCCAGGATCCCCAGCTTCTGCGCGGCACGATTTTCGAGAACATTCGCTACGGGCGGCTCGAAGCAAGCGAAGATGAAGTGCGTGCAGCCGCGCACGACGCGAACGCCGACGAGTTCGTCCAGTTGCTGCCCGACGGCTATGCGACGCAGGTCGGCGAGCGCGGCATCCGCCTCTCAGGCGGTGAGCGCCAGCGCATCGCGATCGCGCGCGCGCTCCTTCGCGACCCGCGTATCCTCATTCTCGACGAGGCGACGAGCGCGCTCGACACGCATTCGGAGGCGTTGATCCAACAGGCGCTGGAGCGGCTCATGGCAGGCCGCACGACGCTCATCATCGCGCACCGTCTCTCGACCATCCGCCGTGCGCACCGTATCTTCTACATCGAGGGAGGGCGCGTCGTGGAGATCGGCACGCACGACGAACTCCTTGCGCGGGGCGGCGCCTATGCCCATCTCCATTCAGCTCAATTCGCTTGACAGCAAGGAGAAGACCGTGAAGCTCATCATCGAGCTCATTCTCGCCGTCATCTTCCACCCGATCGCAGTGATCTTTGCGTGGGTCAACTTGATCGTGCGCAAAGACATGAGCGACGGCAAGAAGATCCTCTGGGCCTTCGTCTGCCTCTTGTGGCCGATCGGCGTCTTTCTCTACATTCTCCTAGCCGACGGCGCGTTGTGGTGAAGCGGCGGCGGTAAGGGCGCTTGCATGTGAACGTCGGCTGGAAGCGTCTCGTACGGCGGCGTCGAGAGGCGTGAGAAGTTGCCTGAGTAGAAGGCACCGACGTCCAGCAACGTAACACCCCCTCGGGCCTGCGCGTTGTGGTATTCGCTTAGCTGCGAGTGAAACGTTTCGCCGGGGGCGAGCGGGGTCCATCCGATCGACCGCGTGCGGCCGTTCACGATCACCGCGAAGAAAACCGCGTTCGAGCTCTGCTGCGCGAGCACAGAGGCGACGGCTGGAGCGACCCAGCACCACCCGGCTTTTGCGTCGTACGCCCAGGTCCCGGAGTGATACGGAATCCAGCCCCAGGACTCGCGCGCGATCCACGTCCAGCCGAAATCCTTGCGCCAGAGCCAGCGTCCGCTGCGATACGGGGCCCAACCGGAGTATTCACGCGGCTGCCAGACGACGCCGTACGTCTTGAGCTTCAGCCACGACCCGTAGGCTTTGAAGACATCGCCACGCTCGCTGTCGTCACGCGCTTGGTTGAAGGCATCGAATGCGTCGCCCGGCGGCGGTGCAGCGTAGTGCAAGTGCGGAGCTGCGGAGGTGCCGTCGATCGTGAGTCGTTCTCCTGGGCCGAGGTACTGAGTGCCGTTCGGCGTTATCACACGTAGAGAGCCGTGTTCCGTGAGAACCGTTGTGATCGCGCCGGCAACGCTGATACGATAGAGGCCCGGCGTGTCGGGCACGAGCGGGAGCAAGGGCGTCTCCACCTGCGGCGCACCGCCGTTCTCAGAGACGGAGAGCTCGATCGTTCCGGTGGCGAGGCGTACGACGCGATGTAGCCGTGTCAAAGAAAGCATCTGGATGCTGGTCTCGCCGTCGAGACGCACGTAGTCGCGCGCATCGATCTCGATCTCACCCAGCGCGCCGGAGAGCGTCGCAAAGGCATCGCCGTCGAGCACCGGTGCGTTGCGGAGTGCTACGATGCGCCCTCCCTCCGCTCGCGTGATCGTTGCATTTCCCTGCAAGACGCTGACGTGCGCGGCGAGGACGAATGCGGCCAGCTTCGCTATGGCCATCGAATCGAGACTCCCGCTTCGTGAAAACCGAAGTAACGCTGCCCGGAACCGCGCAAGTATGCGAGGAGCGGTTCGCGCACGACCGCAACCTGCATGCGCGCCGGCAGCTCATCGATCGCAACCCATTCGGCTGCGACGATGTGATCGCTTCGCTGTGGAACGTGCGGCGCGCCGCTCGCGGCAATTGCAAATGTGAGATTCACGACGTGCGTCGCACCATCATAACTCTCGCTGACGTACGCGAGCTCGATGATGCTCGCCTCGATACCCGTCTCCTCTCGAACTTCACGCAGAACGGTCTCGCTTGCGAGCTCGCCGGGCTCCTGCCTGCCGCCGGGAAGCGTCCAGAGCGACTGCGGATGGCTCGCGTAGCGCGATGCGACGAGCAGGACCGAATCCTCCCGCCGCGCGACGCCGGTCACGATGCGCAAGCTCATCCTAAGGTTTCTCCGCCGCTTTTTCCAGCACGCCGAGCGTCGCTGCCGCCGTTCGCTCCCACGTCATCGCCGCCGCGCGCGCGAGGCCCCGCCGCCGCAGCTCCTCAGCGTACGCGCGGTCCTCGATGATATCCGTGATGGCGCGTGCGAGTGCCTCCGCGTCGTCGCCGGGGACGTAGTGCGCGGCGTCGCCGCCCGCCTCGGGACAGGCCGAGGCTCGCGACGTGACAACGGGCGCGCCGTAGCTCATCGCCTCGAGAATGGGAAGGCCGAAGCCCTCGTAGCGCGAGGGAAAGGCAAAGAGCGTGCAACTGCGGTACAGCGCGGCAAGCCGTGCTTCGTCGACGTATCCGAGCAGGCGCGTCCGCGTGCGGCTGCTCTCTGCGGCTTTGCAGTTCGTTTCACCGGCGATAACCAACGTCACCTCGGGGAAACGTTGCTGCACCAGTGCCATCGCTTCGACGAGGAGATCGGTTCCTTTATGCCGTGCCATGGGGCCGACGTAGAGGACGAACGGCTCGAGTCTCGACACGGCCGCATCCTCGCGCGGCGCAAGCGGCTGCGCAACTCCGAGGGGGATTACCGTAAGCCGTTCCGGAGGAACGGCCAGCTCGCGTTCGAGTTCGGCGCGCGAGAAGTTGGAATCGGTGACCAAGGAACGGCAGCGAGCCTGTGCGTTGCGAAAGATGTTCTGCGCCTCGACGGCGTGTCCGGGAAGAACGAACGTCGAGGCATCATGCAGCGTCGCGACGGCCGGCAGCGTGAACTCGAGCCAGCTGCAGCCGTTAAATGGAAACCATAGCACATCGAGATGTGCGCGTGCGTGCAAGCGGCGCGAGACGATCCGGTAAGGACGATCGACCTCACGCAGGTAGCGACGCCCGACACGCCACGTATCCCATTCTGGTACGATGAGCGTCGTCTCGACGCGCTTACGGAAGTGCTCGCTCCACGCGCGCAGGATCGAGCGCAGATAGCGCCCGATGCCGCGATGATCGCCCGGAAGGTTCCACGCGTCGACGCCGACACGGATCATCGGGTAGCAACACTCCGAAAGAGAGTGACGTACTGCTCCGCCGTGCGTTCCCACGGAAAGTCACGGGCGCGCTTGAGGCCGCGCTCTCGCAGCTCACGGGCGTAGGCGGGATCGCTGCTGATAGCGATAATCGCCTCCGCGAACGCCTTCGGATCCTCGGGTGGCACGTAGTGCGCGGCGTCACCGGCGACTTCGGACATCGAGGAGACATTGCACGTGACGACGGGCGCGCCGTAGCTCATGGCCTCCAGGATCGGGAGGCCGAAGCCTTCATAGCGCGAGGGAAAGACGAAAACGTCGCAGGCGCGGTAGAGCGCGGCGAGGCGGGCGTCGTCGACGTAGCCGAGTTTTGGTGTCGCGACAGCGTTGAGTTCGGGGCGCTGCCCTCGCACGAGCGACATGGCGTTCGTGAAGAGATCGTAGCCCTTGCGATGCTCGGTCGTGCCGATGAACAGAGCGAACGGACGCAGCGCTTCAACCAACGGATCGGGACGAGCGGGGAGAGGAGTATCGACGCCGAGACGGATCACGGTGATGCGCTCCGGAGGCACGCCGAGCACCGCGTTGATCTCGCCGGCACCGAAGTGCGAATCGGCCGCGATGCACGCGGCGCTCTGCGCCGAACGGCGAAAAGGAGCTTGATCGCGTTCGGCGTGGCGAGCGTCGGCGTGCGGGAAGCGAAAGGGAGCGGCGTCGTGGATCGTCGCAACCGCGGGAAGGTCGCTTGCGAGAAACGTGCCGTTTGCGGGATGCCAGACGACGTCGGCATCGCGGGGAACGCGATGCGCAAAGTGAAAACGTCGCGTACCGATCGCACGCGCGAGCGCACCGCGCGCAGACCAGTTGAAGAAGCCGGGTACGACGAGCGTCAGCGCAACGTCGTCGCGAGGCGCGAGGCGACGGAGAACCGCTCGAACACAACGGCCGATACCCCGAGTGTCTTCAACGGCTGTGCGCGCGTCGACGACGAGGCGGAGAGCTTCCACGCGCCGCTCTTCGTAGATGGAGCGCTCGAATACTCTGCGAAGGAAGGCGCATGAGCGTCGCCGCCCATCTCATTCTCGGCAGGCGTGAGGAGCCGTTCCTACCGGCGCTGCTCTCCTCGCTCGAAGGTGCCGCGTCGGTGCTCATCGTCAACGATAACGCGCCCGACCCTTCGCCGCACGCGCAGCCGCTCGCGGAGAGCAGCTTCGGGCGGGAGCGCAGGCTCGTCATCGATCGAACGCCCTTCTCGGGGTTTGCCGCGGCGCGCAACATCTGTTTGCGTCTTCACGCAGAGCACGACGCCGGCGATTGGGTGGCGTTCGTCGATGCGGACGAGGTGCACGGCCCGCACGTGCGGCGCATCGTCGCGCACCTCGCCGAGCTTCCGGAAGAGATCGCGTACGTCGACGGCTACACATGGCATTTCTTTCAGTCGTTCGACTGGTACACCTCGATCGAGCGGAGGATGATGTTCTTTCGCTTCGCGCCGAATCTCCGGTGGACGGGAACCGTTCACGAGCACTTGCTGGGACTCGACGGCAATCGGCTTGCGCTGCCGTATGTCTATGGTCACTACGGTCACACGCTCGAGCCGCGCCGTCACGCGGAGAAAGGACGTCTGTACTCCTCGCTCGGCGCGGAGGGAAACGTTTTACGCGAGGATGAGCTCGAGGAGTTCGACGTCGCGCGGTACTTCTCGCCCGTCTATCACCGGCTGATGCGCTTTCACGGAGCCCATCCGGCGGCTGCGAGGGAGACCATCGACCGCCTGCGGCCGAGCCTACAAGCCTACCACGAGCTGACCGAGCGGATCGCACGCTCGCAGAGCCTGCCGGTGAAGGCGCGCAACCTCCTGAGGCGTGTGAACTACGAGCTTCGCTGGCGGGGAAGGGCCCTGAACCCGCTCGCCCGTAAGCTTATCGGGTAAAGGGTCCTGTACTTTAAGGAGGACGCATGACTCATATCTTCCGCTTTCTCGTCGGTGCGGTTACGCTCTACTGCATCGCACACTTCGGCGGCTCCCTCGGATTCGATACCTCGACCTCGGTGAAGGACGCCGCGATCGTGGCGCTGATTTTCGGCGTGGTGAACGCGCTCCTCGGGCCGGTGCTGCGCGTCATTTCGTGGCCGATCAACTTCCTCACGCACGGTCTGTTCAGCATCGTCATCTTCTACGTGCTCTTCATCATTACGGTCTGGATAGCACCGCATATCGCGCCAACCTTCGGTCTCTCCGGTACCGTTAACCCGTGGCTGGCCGACCTCTACGGGGCGGTGATCCTCATGATCGTCAGCACGATCGCCCAGCAGATCTGGAAGCATCCTTCGGAGAGCAAGGCGACCGCCTCGGCGTAGGGCTTCCCTAGGGCAGGAGGCGCGGAAACCGGTTGCGGCGGGCGCGGGGCGGTGCTATGATATCGCTCTGTGCCCGCGTGCCGACCGGCCGCCGCACCCTGCCCGGACAACGGTGGGACCTCTCACGTGACCACGTGAGGTGAGTGCCCTGCGTCAGTGAAGGCGGAGACCCGAATCGGGACAACCCTTGAACCTCATCGACGTCAACAACTTCGACGCCATGCGCATCGGCCTCGCGTCGCCGGAACAAATTCGTGCGTGGTCGTTCGGAGAAGTCAAGAAGCCGGAGACGATCAACTACCGCACGCTCAAGCCCGAGCGCGACGGCTTGTTCTGCGAGAAGATCTTCGGACCGACCAAAGACTGGGAGTGTCACTGCGGTAAGTACAAGCGCATCCGGTTCAAGGGGATGATCTGCGATCGCTGCGGCGTCGAGATCACGCGCGCAAAGGTACGCCGCGAGCGCATGGGCCATATCGAGCTCGCGACACCGGTTAGCCACATCTGGTACCTGAAGGGCGTGCCGAGCCGCATCGGCATTCTGCTCGACATGTCGCCGCGCCAGCTCGAGAAGGTGATCTACTTCGCCGCATACGTCGTCATCGATGCGGGTGACACGACGCTTGCGAAGCGTGAGGTGCTCTCGGAGCAAAAGTATCGTGAGGCGCGTGAGAAGTTTGGTAATCGCTTCAAGGCCGGGATGGGCGCGGAGGCGATTCGGGAGCTCCTGCGCGATCTCAATCTCAAGCGACTGCAAGACGAGCTGCGCAAAGAGTTCAAGGAAACGTCCGGTCAGAAGCGCTTGAAAGTCATCAAGCGCCTCGAGGTCGTCGAGGCATTCATCGCAAGCGGGAATCGGCCGGAGTGGATGGTCCTCGCCGCAGTGCCGGTGATTGCACCTGAACTGCGCCCGATGGTGCAGCTCGACGGCGGGCGCTTCGCGACGTCCGACCTGAACGATCTCTACCGCCGCGTCATCAATCGGAACAATCGTTTGAAGCGGTTGCTCGAGCTGAACGCTCCCGAGATCATCATCAAGAATGAGAAGCGCATGCTCCAGGAAGCTGTCGATGCGCTGATCGACAACGGGCGGCGCGGGCGCCCGGTCACGGGTCCGAACAATCGCCCGCTGAAGTCGCTCTCGGACATTCTCAAGGGTAAGCAGGGCCGCTTCCGTCAGAATCTGCTCGGCAAGCGTGTTGATTACTCGGGGCGCTCCGTGATCGTCGTCGGTCCGACGCTCAAGCTGCATCAGTGTGGATTGCCCAAAGAGATGGCGCTCGAGCTCTTTAAGCCGTTCGTGATGAAGAAGCTCGTCGATCGTTCCCTCGCACACAACATCAAGAGTGCGAAGCGCATGGTCGAGCGCGTGCGTCCCGAGGTCTGGGATGTGCTGGAAGAGGTCATCAAAGAGCATCCGGTTCTGCTGAACCGCGCCCCGACGCTCCATCGTCTGGGCATTCAGGCATTCGAGCCCGTTCTCGTCGAGGGCAAGGCGATTCATCTACATCCGCTCGTCTGCACGCCGTACAACGCCGACTTCGACGGGGACCAGATGGCCGTGCACTTGCCGCTCTCGGCGGGCGCGCAGGCCGAAGCGCGCATCTTGATGCTCTCGAGCAACAACATTTTGCTGCCCGCGTACGGCAACCCGGTCTCGATCCCGACTCAGGACATGGTCTTGGGCCTCTACTACCTTACGTTCCAACGTGAGGAATACACCGGCCCCGCAAAGGCCGCCATCCAAGAAGATTACGACAACGTCTCTCGCAACGGCAAGGCAGTGCCGGCGTTCACCGACATGAAGGAAGCGGTCATCGCGTACGAGACCGGCAACGTGAAGCTGCAAGAATGGATCAATCTACGCCGTAACGGCGAGATGGTCAAGACGACACCGGGGCGCGTCATCTTCAACCAGGCGTTCCCAGATGCGTGGAACCATCCGTTCGTCAATCGCATCGTCGACAAGGGCGAGTTGAAGAAGATCATCACGGATTGCTACCGCACGTACGGCAACGCCGAAACGGCGCGTTTCCTCGACGCCATTAAGGATCTCGGCTTCCACTACGCGACGCTCTCGGGGACGACCGTTTCGATCAACGATATCATCGTCCCGGAGCGCAAGCACGACATCATCGATAGAGCGCAGGGCGAAATCGACGATCTCCACCGTCTCTTCGAGCAAGGCTTCATCTCAGATGACGAACAGTACAACAAGACGATCGAGATTTGGTCGCGCGCGAGCGACGAGGTCACGAGCGCGATGCAAGCCGCGCAGAACCCGCTGAACTCCGTCTTCATGATGGCGACGTCGGGTGCGCGTGGCTCGATTGCGCAGGTCAAGCAGCTCGGCGGCATGCGCGGGCTCATGTCCGATCCGTCGGGGCGCATTCTCGAGATTCCCGTGAAGGCTTCGCTGAAAGAGGGGCTCACGGTGCTCGAGTACTTCATCTCGACGCACGGCGCTCGCAAGGGCCTCGCCGACACCGCACTGCGAACGGCGGACTCGGGGTACCTCACGCGTCGCCTCGTCGACGTCGCGCAAGACGTCATCATCCGCGAAGAGGACTGCGGAACCTCCGGCGGGATCGTCGTTCGCGACATTCGTTCCGGCAAAGAGATCATCGAGGCACTCGCCGACCGCATCGTCGGGCGGCGCGCGGCGGAGGAGCTGCGCACCGATCCGCGGCGGCCGACGACGGCCATCGTGAAGCGCAACGACGAGATCACCGAGGAGAAGGCGAAAGCAATCGTCGAGGCCGGGATCGAGGACGTCAAGATTCGCTCGGTGCTGACGTGCCGCTCGAAGTACGGCGTCTGCTCGATGTGCTACGGCCGCGACCTCGCGACCTCGGGAAAGGCGGACATCGGTACCGCCGTCGGTATCATCGCAGCGCAGTCGATCGGCGAGCCGGGTACCCAACTTACCCTGCGCACGTTTCACACGGGCGGCGTCGCGACCGAAGACATCATCACCGGTCTACCGCGCGTCGAGGAAATCTTCGAGGCGCGCAAGCCGAAGGGGCAGGCGATCGTCACGGAAGAGGGTGGCACCGTGCGGATCACCGACGAGAAGAACCATCGCATCGTGTACGTTCGCGATGAAGCCGGCGAGGAGCACGAGTACGACGTTCCCTACGGCATGCATTTGACGGTGCACGACGGTGAGCGCGTCGAAGCGGGCGATCAGCTCAACGAAGGCTCTCTCAACCCGCACGACATCCTGCGTATCAAAGGGCAGACCGCGCTGCAGAACTACCTCGTCGAGGAGGTGCAGAAGGTGTACCGCTCGCAGGGAGTCGACATCAACGACAAGCACATCGAGGTCATCGTGCGCTCGATGTTGCGCAAAGTGAAGATCGGCGACGGAAACGACACGAACTTCCTTCCGGGGCAGCTCGTCGAAGCGGCGCATTTCCACGAGGTGAACGAGCGCGTTCAGCAGGAGGACGGGGAACCGGCGACGGCCTCGCCCGTGCTGCTGGGCGTGACGAAGGCCTCTCTCGCGACCGACTCGTTCCTCTCAGCGGCTTCATTCCAAGAGACGACGCGCGTGCTCACTGATGCGGCGATCAAGGGCAAGTACGATCCGCTACTCGGCTTGAAGGAGAACGTCATCATCGGCAAGCTCATCCCGGCGGGAACGGGCATGTCACGCTACCGTCAGATCGAGATTCTGCCGGAGGGGCAAGACGTCGACGACGAGGGTCACTCGAGGACTCAGATCGACTTTTCGTTCGGCGGCATGACTGCGGACGACGCTGCCTTCGCAGAGGTGATGGGTGGTGCCGGCGACGGCATGAGCCGGCTCATGAGCGCCTACGAGCGCAATCG
>JASHOG010000053.1 GCA_030041225.1 Vulcanimicrobiota bacterium | reverse complement strand
GGCCGCAGGCGTTCTCGTCTGTGACGCAAGCGCACCCGAGCGCGGTGACTTCGCGATGCTCGCGACGTCGCGGCTCGGGGATATGACGCTTGCGCTCGAGTCCGGTGGTGCGTCACCGTCGTTCTCGCGGCGCATGCTGAGTGAGATCGAGTCGCACTTCGGCGAGCCGTACGCACGGGCGGCGCACACGCTCGCGCGCATTCGAAAGGAGATCCGCACGACGCTTCCGCGTCACGAGCGCATCGCGCTCATGCGGCGGCTCTCCAGCCTTCCCATCGACGAGCTGGCCGCGTTCTCGCAACGCCGCAGCCTCCTTTGCGCAACGCGTTCCAGCGCGCTTGCGACGACGCAGGCGCGAGCGATTGCCGCGCTCGTCGCACAGCGCGGCGTTTCGACCCAGCTTCTCGACGTGACGACTACCGGAGACCGAGACCAACGCCGTGCCTTGCACGAGCTCGGCGAGGTGAACATCTTCGTGAAGGAGTTGGAGTTCGCGCTACGCGAGCGGCGCGCCGACTACGCCGTACACTCCTGCAAAGATCTCCCGAGCGTGCTCGCCGAGGGAATGCGCATCGCCGCGATTTCGGCTCGCGAGGACGCCCGTGATGCGTTCTGCAGCGAGCGCTACGAGAGCTTCGCATCGCTGCCGCCCGGAGCGAAAGTCGGTACCTCGAGCCCACGCCGTCGCGTTCAACTGCACGCGCTGCGCTCCGATCTACGCTACGAGAACCTGCGCGGAAACGTCGATACCCGGCTGCGTAAGCTGCGCGAGGGAGAGTACGACGCGATCGTTCTCGCAATGGCCGGGCTCGCGCGTCTGCGCTCCCGCGCGAAACACACGGTTCCGTTCAGCCTCGACGAGATCGTCCCCGCGGCCGGGCAGGGTGCGCTCGCCGTCGAGGTACGCGTCGAAGACGAGTTGCTCGCCTACGAGCTGCGCGCCGCTGCCAACGATCCGGCTGCGGAGCGCTGCATCGTCTGCGAGCGCGCGCTCCTACGCGCGTTGAACGCCGGCTGCAGCGCACCGGTCGGCGCCCATGCGGAGACGACGCCGCACGGACTTCGCCTGCGCGCCGCCTATGCGCTCGACGGTGAGATCCTCCACGAACACCTTGAAGCGCCGGTGACGACGCTCGCGCAAGCCGAGTCACTCGGTGCGGAGCTCGGACAACGGCTCATCGCGCGCATACCGGCGGGAGCGACGGGGTGACGCTCATTCGACCGCGCAGGTTGCGGCGCACACCCGCACTCCGAGCGCTCGTGCGCGAGAGCCGTCTCCGCAAGGATCAGCTCGTGCAGCCCCTCTTCGTGGTCGAGCGCTCGAGCGATGCCGGGCCGGTCGCGTCGATGCCTTCGATCTTGCGATTCACCGTCGAGTCGGTCGCGAACGAGGCGCAGGCTCTCGCCGCGCTCGGCATTCCTGCCGTGTTGCTCTTCGGCATTCCGGCCCAAAAAGACGCGACCGGCACGAGCAACGCCGACCCAAACGGCGTCGTGCCGCGTGCCGTGCGCGCGATCAAGGCGGCGGCGCCCGAGATGCTCGTGATCGCCGACCTCTGCAACTGTGAGTACACAGATCACGGGCACTGCGGTGTTCTCGACGCTCACGGCAACGTCGACAATGATGCGACGGTCGCGTGGCTCGCGCGAGTCGCCGTCGTGTATGCGCAAAGCGGCGTCGACGTCATTGCCCCCTCCGATATGATGGACGGACGGATCGGGGCGATCCGCAGCGCGCTCGACGCGCACGGTTACACGGATGCGGTGATCCTCGCGTACAGCGCGAAGTACGCCTCTGCGTTCTATGGGCCGTTTCGCGAGGCCGCAGAGTCCGCGCCGCGGTTCGGCGATCGCCGTTCCTACCAGATGGATCCGCCCAATGTGCGTGAGGCACTGCGGGAGATCGCCCTCGATATCGAGGAGGGCGCCGACGCGATCATGATCAAACCCGGCCTTCCCTATCTCGACGTGGTCCGGGCGGCACGCGATGCCTTCGATGTGCCGATCGCCGTCTACAACGTGAGCGGAGAGTACGCGATGCTGAAAGCGGCGATCGCAAACGGCTGGCTCGAAGAGCGTGCGATCGACGAGTCACTCGTCGCGTTCGTGCGTGCGGGTGCCGATATCGTGATCACCTATTTTGCAAAGGAATGGTCGGCACGCAATCCATGAGCGTCGAGCGTTCGATCGCAGCGTTTGCGCGCGCCCGTAACGTGATAGCGGGCGGCGTCAACTCGTCGGTACGCGCGTTCAAGGCCGTCGGCGGGTCGCCGATCTTCATGAAGAGCGGCTTCGGCCCGATGATTCGAGACATCGACGGGCACGAGTATATCGACTACATCCTTTCGTGGGGGCCGCTCTTGCTCGGCCACGCGCACCCGGCGGTGGTCAAGGCGATCGCCGTCGCCGCGCAGCGCGGGCTTTCATTCGGTGCACCGACGGAGGCCGAGACGGAGCTCGCCGAGCTCATCTGCGCGATGGTGCCGTCGATCGAGCGCGTTCGCTTTACGTCGAGCGGCACCGAGGCGACGATGAACGCCGTGCGCCTCGCGCGCGGGTACACGCGTCGCGAGAAGATCGTCAAGTTTGCGGGATGCTATCACGGCGCCGCGGACGTGTTTCTCATTGCTGCAGGGTCGAGTGCGCTCACGCTCGGAGTTCCAAGCTCGCCGGGCGTACCGCGCGGCACGGCGTCAGACACGATCGTCGTCGACTACAACGATCCGGATGGCGTCGACGCGGCGTTCGCCGCGAATCCGGAGCAGGTCGCGGCGGTCATCGTCGAGCCGTACGCGGGAAATATGGGGCTCGTGCCGCCGAAGTCCGGCTTCCTCACCCGGTTGCGCGAAGTATGTACGCGCGAACGCGCCCTGCTCGTCTTCGATGAAGTCATGACGGGATTTCGCCTTGCGCGCGGTGGGGCACAGGAGCGCGAATCTATCTCACCCGACCTCACGGTTCTGGGCAAGGTGATCGGCGGAGGCTTACCCGTAGGTGCTTTCGGCGGCCGCGAGGAGATCATGGCGTATCTGAGCCCGGATGGCCCCGTCTTCCACGCGGGGACGCTCTCGGGAAATCCGCTCGCAATGGCCGCCGGCATCGCGACGCTCAAGACGATTCGCGACGATGCGACCCTCTTCGAGCGGCTCGAGGTCCTCTCGACGCTCCTGGCGCGCGGACTCTCCGAAGTTTTCCAGAAGCACGACGTTGCGCACCAGGTCACCCACGCGGGCTCGATGTTCTGCCTCTATTTCAACGACGCCCCCGTGAGCGATCTCACCGGCGTGATGAAGTCGGACACGGCGCTCTACGCGAAGTACTTTCACGCAATGCTCGATCGCGGCGTGCTCCTTCCGCCCTCGCAATATGAGGCCGCGTTCCTCTCGACCGCACACTCGACGCGAGAGGTCGAGCGCACGCTCGAGGCCGCCGATGCCGCGCTCTCTCAGATGAGCGTCTCGGTGAGTTAGCGATGCCGCTTCTCTGCCTTGGTCTCTCCCATCGCACTGCACCGGTCGAAGTGCGGGAGCGCCACGCCTTTCCGCCCTCGCGCATGGGCGAGGCGCTCGCCGCGCTGCGCGACTACGAGGCGGTGCGCGAGGCCATCATGCTCCAGACGTGCGGACGGCTCGAGTTCTACGCCGAGGTCGACGATTACGAGCAAGGCATCGCGCAGCTAAAATCCTTCCTCCTCAACTTCCGCCATGCGGCGCTCGAGTACGATCTCGAATCGTACCTCTACACGTTGCTCGGCGCGGAGGCGGCAGAGCACCTCCTTCGCGTCGCAACGGGACTCGACTCGATGCTCGTCGGCGAAGCGGAGATTCTCGGGCAAGTCAAGGATGCGTACGTGCAGGCGCAGCGCGGCGCATCGCTCGGTCCGACGCTCCACCGCCTCTTCCGAGAGGCGCTGCGCGCCGGAAAGACCGCACGCTCGACGACGCGCATCGGCAGCTCCTCCCTATCGCTCGCCACCGCCGCCGTCGAAGCGGCGCGCGCGCAGCGCGGGACACTCACGGGAGCCGCAGTCGTGCTTGCCGGTGCAGGGAAGATGGGGCGAACGACGTTACGCAGGTTGCGCGAGGAAGGCGTCTCTCGCGTGGTCGTAGCGAACCGAACGCTTGCGCACGCACGTGATCTCGTCGAATCGCTTGATCTTGGAGAGCCGCTCGCGCTCGGTGCGCTTGAGCCGGCGCTCGCAGCGGCCGATGTGCTGATCACCTCAACCGGCTCCGCGGAGTTCATTCTTACGAAGGCGATGCTCGAGGCCGCACGCCGGGATGAGCGCCCGCTCGTGATCGTCGATCTCGCCGTTCCGCGCGACGTCGACCCGGAGGTCACGAGCCTTCCCGGCGTGACACTGATCGACGTCGACGGCTTGCGTCCGGTAATCGAGGAACGCTTGGACGTTCGGCGCGAGGCGATTCCCGACGTCGAGGCGATCATTACGCGCTCGCTCGATCGCTTCGTGCGATGGTACGACGCTCGCTTCGCGCTTCCCGCGATTGCGTCGCTCGCGCAGAAAGCAGAGGCGATTCGCGCCGCCGAGCTCGAGCGGCTCTTCGCGCGTTGTCCCGAGATGACGCAACGTGAGCGCGAGCAGATCATCAGTATGTCGAGAACGATCGTCTCGAAGCTGCTGCATTCTGCGATAACGTCCCTTCGGGAAGAAGCAGAACTGAGCGTCCGGTGAGCGGTAGCGTCGCGATCGTCGGCGCGGGCCCCGGCGATCCCGCGCTCCTTACGCTCGGCGCACTCCGTGCGATTCGCGAAGCGGACGTCGTGCTGTACGACGCGCTTGTCTCCGATGCCGTCGTCGGCTTCGCGCCGACTTCGTGCGAACGCCTCTACGTCGGCAAGCGCGGCGGTGACCACGCGATGGCGCAACACCTCATCGAGGGACTGATGATTCGTTTGGCGCGCGACGGCAAGAGGGTCGTGCGCCTGAAGGGCGGAGACCCCTTTGTCTTCGGACGCGGCGCGGAGGAGGCGGAGGCGCTGCGCGCCGCCGGGATACCGTTTGAAGTGCTCCCAGGTGTCACGTCGGCGACGGCGGTGCCCGCTTACGCGGGTATTCCGCTCACGCATCGCGCGCTCTCATCGTCGTTCGTCGTAGCCACTGGACACGAGGATCCCGAGAAGCAGCGCTCCGCCATCGATTGGGCGAGCCTCGCGCGCTCGAAATCCACGCTCGTCTTCGTGATGGGCGTCGAACGATTGCAACACATCGCGCACGAGCTGGTTACGCACGGGCTCGCCGCCTCGACGCCCGCCGCTGTGATCGCCGATGGGACGCGCCCGTCGCAGCGTTGTGTCACCGGTACAGTTGCCTCGATCGCGCAGGAGGCGCAGCGAGCGGAGATCGCACCTCCGGCGGTGCTCGTCGTGGGGGAGGTGGTGAGCTTGCGCGAGACGCTACGCTGGTACGACCGCTCACCGCTCTTCGGAAAACGTGTCCTCGTCACACGCCCGCTGCGTGAGGGACCGGAGAGCGTCCGCGCATTCCTCGCCTCCGGGATAGAGCCGATCCTTGCGCCGACGATCGAGATCGCGCCGCCCGACGATCCGGAGCCCGCGCTGCGCGCGCTCGGCGAGATCGACGGCTATACATGGATCGTCTTCTTGTCGCGAAACGGCGTCGATGCGCTCTTTGAAGGCCTTGCAGCGCAAGGTCGCGACGCGCGTGCTCTCGCCTCCACGAAGGTTGCCGCGATCGGCGCGAAGACGGCGGAGCGACTCGCGCATTTCGGCGTGCGCGCCGATCTCGTCAGCGGACGCGCGACGGGTGAGGACGTCGCTCACGATCTCCTCGGCGCCACGCGCGAGGGAGATCGCGTGCTCGTCTACGGCGCGCAGGAGGGGCGCGACGTCGTTCGCACCGTCCTCGCCGAGAACGGGAGACACCCGGTCGTCGTCGCAGCCTATAAGACGTGCGTCGTCTCGGATGCGCACTTCGCCGAGAAGGTAGCGCGCGCCGACATTCTGACGTTCACGAGCGGGAGCACGGTGCGCGGCTTCGCGCAACTCCTCGGTGGCGACGCCGCCGCGCGCGAGGCGGCACGCGCAAAGCTCGTCGCCTGTATCGGTCCGATTACGGCCAACGAGGCCCTCTCCATTGGATTGCCCGTCGACGTCGTACCCGAAAACGTCTCGATGGAGAGCTTGATCGCAGCTCTGGAGGTACACGCATCAGCCCCGGCATAACGCAGATTGCGATCGCCTGCGTCGCCTCGTTTGCGATCGCTTCGACAGCGTACGTCCTTCGTGCGCTCGCTTCGAGCGGGGCGGTCGCGGCGTTCGTCGTCGGCACGATCGTGTTCGGCGTCGGCGGGCTTCCCGCAGCAGAGGTGCTGCTCGCGTTTTTCATCAGCTCCTCGCTGCTCTCGCGGCTCGGCGTGCGCCGCAAGCGCCTCCTCGTCGATTGGGGTAAACAGGGCGCGCGCGATGCATCACAGGTGCTCGCGAACGGCGGCGTCGCCATGATGTGCGTCGCGCTCTCTCCGGTGACGCAGGCCCCGCTCTTGCTCGCGTTCGCCGGTGCGCTTGCCGCCGCGACGGCCGACACATGGTCGACGGAGATCGGCACCCTCGCGCGCCGCGCGCGTTCGATTCTCACGTTTCGCCCGGTGACGACGGGGCTCTCCGGCGGCGTCTCGTTACCGGGAACGCTCGCGCAACTCGCTGGCGCGGCCTTCGTCGCCTTCGTCGCGTACGCGACTCACCTTGCACCGTTTTGGCCCGTCGCGATCGGCGGCGCTGCCGGAGGCCTCTTCGACTCGATCCTCGGCGCGAGCGTTCAATCGTTACGCTGGTGCCCGTCGTGCGCGCGCCCTTGCGAGACGAATCCGCACGTCTGCGGCACGCCGACGACGATGTTCCGCGGTCTCTCGTGGATCGACAACGACGCCGTCAACTTCCTCGCGACGCTCTGCGGCGCCGGCGTCGCCGTGCTCGTCGCCTCACACTGGCCAAGTTTATGGTAAGCACATAGCGGCGTCGCTTTTGTCATCCTGAGCGTAGGCGCGAAGCGCCGGAGTCGAAGGACCGAAACAGAACTTAGCCGCGGCTCCTCAACTCATAATACTGGTGAACCGATACTCACTTAGTGGATAGTAGGCGCCTCTCCGTACGGAAAGTCCAGCCAGGGCATGTGCGTAGGTTCAGGAAGAGCGAGGACGCGTTCCATTTTGTTGCCACGGGCCTTGCCGCGTTAAATCCGAGTCTTGATTTGCGCGTCACGCGGAATCCCAAGACCTTGCGCTTGTTCTACCGCGAGGATGGAGAAACACACCGTTACGGGCTGAGTCCGGAGGAGGAGATACTTCATATCCCATCCGGAAGAATTCTCTTTTTTGAGGTAAAGAACCAGGGGCCACGTGGTAACGCCGAGGAACGCGCCTACCGGCACCATACAATGGTGTTCTCCCGTCGCATCATGGAGCTTTTCAAGCTAGACTACCACCCGTATTTTACGATCTTTACGGGCAATCTCGCTACGGATGATCGCTACATCTTGAAGTTCAGGCATCACATCGAGACGACGCACTATTTTCTCTGGCGCGATTACAACACGCAGTCAGGGCAGCGCGACTTACAGCAGTACCTTATGGGCTTGGTCACGCGCTTTCTCATCCAAAGATAGCGGCAGAAGCTCTCCATTAGAAGAAAACTTTCCAACTTCGGGACCCCACGTGTCCCAGCCGTCGGCACCCTCCCTTGCGAAGAGCTCGATCCGCGAACGATCTCCGCACAGCTCCGTGATGCGCCGGCGGAACACCGATGGTTTGCGGCTATGCTCACCCCGCGGCTCCAGAACGACCTGCCCCTGGCCCAGATCGAGGAGCGGAAATGGCCTGCCGGTGGGAGTTGTCGTCGCTGCTAGAACGAACTCGGTCGTCGGCTTGGTAAACGTCGGCGGAACGCCCTGGCCGCGTATCACTTCGCCGCGCCGATTCGTCTTCACCCAGACGTACGCGACACCGCGATAATGCAAGCCCCACGCTTGAATCAACTCGATTGCAAAGTTCAAGCGTGGTCCGGTCGCCCATAGAAATAACGCTGCTTTCTTGGCCATTATGGCGCGCACTGGTAAGCCGGCGAGATCCTGCTGGCTCATCAGCGGATAGTGCTTCGCGGCGGCCGCATCCTTGATTTGGCTGCCGTAGTAAAACCACGGCGGATCAGCATACACGATGTCGTACGTTCGCCTAGGGAACGGCGGGAGATGGCTGTGGTCTCTAGCGACGCTGCGACGCGCTAGCCTCTTAAGGTGTACCTGATTCTTTATCGTGTACCGATCCATGCGCTCCAGGGCTCCAGCCGGCAATCCATACACGGAGGAAACGACCTTCAGCGTTCGTCGCCGCCCTTTCATCCGTGCTCCTCTCGCCCCATCACGACCAAGGATTCAGCGTCGCGACGCCCAGGCTCTTGAAATGTTTCTCATTGCGCGTCACGACCGTGAGTCCATGGAGTCGCGCCGTCGCCGCAATCTGCGAGACGATGACTGGAAGGGTGTACCCTCTCTTCTGTGCCGATGCACTCATGGAGCCCCATAGTCTCGCGATTTCCATATCGAAACTGAGAATTCTGGCGCCAAATTTTCCGATGAGGCCATAGAGTAGCCAGTGCTCTAGCTCGTGGCGCCGCTTGGAGTCATGCTCGAGTCGATCGATGCCCTTTTGGACCTCGCCGACTGTCAGAACACTAAGGTACGTCGCTCGTTCGTCCGCCGTCTTGAGCCAACGAGCAACGCCGGAGTCCATGCTGCGCGCGATCGCCTCGGAAACCGTGACGGTGTCGAGCAAATAACCGTTCACAGCTTGATGTCCCGCATTTCCTGGATTGTCTCTGGGGAACGCTCCAAATCTAGGTCGAGGCCGTAAAGCGGTGAGTTCTGAAAAAACGAAAAAAGCGATTCACGCGGTTTTCTCTCGGCTTCGTATTCGCTATACGGCAATACGACGGCGGCGGGCTCACCGCGTCTCAGCACGATTTGCGGCTCTCCCATCACAGCTCGGTCAACGAGCTCGGACAGGCGTGCCTTGGCATCTTGAAGGTTCCACATCCGTTCCCCCTTCTTCGGCTTGCGTTTCATAGTTGAACTAGTTCAACTATAGCATTTCTACCCTCGCTTGACAACCCCGTCCTCAGCCCCCGCCGTACTTCTTTTTTAGGTACGCGATGATCGCGTCGTCGTCGTCAGCGATTTTCACGTCGCCGTCGATCATGGAAGGGATGCCGGTCGTGCCGAAGAGCTCTTGGACGACAGCGCGCTGCGAATGCTCGTGTGGTACGTTGACGATGCGGTAATCGAGCAAGAGGTCCGTCATGGCCGAGCGCACACGTGCGCAGTACTGGCACCATTCAGCTTGATAGAGCACGATGTCGGTTGCAATCATAAAATAGACTTTCCTAAGCCGGAGCAAATGAGGCCGACGGTGAGCATCGCCGTCTGATTCGAGCGGTCGAGAATCGGATTGATCTCCACCATCTCGATCGAACCGAGACGCTCGGATTCCGCAAGCATTTCCATCGCGAGGTGCGCTTCGCGATAGCTCAAGCCGCCTTTGACGGGCGTGCCGGTCCCCGGCGCCTCGCTCGGGTCGATCGCGTCGAGATCGAACGAGACGTGAATGGAACGTTGCTCTGCACCCGCCATGCGAATGGCCTCCTCCATGACGTGCGCCATTCCGAAACGGTCGATCTCCGTCATCGTGAACGCACGAATGCCGCGCTCGCGGAGGATGCGTTTCTCCGCTTCATCGACGTCGCGGAGTGCGAGGATGACGGTGCATTGCGCGATCGCGTCGCCACGCTCGAGGATGAACCACAGCGGCATGCCGTGCACGTTGCCGGTGCGTGAGCTGTCGGGGCTATTGATGTCGGCGTGCGCATCGATCCAGAGCAGGCCCGGCGGTCGACCGTAGGCGCGATGCAGTCCAGCGAGCGTCCCTATTGCAATCGAGTGATCGCCGCCGAGCACGATCGGCATCCCGCCCTCTCGCACGGAGCGCTCGACGACGCCGGCCAGGCGCCCGCACACTTCGTCGATGACGTCGTAGTAATGCGCTTGCCGGTCACTGCTGCGCACTGACTCTCGAATCGGAACGTAAAGGTTGCCGTGATCGATGACCTCTTGTATGCCGAGCGCGCAGAGACGCTCGTGGAGGCGTGCGTACCGCACGGCGAACGGCCCCATGTCGACACCACGCCGGCTCGCGCCGAGATCCATCGGAACGCCGATGACGTCCGTGCGCGTCACAGTCCGTCCACGACTCTCGACGGCCACAGACGCTTGATCGCACGCGCCAAGACCGCCGATCCCCACCGCACCGGAACACCCAACAGCTGCCATCCACCCGTAAGGTACCCATCATCAAGGTCGACGAGGAAGAGAAAGAACCAGTACCGCCGACGGAGTGTGTCGCTCCATGCACGCGCCGCACGCACGCCCTCCGGCGATCGCGCTTGTAGTGCGGCCAAGACGTCTGCGTCTTGTGGAGCGTCACGGACGATACGCGCGAACTCGCGAGGGCGCAGGCCGAGACGGCGAAGCAACTCCCGATCGAGCGGGCTCTGCCCGAAGAAATAGTTACCGAGGTTGCCGCAGAGTGCGGCACGTGTCTTGTCGATGAGTCTCGGCAGCCAGCGAATCTGCCCAAGCGACTCGCTCCAGCGGCGCGGCGGGGCGTTGCGCAGGTCGGGAAGCATGTTGGAGGCATCCGGCGCTGTGCAGCCGTACCCCTTCGGGCAATGAAGGACCGGTTGCGGGCGGCCTTTGCTGCCGCCGCCGTCGCCATTGTGCTCGCGGCATGCTCCGTGCATCACCGTGGCCCGCATCCAGGACAACTCAAGCTCGGCATGGTCACCGACGTGGGCGGCCTCGGCGATCACTCCTTCAACGACTCCGCCTACCGTGGATTGCTCGAATCGCAGTCGCAGCTCGGCGCCTACATTCAGGTGCTGCAGTCGCGATCGGCGGCCGATTATCAGCCGAATCTCACGGCGCTGACGAACCTGCACTTCGACATGATCTACGCCGTCGGCGTTCTGATGAGCCGCGACCTCTCCGAAGTTGCGCAAGCGAACCCGACGCAGCATTACGCGATCATCGACGGTGATCCAACTGCGTTCGCCGGCGACTCCAACGTTGTCGTCGTGACGTTCAAAGAGCAAGATGGTTCGTTCTTAGCGGGAGCGCTCGCAGCAATGATGAGCACCACGCATCACATCGCATTTCTCGGCGGCGAGGATCTTCCGCTGATCGAGAAGTTCGAAGCGGGGTATGCCGCAGGAGCCAGAGAGGTCGATCCGAGCACGAAAGTGGACGTGAAGTACGTGGGCAGCTTCGACGACGTTGCCGCAGGCGAAGAGTTGACGCAGCTGCTCTTCGACGGCGGGGCCGACATCGTTTACTCGGCGGCTGGTAAGGCGACGCTTGGATCCATCGACGCAGTGCGGACGCGCCCCGCCGGTACATACGTCATCGGTGTCGATTCAGATATGGACGGCCTGCTGCCCGGGAAAGTGCTCACGTCGATGGTCAAGAAAGTCTACGTCGCCGTCTTCGACATCGCGAAGGCGATCAAAGACGGGCGTCCGCTCTCGGGACACATCGTCCTGGGGTTGCAGCAGCACGCGATCGGCTTGACGGATTTCCGTTACACGCGCGATCAGATCGGGCCTCAGCGGCTCGCACGCCTCGCGCTCATCGAACGCGCGATCGAAGAAGGCCGCATCGTTCCGCCGTACACGCTCGCCGGTGAGGCGGCATTCAAACCGGTGCCGCTTCCGTGAGCACACCGGCGCTGCGGCTGCGCGGCATTCGCAAAGCGTTTCCGGGCGTCGTCGCAGTCGACGGCGTCGATCTCGACCTCACCGCCGGCGAGATCCATGCACTCGTCGGTGAGAACGGAGCCGGTAAATCGACGCTCGCGGCGATCGCCTTCGGGGAGCTTCACCCCGATGCGGGAAGCGTCGAGTCGAACGGTACGGTCGGTCTCGTTCATCAGCACTTCGAGCTCGTCGGCCGGCTGAACGTTTGGCAGAACGTCCTCCTCGGCCGCGAGCCGAGGCGCGGTTGGCGCATCGATGCCGCCGCGGCGCGCGAGCGCGTGCGTGCGCTCTCGAAAGCCAACGAGCTCGACATCGACCCCGACGCTCTCGTGGAGGATCTGCCGATCGGTGCGCAGCAGCGCGTCGAGCTGCTGCGCGAGCTCGAGCGCGACCCGTCGATTCTGCTTCTCGATGAGCCGACGGCGGCGCTCGCACCTGCGGAGATCGACGGCTTCTTCGCGAGCGTCACCCAGCTCGCGCGCCGCGGCACCGCAGTCCTCATCGTGACGCACAAGCTTCAAGAGGTGATCGCGTACAGCGCGCGCGTCAGCGTCATGCGCCGCGGACGAATCGTTGCAGCGATGCCTACGGCCGAAACGTCGGTGGACGAGATCGCGCGCGCAATGGTCGGCGGCGAGCTGCCGCAGATCGCGCAGCGCGCACAGACGACACCGCGACCCTGCCTCACCGTTCACGCGCTGCAGGCCGGGAGCGCCGAATCCGGCGTCACCGGCATCGATCTCGAGGTGCGCGGCGGCGAGATCGTCGGTATCGCCGGCGTCGAAGGGAACGGGCAGACCGCGCTTGCCGACGCAATCGCCGGAGTACTGCCGTATCGCGGTTCCGTACGTTTCACGCCCGAGCTTTCACCCAAGCGCGAGCGTTCACGCGTCGAGACGAGCGTTATCCCGCAGGATCGCCACGTCGAGGGGCTCGTGCTCAACTTCTCGATCGTCGAGAACGCGGTGCTCGGGAGGCAGAATCGACCCGGTATTCGCCGCGGCGTGCTGCTCGATCGTGAGAAGGCGCGCGAGGACGCGCAAGCGATCGTCGAGCGTTTCGACGTTCGCGCGGCCTCTCTTGACGTCAAAGTGCGAACGCTCTCCGGCGGCAATCAGCAGAAGCTGCTCGTAGGACGCGCGCTCATCGATCAACCGCATTTCGTCCTCGCGTACAACCCGACGCGCGGCATCGACGTCGGCGCAGCCGCGCTCGTTCAGTCGCGTCTCATCGAGACGCGCAACGCGGGCACCGCCGTGCTCCTCATCTCCTTCGACCTCGACGAGATCCTCGCGCTCGCCGACCGGATCTGCGTGATCTACCGGGGCGCGATCGCCGGCAGATTCGATCGCGCGAACGTCGAGCGCGCGGCGATCGGGCGCCTCATGGCGGGTTCACAATGAGACGACGCTCGCTCGGAAACGCCGCGGCACCGCTCGCTGCGGTCATCATCATCATCGTGCTCATGTCGATTGCGATGCTGGTCGCGGGAACGAGCCCGCTCGACGGGTTCTCTGCGCTCATCGCGGGTTCGCTCGGCGGACGCAGCCAGATCGGCGAAACGCTTGTCGCGACCTCCGCCCTGCTCTTTCCGTCGCTGGGCATCGCGCTCGCGTTCCGCGCCGGCCTCTTCAATATCGGCGCCGAAGGGCAGTTGCTCGTCGGAGCGTTGCTCGCCGGCGCCTTCGGTGGTTCGGTCACGCTACCGCCATTCTTGGCGATCATCATCATGCTCGCTCTCGGCGCGATCGGCGGCGGCCTCTGGGGCGCGATTGCCGGTTGGATGAAGGCGAAGTTGCGCGCGAACGAGATCATCTCGACGCTCATGCTCAACTTCGTTGCACAGTACGTGACGTTGTGGCTCGTGACGCAGTGGCTCATGGGACCCGCTGCGATCGGCGCCGAAACGGCGTGGCTGCCGAATACCTACTGGCTGCCGACGCTCATCCCGCACACGCGACTCTCGATCGGCATCCTTATCGCAATCGCGATCGCCGTGCTCTTGCAGTTTCTCTTCACGCGAACCGTCCTCGGGTACGAGCTGCGTGCCGCCGGCGAGGCTCCCGAAGCGGCGCGCCGTAACGGTATCAACCTTCCGCGTCTGACGTGGCTCTCGCTCACGCTCTCGGGCGCAATCGCGGGCATCGGCGGCGCGACGATCGTGGCGGGTGAACTCCACCGTTTCAACACGCAGCTCTCTCCCGGTTACGGGTACGTCGCAATCGCCGTCGCGCTCGTCGGCGATCTCGACCCGCTCAAGGTGTGCGTCGCTTCATTCTTTTTCGGAATTCTAGAAGCCGGAGGACTCGCCATGCAGGCAAGTGCCCAGGTACCGAAGGATACGATTCACGTGATCGAAGGCATCATCATTCTCGTGCTCGCAGCGCGGCGTTACGTGGCACAGCGCAGTGAACGCGTCGAGGCGGGATCGCTATGAGCGGCTGCGGTTTCGTCGAGTCTGGTTTTGTAGGACTCGTCGTGTCGCTCGTGCTCCTCACGCTCGTGAAATCGGCGCCGATCGTTTACGCCGCACTCGGCGGCGTGATCTCGGAGCGCTCGGGCGTCATCAACATCGGTTTGGAAGGGTTGATGGCGGCGGGCGCGTTCGCGGCTGCAGTCGCGTCGTACTCGCTGCACGCGGGTTGGGTGGGGCTGCTCGCAGGTATCGTTGCCGGCGCCGCAGTCGGTTACGTCTTTGCGCTCGCCGTCACGAAGTTCAAGGTCGATCAAGTCGTGGCGGGAATGGGCATCAACCTCATCTGCTCCGGCGGTGCGGCATACGGCCTCGTCCTGCTCTTCAATCAACCCGGCGCATCGAAGACCGTACCGCAGCTTGCCTCCGCCAACGTGCGCTGTCTCAACATGAATGCGGGCGAGCTCGTGCTCGTCGTTCTTGCCTTTCTTCTGGCGATCGCGCTGCACGTCGTGCTCTATCGCACGCCGTGGGGACTACGCGTACGCGCGACCGGTGAGAATCCGCTTGCGGTGAAATCCGCAGGGTTGAATCCGCTACGCTTTCGCATGCTGGCCGTCATCACGAGCGGTGCGCTCGCCGGGCTCGGCGGCGCGTTTCTCGCGATCGGTGAACTGAATCTGTACTCGGACGGCATGACCGCCGGGCGTGGCTTCATTGCGCTCGCGGCCGTCATCTTCGGGCGCTGGACGCCTCTTGGAGCAACCGGGGCCGCGGTCGTCTTCGGCTTGTTCGAAGCTTTACAATACTGGATTGCCGGCCAAGTCGCGTGGCTTCCCGCCGACGCGCTGGCAGCGCTGCCGTACGTTGCTGCGCTCGTCGCGCTCGCGGGGGTTACCGGACGCGTTCGAGCTCCAGCTGCCGACGGCGTCCCGTTCTAAGAAGCCTGAGCTCCTTGACTCTAGCTCGGACGGTGCACCGTGTGTTACAATCGTTGCGTCGTGGCGGTCGCTCGTCGCTCTAGCGTCCTCTGCTCCGCCGTCGTTGCAGTTTGCACGATTGCGCTGCTCCCTGCTGTTGCGACCGCTGCTCCGTCACCATTGCGCCACTTGCGCGCCGAGCTGCGCCGGCTTGCGGAACGTCTTCCCGCGGAAACTGCTTTCGAGATGTACGATCTTTCGAGCGGCTTCAGCGTCGGTTACAACGCGAATGTTTCGATGCCCGCTGCGTCGACGATTAAGGTTGCGGTGATGACCGAAGTCTTCAAACAACTTGAAGAAGGGGATTTCTCGCTCGACCAACGCGTCATACTCCACGCGAGCGACAAGGACGACGGCTCCGGCGATCTCTGTGATGCGCCCGTCGGCTCGGAGTACTCCGTCTCCGAGCTGCTCGCGCGCATGATCGACGTGAGCGACAACACCGCCGCGAACATGCTCATCCGGCTCGTCGGCCGGAGGAACATCAACCGCGAGATGTACGCACTCGGGCTGCGCCGCACATGGCTTTCCGACGACATCCGAACGCAAGGCTGGGCAATTCGCAACGAGCTGCGCAGCTCTCCGTCCGACATGGTGCGGCTGCTGAAGCTTATGGCGGAGGGGCGGCTCATCGACGAATGGTCGTCGAACGAGATGATCGCAATTCTCGAGGACGATGAGTTCAACACGCTCCTTCCGGAGTCACTACCCGACGACGTCGTCATCGCGCACAAGACCGGAAGCCTCTTCGATACGCTCAACGACGTCGGAATCGTTTACGCAGACGGAGCTCCGTACGTCATCGCCGTGATGACGACCGAGTTGCCCTCGCAGTCGATCGGCAAATCGTTCATCCACGCCCTGTCGCGCACGGCGTATCAGGGTGAGATGCGGCTTACGACGTGGCGCATCGCGAAGGGGCTTGGTACCTTCTACGTCGGCGCGGTGGGCGACGTTCCGAGCGCGCCCGACGTCCGCTACTGGGACAATGCCGCGACCGAAGCCTCAGCCTCCACCGGCGGCGGGCTCTAGCCGCCTGACGTTTGCTCCGTCGACATCAGCCGGAGAGGAAACGCGGTCGTCGTAGCGGTACTCTGAAATAGACGAAAACGGTGATGGAGCTCACCGCAAAGCATCGCCGGCATAAGGCTGATGGCTCCTGATCTTCCACGCGACGGTGGTCTCGTGTGACATGAGAAGGAGAGATGATGGCATGGATGATTGCCGCAAACACCCTGCAATTGCTCGTTGCGTTGCTGCTGTCACCGCTGCTTGCCGGTATCCTCGCGCGTATGAAGGAGTTCATACAGAGTAAGCGAGGTCCGAGTGTCTTCCAGCCCTACCTCGACCTTTGGAAGCGCTTTCACAAGGACGAGATCGTCTCGCAGGAGGCGACATGGATCTTTCGCGCTACGCCGTACGTCGCGTTCGCCACGCCGCTCATCGTCGTGCTGCTCATTCCCGTGCTGACGAACTATCCGCTGTTCTTTGCCTTCGTCGGGGACATGCTCGCGGTCGGCTTTATCTTAGGGCTCGGCGGATTCTTCCTCGTGCTGGCGGCCGTGGACACGGCCAACCCCTACGGTGCTATGGGCGCGAGCCGCACACGAATGGTCGCATTCCTGCTGGAGCCGGTCGCCATCATGGTGCTCTTTACCGTTTCCTTTGCCGCGAACTCCACTATCCCATACATCGTGCAGCAGGTCTGGGTGCACCCGCTCGTGAGATTCTTCATGCCGTCGCACGTCTTGCTGGTCATTGCGTTCATCGCGATCCTGCTCGGAGAATTCGGAAAGATACCGGTCGATAATCCGTCGGGTCATTTCGAGCTTGCGATGATCGATGAGTCGAAGTCGCTCGAGTACTCCGGCCCCGCCGCCGCGCTCGTCAAATGGGCCGGCTACTTGCGATTCTTCATCGTCGCAATCGTGCTGGTGAACGTGCTCGTAACGCCATGGGGGCTCGCGACCACGCAGGATTTCGGATCCCTGTTGCGCGCGATCGGGCTCGTCTTCGTCAAATTGCTCGCTCTGTTATGCGTGCTCGCCGCGATCGAATCGTCGTTTGCAAAACTCCGGCTCTTCCGCATCACCGATTATGCGGCCGGGGCGTTCGTCGTCTCCGTCTTCGCAATGTTTGCGCGCGCGGTCGGGGCATAAGCGGTGTCCTCACAAACCGGTGCAGCCCTCAACGTCCTTTTGCTCGGCGCGTTTCTCTTCTTCGCGTATCGCATGATCGTGGCACGACAGGTGCGGGGGGTCCTCACCGCGTTCGTGGCGCAGTCGCTCTGCCTTGCGGGCTCGGCGTTTACGCTCGGGGCGAGCACTCACTTGTGGGAGCTCTTCGCGCTCGGCGCCGTCACGCTCGTCAGCAAACCGATCCTCATTCCCATCGTGCTGACGCGCCTCGTTCCGGGAGCCGTCTACGAAAGGCGCGAGCTGCCGCACACGATGGATCCTCGTCTTTCATTACTCGCATCGGCTGCGTTGAGCGGCATCGCCTACCTCGTGATACTGCCGCTGATCGCTGTGGCAGCCGGGCCGACGCTGGGCGGTGCGAACGTCGTGGTCGGCTTCTCAGGATTGCTGCTCGGAGCCTACCAGGTAACGATCCGCCGCGAAGCGATTCCGCAGTTGTTGGGAATTCTGGCGATGGAGAACGGCGCCTTCCTCGCGGGTATATCCATTGCTCCGGACTTCCCTCTCATTGCTGAGCTTGCTATTGCATTCGACATTCCGCTTCTCGCCTTTATCGTAGGATTGCTGACGCGGGCTCTGCACGAGCAAATCGGCACGACCGAGACCGCGAGCCTCACGAGCCTCCGGGAAGAGTCTCCCTGGTGATTCTCTTTCTTGTTCCCGCGCTGCCGTTGCTCGCCGCCATCGTCGCAGCGTTTCCTCGCAGCGATCGCTACCTCGCTCTGGTGACGTTCATCGCAGCGCTCTGCGCGACAACGACGAGTTTCGCCATTGCCATGGGTGTGGCGCAGCGTGGCACGCTGACGGCACTGCCCCACTGGGTAGCGCTCGACGCGCTCAGCGCCGTACTGCTCTGCGTCATCACCGCGGTGACGACTCTGGCGGCGCTCTTCTCGTGGGGATACATTAGTAGTACGGCCAACGCGACTGTGTTTCCACCGCGAATCTATTACGCTAACTTCAATCTATTCGTCGTCTCGATGCTCCTGATTCCGCTGATGCTCGAGCCGGGGCTTGCCTGGATTGCTGTCGAGCTCACCACGCTGCTCTCGATCTTTCTCGTAGCCTTCGAGAACACGCGCGGTGCACTCGAGGCGGCGTGGAAGTACATGACGATCACACTGCTCGGCGCGACGATGGCGGTGCTCGGATTTCTCGTGCTCTTCTGGGCGATGAAGGCGGCGCATGCCGATGATTTTACCTGGAGCGGCTTACGCGCACAGGCATCGGCGATGCCGGCACCATTGCTCGAGGTTGGCTTTCTCCTGATCCTCGTCGGCTTTGGCGCGAAGGTCGGCCTAGTGCCGCTCCATACGTGGCTCCCCGACGCGCACAGCCAAGCGCCGTCCCCAGTGTGCGCGTTGCTCTCCGGAATCGAGACGACAGTCGTCCTCTACGTCATCCTGCGATTGCTGCCGATCGTGCGCGCGACCCCACTCGTGCACGCGAGCCTGTGGGCGATCATCTTTGGCTTGATCTCAACGGGCGTTGCCGCGTTTCTCATCATGCAGACCCACGACTACAAGCGCCTCTTCGCGTTTTCTACCGTCGAGCACATGGGATTCATCCTTACGGCGGCTGCCATCGGCGGCTCGCTCGCCGCGTACGGAACCATCTGGCAGATCGTCAATCACGCCTTTACGAAGTCGTTTTGCTTCTATGCCGCCGGAGCCGTTCTCTTGCTGACGGGGTCGCGAGAAGTCAGCGCCGTGCGCGGTCTCATCGAGCGCTCGCGCTTGTCGGGAACCGCGCTCTTGGTCGGGGCGCTTGCGATCGCCGGCGCGCCGCCGTTTGCGGTGTTCTCGAGCGAGCTCGTCGTCCTGCGAGCCGGATTCGCGCGCGGCGAATACGTGACGACGGGAATGTTAGCGCTCTTCATCGTGATTGCATTCTTCGGAATGCTCTCGCAAGTCAATCGTATGGTATTCGGTACGCCGAGCGCCACAGCGAGCCCGAGCGCCGTCCGAGCCTACGCGCTCCCGCTTCCGTGCACGATATCGCTCGTGATCGCGGCGATTCCCGTGTTGGCACTTGGCCTCATCATGCCGCACCCCGTGCACGAACTCTTAGCGCAGGCCGCACTCGGACTGAGCCGATGATTAGCGAGAGCGGTGCCGGCCTGCGTGCTGCGCTCTGCGAGCGTTGGGGCACGCTCGCATCGGTCGATACGAGCCGAATGGCAGGCATGATGGTCATCGAGCCACCGCGTGAAGCACTTACGGACGTCGCGCGATGGCTCTTGCAGGAACGCGGTTTCGAGCTTGGCATGCTGGTGGCCGAGCGCGAGGACACCGTACATCCGGCGCTTTGCTACATCTTCGCCGGCACCGAGAGCAGCGGGTTTCTCATCCTTCTTTCCAGACTCGATCGGGAGAGCCGATTTCCCAGCATATGCCGAGTCGTGCCGGCAGCCGAGGTCTACGAGCGCGAGATGGAACGGCGTCTTGGCATTGCATTTGAGACGTCCGCTCCCGGGGAGCCGAGCGCGCACGAGAACGGCGCCTTCCGCATGCCTATCGGCCCGGTGTATAGCGGCGTCGCGGAATCGGGCCTGTACGAGCTGGAGACGTGCGGTGAAAATGTGCTGCGGGCTGAACATCGACTCGCCTACAAGTACCGTGCAATAGAGGAGCTTGCGTGCGGGCGAAGCGTAGACGACGCCCTTCTCCTCGCGGAGCGGTGCAACGGGCGTTCGGCCTTTGCTCACGGTTGGGCGTTCGCTCGCGCCGTGGAAGCCGCCGCGGGCGTCGACGTACCGGAGCGCGCGCAAGCGTTACGAGCGTTCATCGCCGAGCTCGAACGGTATCGATCGCACGTCGCGACCATTCGCGAAATTTGCGAGTCGACCGGGCTGGCGGTGGCGGCGAGCCAGGCCTCGATCCTTGAAGAGGAGTCGCTACGGCTCTGTGGGGAGCTCACCGGTCACCGCTATCTCTTTGGCGTCGTGGCCATCGGCGGCTTAACACGAGACTTTCGGGACACAGCGTGCGAGAAGAGCGTCGATCGCCTGTACGGTATCCACACTCGCCTGCGGAGCCTGGGAGCCGCGTTACGATTCGAGGGAACATTCTTCGACCGCCTCGAGAATGTCGGCATGATTTCCGCGCAAGGCGCAAAGGCATTTGGGCTCGTCGGTCCCCTTGCGCGTGCCTCCGGCGCACACACCGACTTGCGTGCGTGCCAGCCGTACGAATACTATCAGCGTCTCACCTTCTCCGTTGCGGCGGACAGTGCAGGCGATGGCGCCGCGCGCGTGCGCGTGCTCTTCCGTGAATGTGCGGAGTCCCTGCGATTGCTGCGACGGATCGTTACGCGTCTTCCACGCGGTCCGGTCTCAACGAATGTGCCGGCGAGCGGGGCCGCAGCGCTCGGTTGGGTCGAGGCGCCGCGCGGCGCTGCTCTGCACTGGGTACGTTGCGACGGCGACGGAAGAGTCGCGCACTATCAATTGGCGACGCCGTCTCTGCGGAATTGGTACGGATTCCCACTTGCGATGGAACGCTTCAGCTTTCAGGATTTCCCTATTACTCTTGCGACGCTGGGGCTTTCGGTGGCGGAGTACGATCGATGAGCGACTGGGTTGTGCGCGGCGTGCGCACTGGTGTCAAGAGCACGCCATATCCAAAGAGGCCGGAGACCGCCGAAGGCGTCTCGCCGGGCCTTCCCGTGGAGAGCACCCTCGAGGACGCTGCGGCGGCGTCGGCGGTTGCCGATATATGTCCGACGGGAGCACTGCGTGCGCAGGAGCGAATCGTGGCGGTCGATCGCAACAGCTGCATCAATTGCTACCGCTGCGCGCGCGGACCGGTCACGTTGCAATGGGACGCAGGATACGAGTGGGCGCACCTCACGGACGACGCGATTGCCGACGCGAAGCGGCGCTTGGGTCGTGCGTTCGGGCACTCGCTCCACGTTCGCGTCGTCGACGCGGGAGATTGCAGCGCCTGCTTGAGCGAAATCGCGCAGTTGACGGGGCCGTACTATAGTCTCCACCGGCTTGGGTTCTTCATCACGCCGACGCCGCGAGAGGCCGATGCGCTCCTCGTCGTCGGGCCCGTAACGCACGGCATGCAAGCGGCGCTGCTCGCCACCTACGAGGCAATGCCCTCGCCCAAATGCGTCATCGCGGTCGGTGCGTGTGCGATCTCCGGCGGCATCTTCGGCCCCAGCGTGGCGTCGGAGGCAGGTGCATGCGCGACGCTTCCCGTCGACGTCATCGTTCCCGGCTGCCCGCCGCCTCCGCTCGCCGTCATCCACGCGTTGTTGGTGGCGGCGGAGCGCACATCGCGGGAGTGCAGGCGCTGATGAGTCACGCGGGCGCGGGGGTGCCGGTGATCGGGTTTTTTGCGACCTGCGCGGCCGGAATGATCGTTGCGTTGCTGGCGCCGGAGCGGCGCAATGCGGTGCTGATGGGGTGGTGCGCGGTCGTCGCATCGCTGTTCGCGCTGTGGGCGGGCGCGTTGGGCATCGCGGGAAAGAGTTTTGC
>JASHOG010000052.1 GCA_030041225.1 Vulcanimicrobiota bacterium | reverse complement strand
GCTCCAATTCGTTTCGTTTCAAAGAGCGACCAGAGCCAAACGTGTGTATCGAGGAGGTACCGCATCTACCATCCTTTTGTGGTGAGCACATCTTCCGGCAAGGGGTCATCGAAATTCTCCGGCACGTGGAAGAGCCCCTCAAGTTCACCGAAGCGCCGCTTCGGGGGAGGCGAGTACGGCAAAAGACGCGCGACGGGCTTGCCCGCGCGAGCGATGATGACCTCACCTCCGCTCTCGACGGCTGCGAGCAGCTTTGAGAAGCTCGACTTTGCCTCGTATACATTGACCGTCTTCATCTCGTCGTCAAGTATAGGCTAACCACCTTGGTCAGGTCAATGGCTATGCCCTGCAGTTTCCCGGGGTTCCTCGGCGAACACCCCCGACTTCATGCCCGAGACACCGTTGCCGGAGCTGCGGCATACCGCGGCGCACGTGCTCGCATACGCCGTGCAGGATCTCTTCCCCGACGCGAAGCCGACAATCGGCCCCGCGATCGAGAACGGCTTCTACTACGATTTCGACCGCGCGACGCCGTTCACGCCGGAGGATCTCGAGCGTCTCGAGGCACGCATGCGCGAGATCATCGCCGCCGATTACCCGATGACCGGACGCGAGGTCACGCGCGCGCAAGCGATCGAGCACTTTCGCAATAACCCCTACAAAGTCGAAATCGCCGAGCAGATACCGCCAGGCGAGCCGATCACGCTCTACACAATCGGCGAGTTTACCGATCTCTGCCGCGGGGGGCACGCGAAACGCACCGGCGAGATTCGCGCATTCAAGCTGCAGAGCGTCGCCGGCGCGTACTGGCGCGGCGACGAGAGCAACCCGATGCTACAGCGGATCTACGGCACCGCCTGGCACGACCAGCGCGAGCTCGACGCATACCTCGCCCAATTAGAAGAAGCGCAGCGGCGCGACCACCGCAGGCTCGGCGCCGAGCTCGATCTCTTCTCGATCGAAGAGGAGGCCGGCGGCGGGCTCATCTTCTGGCACCCAAAGGGCGCGATCGTGCGCGGCATTCTCGAAGAGTTCATTCGCGAGGGATTGCGGGAGCGCGGCTACCTGCCCGTCGTCACGCCGCACGTCGTCAGCGAACGCCTCTACGAGACCTCCGGGCATCTCGAGAACTACGCGCAGAACATGTTCGGCCCGATCGACGTCGAGGGGCAACGCTTCCGCGTGAAGCCGATGAACTGTCCGGGACACATTCTCATCTACAAGAGCCGACCGCGCAGCTACCGCGACTTGCCCCTGCGCTACTCCGAGTTCGGGACGGTCTACCGGTTCGAGCGCTCCGGCGTGCTCCACGGCTTGACGCGTGTTCGCGGCTTCACGACCGACGATGCGCACCTCTTCTGCGCGCCCGACCAGCTGCAGCGCGAGTTCGAGCAGACGCTCGACGAAGCGTTGCGCTTGATGAACGCGATGCGCTTTCAAGACTTCTTCTGTTATCTCTCCACGCGCGAAGAGCTCAAGCGCGGCGAGACCGACGATGTCGCGGAAGCCGCGATTCGTGCCGCGCTCGAGCGATCGAATCTTTCATTTCAGATCGACGAAGGCGGCGGCGCTTTCTACGGTCCCAAGCTCGATATCAACGTGCGTGATGCGATCGGCCGGACGTGGCAGCTCGGCACCGTGCAGGTCGATTTCATGCTGCCGGAGCGCTTCGATTTAGCCTATCGCGGTGCAGACGGCAGGGAGCACCGCCCGGTCATGATCCATCGCGCGCTTGCAGGTTCGATGGAACGCTTCTTCGGCGTCCTGATCGAGCATTTTGCGGGCGCATTCCCCGCATGGCTCGCGCCCGTGCAAGCCGTCGTCGTTCCGATCGCCGAGGGACAACTCGCCTACGCGCACGAAACGGCGGCGCACCTGCGAGGCGCGGGTTTCCGTATCGAGGTCGACGAGAGCAACGAGAAGCTCGGTCACAAGATCAGGCATTGGAAAACGGAGAAAATCCCCTACATTCTGGTCGTAGGGAAGCAAGAGGTGGAGCAGGGGACCCTGAATGTCAACGAGCGGGGCGTTGACACGAAGCGTACGATTTCGGTCGGGTCGTTCATCGAGGAGCTGCGCGGCGTCGTGTCATCCCGAGCTTAGCAATGCATAGAACAATACTTATCATCCTTGCAGCAGCGGCACTGTTGCTCTCAGCTTGCTCCGACATGGGCAGCGGTATGAGCAGCGGCAGCGGAGGCGGCATTACGCCCCCCGTACAAGCGAATGCGGCGGGAAGCCCGGGTGGTATGCATGCCTCGGCTTCGCCCGGTCAGCCAACCGCGACGCCGAGTGCGCCTCCGGGAGACACCGCGACCTACTCGCTCGCCGACGCGTCGAACGGCATTCGCTGCCCAGATGTAAACGGCTATAGTTGCATCGTCCACCTCAACGTGCCGGTGCCGACAGCGAGCCCGGGCAAGGGTGCTGCAACGCCATCACCATCGCCGACGCCTTCGCCCTCGGTTTCATCTTCGCCGGCACCGTCGCCGACCCCGACGCCCTCGCTGACGCTACATCTCGAAGAGCAGACCAAAGATGCTCCGGCGATGGTGAACCCCGACACGAAAGCCGTCGCGACCGAAGCGCTCATCGCGCTGCGCGTCACGGCGAACGCCGACGTCACGTTGAGCGGAAAAACCTCGGTCGATTTCATTCTGCCGCAAGGGCAGATGGGTGGACGGAGTTTCGCGTTACAGCTCTTCCATGAGACGAACGGGCGCCATGGCCGTCACAGCGATACGTTCATCGGCTCTTATTCGAAGGCAACCGCAACCGACACGACGTTGCACTACGAGGTCACGCCCCCGCAAGTGACGACCAAACGCGGCGAAACCTGGCTCCTCGTGCTCTACGCGAACGAGCAACCGTCAGCGACAGTGTCGCCGACGACATCGCCGACCCCGACGGCCTCCGCCTCGCCCTGAAGAAAGGATGCTCGCCTCCGGCTCGCCGCTCTAACCCTGTCATCCCGAGCGAACTATCTCCGCTCTTGTCGTCCCGAGCGTAGCGAGCGAAGCGAGCGAAGTCGAGGGACCGGCAGAGACAGTGCTGGCGTCGACACTAGGATTCGGCTTTGTGGTGCCTGACCCAGTTCGAGACGCCCAAGGAGCGCATACTGAACGGTCGCGATGATCTCTTCGACCTTTAACGGTGCCGCCCTTCTGCAATGGCGATGACGTCTTCAGCGCGAGATATCGATTCCCGCAGTCCGATGTCGTCCGGATATGTTGCCTGTAGCCGCTTCAATTCCGCGCATGCATTGCGCAAGTTATCCAGTTCTGCATAGTATTGCTTCCGAAAGACATCAACCGCCTCGG
>JASHOG010000051.1 GCA_030041225.1 Vulcanimicrobiota bacterium | reverse complement strand
CAGATCGACGCCGTGACTCACACGCTGCTCGAGGCGGTCTTCCTCACGGGCCTCGCGATGATCTTCTTCTTGCGTTCGTGGCGCAGCGCAATCGTCGTCTGTATCTCCATTCCCACGTCGCTCGCGATTACTCTGAGCGTCATGAAAATGACGGGCATGACGCTCGACGCGATCTCGATGCTCGGCATGACGCTCGTTATCGGCATCCTCGTCGACGACTCGACCGTCGTGCTCGAAAACATCGAACGCCACCACCGCGAGCTGAACCAGACGCCCGAAGACGCGGCCTACGAAGGGCGAATGGAGATCGGCGCCGCGGCCGTCGTTATCACGCTCGTCGACGTCGTCGTCTTCCTTCCGATCGCCTTCATCCAAGGGCAGGTTGGGCGGTTCCTCGTGGAGTTCGGACTCGTCATCGTCATCTCGACGCTCACCTCGCTCTTCGTTTCCTTTACGGTCACGCCGACGCTCGCCGGTCTGTGGGCGCTCAAGTCGCATTGGAAGCCGTGGCGGATCGTCGATGCGTTCGGGCGCGGCTTCGACAATGTCCGCAGTTGGTACGCGCATCGCGCGCTTCCGTGGGCGCTCGAACATCGCGGTATCGTCGTCGCGGGCTGCTTCTTGAGCTTCTTTCTGTCGCTCGCGCTCGTCCCGCTCGGCGTCGTGGGCGAGACGTTCATCCCAACCGTCGATAACGGGCAGATCTACATCCAGCTGAACTTCCCCGAAGGGACGCCGATCGACCAGGTACGCCAACGAGCGTACAAGCTCGAGGCGAAGATCTTGAAGACGCCCGACATGCAGTACGAGACCTGCATCGCCGGTGCGTACTCCGCGTCCTTCGGCGGCTACGTGATTCAGCCCGATGTCGCGCAAGTTCACGTTTTCCTTTTTCCGAATCACAAGAAGCCGACGGAGTATTGGGTACAACAGTTCACGCAGCTCGTTCACAAGGTGCTGCCGCACGTCACGGCTTCAGTCGTCATGTCGACGGGAACGCAAGGCGGGAACGCGCAGCAGATCGACTTTCTCGTCACCGACCTCACCGGTGGTGACCCGACCTCCTATGCGGACAAGGTGTTCCACGTTCTGCAGGATACGCCCGGTGCGACGAGCGTCAACAGCTCCGCAGAGACCCTCGCGCCGGAGGTCTCCGTCGTCTTCAACCGGCAGAAGGCCGAGGCGCTCGACGTCAATATAGGGAACGCGGCCGAAGCCGCAGGAGCAGCCTTCGGCGGCGACGTTGCGACGCAGTTCGAGACGAGCTTTGGACTCGAGCAAGTGCAGGTCATCTACCCGCTCGTCGACCAGACGAGCCTTGCGACGCTGTCGGCGATCCCGATTCGCGCGAACAACGGCGATATCGTCCACCTCGGTGACTTCGCGACGTTCTCTCTCACGCCGACGCCGCCGTTCATCACCCGAACGAACCGCCTCACCGTCGTGCACGTCGATGCAAACTACAGCTCCAGTTCCTCGCTCTCCAACGTAGAGAGCGCCTTCGAGAAGCGCATCCCGGCGCTGCACCTGCCGCCGAATATTGAAGTCTACCCCGCTCCGCTCGGTCAGCAAGACTTCATGCACCAAACCCTGGTCGGCATGGGCACGTCGATGATCCTCTCCATAATTCTCGTCTTCTTGCTGATGATTGCGCTCTATAACAGCTATAGCGCGCCGTTCATCATTATCTTCTCCGTGCCGGTTGCGGCCGTCGGCGCGATCGGAGCGCTGGTCATCACGCACGAGACGCTCAACCTCTACTCGCTGATCGGCACGATTCTGCTCGTCGGGATCGCAACGAAGAACGGCATCCTGCTCGTCGATTATGCGAACACCTTGCGCACGCGCGGCCGCGACAAGCTCGCCGCGATCAAAGAGAGCGCCTTCACGCGATTCCGTCCGATCGTCATGACGAGCGTCTCGATCGTCGCCGCCATGCTGCCGCTTGCGCTCAACCTCGAGCCGGGCGCCTCACAGCGTACGAGCCTCGGTATCGTCGTGATGGGCGGCGTCACCAGCTCGCTCGTGCTGACGCTCTTGCTCATCCCGATCGTCTATATGTGGTTCGCACCCGCAAAGATCACCGCATCGAACGCTCCCATAGAGTCCGGCGCTCCCTCCGAGCGCGACGCACACCCGGCTCCCGCCTAGAGACGTTCGTGGATCGGTCCCGCGGTGCGCGTCAGTGAGACCGCGGAACGCTTGTGCTCGACCGCGATCATCTCCGCAAGAATGGCGACCGCCGTTTGACCGTCGGTGCTCGCACCGAGATCGAGACCGGCGGGGCCGTGAATCCGCTCGAGCTGCCTCTGGTCGTAGCCTTCACCCCGCAGTGTCTCACGGCGAGCTGCTTGGACTCGACGGTTTCCGAGCAGCGCGATGTACCCAGCCGGTGAGGCGAGCGCGGCGCGTAGTGCGGGGAGATCGAGCTTCGCGTCGTGTGACAGTACGACGATCGCGCCTGCCTCGTCGAGACGTGCCCGGGCAGCGGGATCGTCCGGCCACACGACGAGGATCTCATCGGCCTGCGGGTGGCGCGAGCGCGTTGCAAACGGCGGGCGCGGATCGATA
This sequence comes from Vulcanimicrobiota bacterium, assembly GCA_030041225.1. Classification (GTDB taxonomy): domain Bacteria; phylum Vulcanimicrobiota; class Vulcanimicrobiia; order Vulcanimicrobiales; family Vulcanimicrobiaceae; genus Tyrphobacter. The sequence goes on along the minus strand of JASHOG010000051.1, from coordinate 7,020 downwards.
ATCGTCACCGCATAGTCGGCACGCTGCGCGAGCGCCGTGAGCTCTCTTGCGAGCGCAGTAGCCCCGATTATCGCCAGGCGCCGCCGCCGCGAAATTTCGATCCGCGTTCCCTCAAGCGTCCACAAAACATCGCGCGCGCCCGCTGCAAGAGCGTCGGCCGTCTGCTCGAACTCTGCCGGCGGCAGCCAAAGCACCACGTCGAGTGAGGCGCCGCAACCGCTGCCGGCAAGCACCTCGTCGTCGAGCTCGAACGTGAGCATCCTCGGTGAGCCGCCTTGCGCGATCGCCTCGAGCGCACGCTCGATGATCGCACCTTCGTGGCATCCGGCGCCGATGTCGCCAAGAAACGATCCGTCGCTTTCGACAACGAGCGAGGTCCCGACGGTCGCCGTTTTCGCGCCGCGCACTGCGACGAGCGTAGCGACGGCGATCTGCCGGCGATCGCGTAATGCGCGTGCTATCGCGCCGTACACCTCACGCATCGGCGGCCCTCCATTGCTCCGGCGTGTCCACATCGTCGAAGGCGCCGCGATCGTTCGTCGCCAGCGTCTCTCTGCGCAGCGAAGGGTCCTTGCGCAAGAGAGAGATCGTATCGCCGTCGGGTAGCGCGAGCGCCCTCTCGCGAACGCGCCGCGAGAAGAGAACGGGGTGCCCCGGCGTGCCGCTTTCGTCGACGGGATAGACGACATCGGCATCACCGAAGAGCGCCTCTAAAAGTTCGAGCGTCGATTGTCGCGCGAAGGGTTTGTCCCCGAGGAACACGCCGAAATCCTCGTCCTCGGCGAGCGTTTGCAGCGCGACTCGCAGAGAGTGCGCCATGCCGCGCTCCGTTTCCGCGTTGACGACAACGAGCATATTCGGCGCCATGCGCCGCGCGTCGTCCTCTCGATTCGGCGGCACGACTACAATTGCCGGCCGGTCACGCAGCAGTATCGCGATGCGTCGCAGTGGCGCCTCGCCGTTCCCCAGCGGCGTGAAGACCTTGTCGAACCCCATCCGCCGCGAGCGGCCGGCGGCAAGCACGATGTACGTCATCTGCGGAAAAAGACGATTGTCATCGCAACGCCGCTCGCGATAACCGTGCTGCGCCCGTAGATTGCGGGCAGTCGGCGAAAGAGCCGCGCTCCCACGTAACCGCCCGCGAGCGCGGTCACTGCCATTGGAAGCGCGTAATGCCAGTCGATGATACCGGCGATGATGAACGGCACGGTCGCGACACCGTTGATCGCAACCGCAAGCACGTTCTTCACCGCGTTCGCCGCGTTGAACGTGGGGAAGCCGGTGAACGAGAGAATCGCGAGCATCAGGATGCCCATGCCCGCGCCGAAATAACCGCCGTACACCGCAACGAGCAGCTGCGCTGCGAGCTGCCATGGCGCGTGGTGCGCCGCCCTGGCCGTTCGCCGGCGACGAAGAAGAGGGCTCACCGCGAAGACGATCGTTGCGAAGAGCAAGAGCCATGGAATCATGCGCTCGAAGAGATGCGCGGGCGTTCGAATGAGGAGCACGGCGCCGGCGAGGCTGCCGACGATGCTCACAACGAGCACCGGCGTCAGCAGTCCGCGCTGCTCGCGGACCTCCGGCGCGTAACCGCGTGCGCCGCCGACGCTGCCGACCCAGAGCGCCGCACTGTTCGTGGCGTTGGCCGAAATAGCGGGAACGCCGACGGCCATGAGAGCGGGAAACGAGAGAAAGCTGCCGCCGCCTGCGACGCTGTTCATCACCCCTGCAACGAACGCAACGCCGTCGGGCAACAGCGGCGAGGCGCTCAAGCGCTAGGGCACCTGTTCACGAGCTCTGCGTGCGCTCGCGCTTGGTGACGCGGTAGACGCGCCGCACACCGTTCAGGCGCTCGAGCCGGGTAAGCAGCGTGTGCAGGTGATCGAGATCGCGAATCTGCACGGTCAAGCTCGTCACCGCAACACCGTCGCGCCGAACCCGTGCAGTCACCGAGCTTACTTGCGTCTTGCGCTCCGCGAAGACCGCCATGATGTCCTGCAGCAGTTGCGGCCGATCGGATGCCTCGACCTCGATATCGACGGCATGCGTCATCTCGGTCGCGTTGTTCCATTGCGCCTGCAGGATACGATCGGGAGTCGCACTCATGTACGCAACGTTCGGGCAATCTGCGCGGTGAACGCTCACGCCGCGGCCGATAGTCACGTAGCCGATGATCGGATCGCCCGGCACCGGCGAGCAGCACTTCGAGAGCCGCACGAGCACGTCGTCAACACCGGCAATGCGTACGCCGCTGCGATCGCGCGTCGCCCGACGCGTCGGAGCTCGCCGCGTGATGTGCGTGAGCTCGACGACGTTGTCGGTGCGCAGCTCGTCGCGCAGACGCTTGACGACGGTCTGTAAAGAAACATCGCCGAAGCCGATTGCGGCGAAGAGGTCGGCAGCCGAGCCGTAGTTCATGCGCTTCGCGATGCGCTCGATCACTTCGCCGCGCACGGCGTCGAGGCGAACCTGATGGCGCACGAGCTCAGCTTCGAGGGCCTCCTGTCCGGAGAGCACGTTCTCGGAGCGCTGCTCGCGCCGGAACCATTGCTTGATCTTGTGCTTCGCGCTTGACGTCTTGACGATCGAGAGCCAGTCGAGCGAGGGATGTCCGCTCGTCTTGTTGACGAGGATCTCGCAGATATCGCCGTTCTCGAGCTGGTAATCGAGCGGCACGATGCGCCCGTTGACCTTGCCGCCGACGCAGTGGTTGCCGACGTCCGTGTGCACCGCGTAGGCAAAATCGAGCGGCGAGCCGCCCGCGGGCATCGGATAGACGTCGCCGCGCGGTGAGAAGACGAAGACCTGCGAATCGAAGAGATCGAGCCGGAGGTTCTCCATGAACATCCGCGAGTCGCGCATGTCCTTCTGCCATTCGAGGAGCGCACGCAGCCACGAGAGCTTGTTCTCGAACTGGTCCTGCTTGCCGCCCTCCTTGTAGCGCCAGTGCGCGGCAATCCCGTACTCGCTCGTGCGGTGCATCTCGCGCGTTCGAATCTGGATCTCGAGCGGATCGCCCTGCGAGCCGACGACGGTCGTGTGAAGCGACTGGTACATGTTCGGCTTGGGCATCGCGATGTAATCCTTGAATCGCCCGGGAAGCGGCGGCCACATCGCATGCACGGCGCCCAAGACCGCGTAACAGTCCTTGACCGACTCGACGATGATACGGATTGCGGTGAGATCGTAGATCGACGAGAACTCCCGGCCTCGCTTGATTTTCGCGTAGATCGAGTAGAAGTGCTTGGGGCGCCCCTGAATCTCCGCGGCGATCTTCAGCGTTTTGAACTCGCTCTCAAGGCGCGCAATCGCGCGCGTCACCTCGGCCTCGCGCGAGTCGCGCGTCTTGGCAACTCGCTCGACGATCTCCCGGTAGGATTCGGGATCGAGGTAGCGCAGGCAGAGGTCTTCGATCTCCCACTTGATGCGCCAGATGCCGAGGCGGTGTGCGATCGGCGCGTAGATGTCGAGCGTTTCGCGCGCGATCGCCTGCTGCTTTGAGGCCGGAAGGCTCGCGAGCGTGCGCATATTGTGCAGGCGGTCGGCGAGCTTGATGATGATGACGCGTATGTCGCGCGCCATCGCCATGAACATTTTGCGCAAGTTCTCGACTTGCGCGTCTTCCTTCGATTGATAGGGGATCCGAGTCAGCTTCGTGACGCCGTCGACGAGCTGTGCGATTTCCTCGCCGAAGCGCTCCGCAACCTGTTCGCTCGTAACGCTCGTATCTTCCACGACGTCATGCAGCAGCGCGGCGGCGATCGTCTGGCGGTCCATCTCGAGATCGGCGAGGATCGAGGCGACTGCGAGCGGGTGGGCGATGTACGACTCACCGGAGGCACGATGTTGGCCCTCGTGAGCGTGATCGGCCGTTTCGTAGACGCGGCGTAGCCATTCCCGGTCGAGCGCCGGGTCGTAGGCGCTGACTTTCTCGATAAGTTCGTCGATGGTCGTGAAGGTCGTCATAGGCGGGAAGACCCGCCTATTGTATCACGGCGGCGGGGTCGGGATGGTATCGGTGAACTCGATTCCGGCGACCTTGCCGTTCTGGTCGAGCGTCAGTTGCTCGTAGATCGAGCCGTTCGAGCAAATCATCCTGTAGAGGTAGACGTGCACTCCCGGCGGCAGGGTCGCATAGACGCTGTCCCGCGGGCCGAGATAGACAATGCTATTGAGAGCCCCGAGCGTCCCGAGATTCGAGGCGTTCTCCTGTAGCTTCGAATCAGGAATCTGCGCACTCAGCGCAGCCGTATATTGGGCCCGGTCGATCTCTCCGGCCTGCCAGGAGACGAACTGCCGCCGTGCCATCGTCGTAACGGCCGGGTCTGCCGGAGGTACCGGCGTTGGAGAGGGGGTCGGCGTCGCGCGGCGGTGCGACAGCAACCCTGCGAAGACCGGCTGAGGCCCGGCGTGCGTCGCCGCGGTGACGACCCACGCGGCGAGCGTTGCAAGCACGCAGGTCTTCAGTACTTTATGAACGAGATCACCTCCGCGCCGGGTAGCGCTTCGCGACCTTTGAGTGCCTCGAGCTCGATGAGAAAGGCGAAGGATTCGATTTTCGCTCCAAGCCTTTCGAGGAGCCGGCGCGTAGCCGCAGCGGTGCCGCCGGTAGCAAGCAGATCGTCGATGACGACGACGCGATCTCCATCGCCGAGCGCGTCGGCATGGATCTCCAGCGAGTTCGTGCCGTACTCGAGCGCATACGACTCAGAGAGCTTGCTATACGGAAGCTTCCCAGGCTTGCGGACCGGGATGAAACCGGCGCCGATGCCGTAGGCAAGGGGCGCCCCAAGCATGTAGCCGCGCGCCTCGATGCCAACCACGTGGCCGATGCCGCGGCCCTTGTAGCGCTCGACGAAAAGGTCGATCGCTCCGCGAAAGCCCTTCGCGTCCTTTAGGAGCGGCGTGATGTCCCGGAAGAGGATGCCGGGCAGCGGAAAATCCGGGATAGCTCGAATGAGGCTCTCGATGCTCACGAAGCACCGTGTATTCGAGGGCCCCGGCAGCGGGCCTTCGCTCCCCTCACGGGCGCCGTGAAACCTCCGACTCGGCTACGTCGTACTTGGATCATGCGAAGCTTGCTCGTCGCCCTTGCACCCGTTTTGCTCCTCTCCGCTTGCTTTACGACGGATTTCGGCAGCGACGGTGACGCCGTCCAGTCGAGGCTCCACGAGCGTTTCGCCCTCGCGCCGCACGCGCAGGTGCACGTTGAGAACGTCTCCGGCCCTATCGAGATAATTCCCTGGAATCGACGCCAAATCGACATCGTCGCGCGCAAACATTCCGACGACGTCTCGGCGGTCCGCAATACCGTTATCGAGATCACCCGCGAAGGAACGCCCGTTTCGTACGTCGAGGTCCAGACGCGGTATCCGCACGAGGGCTTTGTCTTCTGGGGTCACAACGGCGCGAGTGTCGACTACACGCTCCACGTACCACGCGACGCCGTGCTTCGGATCAGGAACGTCAGCGGCGACGTAAGCGTCGCAGGCCTGAACGGTAACGTCACGATCGACAATGTCTCCGGCGATGTTACGGCAACCGGTCTCGGCGGCGACGTCCGCATCCGTACCGTAAGCGGTACGATCGATGCCTCGCTCGCGCGCATGCCGGAGAACACCGAAGTCGATGTCGCGGCTGTGAGCGGTTCCGTCGACCTCGCAATCCCTCCGAAGAGCGGCGCCGTTGTCAACGCGCAGTCGATCTCCGGCAACTTCGATAGCACCTTCCCAATCGTCGCGCGCCATCAGACCGTGGGCTTCGAGGCGAACGGGCGCATCGGGGACGGCTCCGGCACGATCCAACTGCAAACGATCAGCGGCTCGATCACCCTTTCTAAGACGTAAGGTAGTCCTGGAGCCGCCCCAGGCCAACACTTTCGGCCCGGTACGCCTCCTTAATAGCGTGGATCAGTCCGGGAGACTCGCGGCCGCAGCTACACGAGGCGAGGCCGGAGCATTTCGCCTTCTCATGGAGTCGGCATGGCCGACTCTGTTTCGCATCGCGCTCGGTATCACGCGCAACCGGGCAACAGCCGAGGACGCCACGCAAGAGGCATGCGCGCTGATCCTACAGTCGATACGATCTCTGCGACGCCCGAGCTCGTTCAACACGTGGGCCGCTCGCATCCTGATCCGCGAAGCTCGCCGTGCGATGCGTCAAGAACCACTTCAACCCGAACCTGCGGCGCTCGACGACCCACAGGAAAAGCAGGCGGACTCGATTGACATCGCACGCGCTCTATCGAGATTGCCCGTCGGAGAGCGCGAGGTCGTCGTCCTGCGATACTTTGCCGACTTCAATAGCAAGGAAATCGCTGCAGCGCTCGGCGTTCCCCGCGGTACGATTCGCTTTCGCCTCTTCCTCGCGCGACGCCGCCTGCGTTCACTCCTCGTCGCCGGCGAGCGCAACGAGTATGTGCCCTCTTCACAGGAGCCAAGCCATGATTCCCTCTGACGCCGACGTCGCCGAGCGCATCAGGTCACACCTGAGCGGGGCCTCCGTGCCGGAGTACGACGAGCGCGCCATATACCGTAAGGCCGCAGCACGTGCGGGCAAGCCCAAGATTAACCGACGGCTCTTGTTTCCTTTGATCCTTCTGGCGCTCGTCATTCCGGCACTCGGCTTGGGGCTCACCGAACGTGAAGAGATCAGTTCGGCAGTACTTATGTTTATCGGCCATCCTGATCCACTGAAGGCTGTAACTATCCAGACTCACAGACTAACGTTTGCGCAGGGCTGCCCCTTCTGGAGTAGTGGTCGACGCGAACGGGTCTGCCTGCGACGAGTACGCGCTTGGATTTCTCGTCTTCCTTCGGAGGCGCCGTTTAGATTCGTCTCTCCGCGCGGGTTGCCGTCTGGTTCGTCTGCCTGTGGATACATGTTTGCCGAAGGGCTTTACGGGATAACCTATTGCAGACCCAGCGGTAGGCCGACAAGAAGGGAGTTTACGATTTCATTCCTGCGCTATCAGCGCGGGGTGTATGAGCCCGGAGACATCTCGACCCTTCGAACACCGGG